>NZ_MKRR01000134.1:45177-60660 GCF_001897045.1 Sphingomonas sp. 66-10
ATTACGGGCTGCGCGGGCTGTCGCTCGTTGCCCTGCCGTTCCTCAACTTCGACACGATGAGCCTGACGATCTTCGCGATCTTCTACGGGCTCGATTGGATCGCGACCGTCCCGCCGACGGTCAAGCTCGCCAATGATGCGTTCGGCGAGCAGGAAGCGCCGATCGTGTTCGGCTGGATCCAGACCGGGCACCAGCTCGGTGCGGCGCTCGCGGCGTTCGGTGCAGGGGTGATCCGCGAGGCGACCGGGACCTATCTTCCCGCCTTCGTTGTTGCGGGCGCGACCGGTGTGATCGCCGCCGGGCTGCTGCTAGGCTGGATTTCGCGCACGCAATTTCACGACCGGAGACACATCGCATGACGAGCATCGCCGACGCCCGCCTTCGCTTTCGCAAGCTGCACGAAAGCGGATTCTTCATCCTGCCCAATGCGTGGGACGCGGGCAGCGCGGTGCGGCTCGCCGCGCTCGGCTTTCAGGCGATCGCCTCGACCAGCTCGGGCGCGGCCTGGGCCGCGGGCAAGGAAGACGGGCAATTGACCCGCGACGAGGTGCTCGCGCACCTGCGCCTGCTGGTCGGCGCGACCGATCTGCCGGTCAACGCCGATTTCGAGAACGGCTTCGCCGATGCCCCTGAGGATGTCGCAGCAAACGTCAGGCTGGCGATCGATACCGGGGTGGCCGGGCTGTCGATCGAGGATTGGTCGGGCAGCGCGCTTTACGACACCGGGCTTGCGGTCGAGCGGATCGCCGCGGCGCGCGAGGCGATCGACGCGACCGGCCAGGATGTGATGCTCGTCGGGCGCAGCGAGAATTTCCGCGTGCCGGGGATGAGCGCCGCCGACAGCATCGCGCGCGCGGTGGCCTATGCCGAAGCGGGGGCGGATTGCCTGTTCGTGCCGGTTATCGAGGATCGCGGCGCGGTCGCCGAGCTGATCGCCGCGGTCGCGCCCAGGCCGGTCAATGTGCTGGTGCACGATTATGACGGGCGCATCGCGGAATTCGCCCGGCTCGGCGCGCGCCGCTGCAGCGTCGGCGGCAGCCTCGCCAAGGCGAGCTGGAATGCATTCGACGCGGCGGCACGCACGCTGAAAGGATGCGCGCCCTAGAAACGATAGGCGACATCGAGGCTGGCGGTACGGGGCAATGCGTTCCACACCTGCCCGACACCGGCCGGCCCCGAGGCGATCCGCGCCGGTACTTTATCGTCGAGCAGATTCCTGATCGACAACCCAGCATTCCAGCGCGCCTGTTCGACGAGCAATTGAAGGTCGAGCTGGGTGCGCGGCGCGGTCCGCTCGAAATAGGGATCGGTGCGGTTGAAGGCGGTGTTCATCGCCGAGGTGTAGCCGAAGTCGATGCGGGCGACTGCGTTGGTGGTGGTGGACAGCGGTTCGCGGCGCTGCATCCCCAGCGCGAAGGCGAGCAGCGGCACGTTGGGCAGGCGATCGCCCTTGCGCGCGATGATCCCGCTCGTGTCGATCGGCTGGTTCCGCGACAGCCGCGCGTCGGTCAGGCTGGCGCGGCCCTCGATCGTCGTGCGCGGATCGGCGACGACGGTCAGCTCCAGCTCAGCGCCGTGGATCGCCGCGCTGCCCGCATTGCTGTTATAGGCGAAGGCGCCATTTGCGCTCGACACCGGATAGATCATGTCCGACCAGTCGATGCGATAGACATCGGCATTGATGCTGACCCGGCGATCGAACGCGCTGGACTTGACCCCCAGTTCGTAGCTCCACAGCCGATCCGCGCGATAGACGCGCAGCCCGGGGGCGAGCAGCGGAATGATATTGACCCCACCCGGCCGGTAGCCCTGCGACGCCTCGGCATAGACCAGCAATGCCTCCGCCGGATGCCACGACAGCAACGCCTTGAGATTGCTCCCGATCTCCCGGCTGGCATAGCGCCCGCCCTGCAGCGCACCGGTGCCGGTGATCGGATTGGGGATATCGACATTGCCCCCCGAGGCGCGGACGTAGCGGAACAGCCGCCCGCCGAGCGTCAGCGCCAGCGCGCGGGTCAGCCCCTGCGTCCATTCGCCGAACAGCGCCTGTTGCGACAACACGCTGTCGAGATAGCGCAGCCCGGTGACGTCGAGCGGGCGCGGCATGATGCCGGTCGCCGCATCGACCTTGAGCGCGTAGCTCGCGATATGCTCGCGCCGCCGCTCGAGATAGGCGCCGACGGTCCATTTGGCGGCGCCCGATCCGGTCGAGGAGAAACGCAGCTCCGCGCTCCAGTCGGCGACCCGCATCGGCTGATAGAGGATGCCGGGCAAGCGGCTGTCGACGAACGACCCGAACGCAGCGACCTGCGCGGCGGAGCAATTTTCGGTCGCCGCGAGCGCGAAGAAGCTGCGGCAGATCGCGGGATCGTCGCGCTGGCCGGAGAGGACCCCCGTGTAATCGATCTCGCGAACGATGTTCCACGTATAATGCGAGACGGTGGCCAGCGCGGTGACCCCGCCCAGATCGTGTCGCGCGGTAAGATTGTAGAGCGTCAGGTCGTTGCGCTGCGGGGTGCGCGCGCTCTGGTCGTTGATGTTGCGCCCCTGCGCGCGATACCAGAAGGCCGCGTCGCTGATCCGCGTGCGCTGGACGATCGCGCTGCCCTGGATGCTGGTGCCGTCCTGCGGGCCCCAGGCGAGGGTGAAGCGCCCGCCGCTCTTGTCGGTCCGCCCGCCGTGGTCGAGATCGAGATGGTCGTTGCGGATCACCCCGCCGGCGCGCCGTGCATAGAGCGACATCCGCGCCGCGAGCTGATCGGCGACGATCGGCGCGTTGAGCGTCAGCGAGGCACTGTCGCCCGGCCCCGCCCCGCTGGTCTGTTCGACACCGGCACGCGCCTCGCCGTGCCACGCGGCCGGATCGGGCTGGTTGAAGATGACGCGCACCACGCCGCCCATCGCGCTCGCGCCGTATAACGTGCCCTGCGGCCCGCGCAGCAGCTCAACGCGATCGATATCGACCAGATCGAGATCGGGGGCAAAGGCGCTGGGATCGAAGGTCGTCCCGCCGGGGCCGCTGATCGCGCTTTCGTCATAATAGATGCCGACGGTCGGCTCGCCCGCGCTGGCGAGGCCGCGGATCAGCAGCCGCTGCTGACCCGTCCCGGTATCCACCACGCTCAGTTCGGGATGCCGGCGCGCCAGCGTGCGAATGTCGTGCACCCCGCGGTCGGCGAGCACGTTGCCCCGCTCGACGCTCATGCTCAGCGGGGTTTCGGCCATCACGGTTTCGCGCTTCAGCGCGGTGACGATCACCGGCTGGTTGTCGGCCTCGGCGGCGGGCGGCGGCGCACGGCTCGGCGCGCGCGGGACGATCAGCAAGGTGCCGCCGGGCAGCCAGCGCGCCTCCAGCGCGTTATCGCGCAACAGCCATCCGAGCAGTTTCTTCGCATCGGCGGCGTGCGTCGTGCGCTTGATCGAGCGCCCGCGCACCAGCGCCGGATCGAACAGCAATTGCCAGCCGGCTTGCCGCGCGAGATCCGTCAGCGCCGTCGCGAGCGGGCCGGGGCGCAATGTGACGGTCCGTCCTTGCGCCGCCGGCGCGGCGGCCGCCTGCGCCGGCAACGCGGCGGACAGGAACGCCGCCGAAACGGGGAAAAGGCGCGGGGACGGGTGAAGAATCGAAATGCGCCTTTCCAGCGGTGGCCGATGGCCATGTTATCCAAAGCTTACTTGGGTTGCACCGTTGACAGGCGCGCGCGCGACCGATTTATTTCACATCCGTGACCAATCTCCCCGATGGGATATCAGGCGGCTCTCACGGCCTGCTCGCCCCGCCGCAACCGGCGGCGGGCGCGGCCGCGCCGTTCCTGTCCTATCTCGGTGCGATCCGCGCCTTCGTCTCGAAACGGGTGCATCCCAACGATCTCGACGATGTGGTGCAGGATGTCGCGCTCAAGATGCACCAGCGCGCGGGGCGCGACGGGGTGGAGAATGTCCAGGGCTATCTGTTCCAGGTCGCGCGCAGCGTGCTCGCCGATCACGGGCGACGCAGCCGCGCCGGGCAGGCGGGGCTGCACGATCCGCTCGAGGATCATAACCACCCGGTCGAAACCTGCCCGCCGGACCGCATCCTGGAGAACCGGCAGGAATTGCAGCTGATGCTCGCGGCGCTGCGCGATCTGCCCGATCGCGCCCGCCAAGCATTTGTTCTTCATCGATTTGAACATATGAGCTACGCGGACATCGCGCGGCATATGAACATCTCGGTCAGCGCGGTTGAAAAGAATATCATGCGCGCGATGAGGCAACTGACCGCATGTCGGCAGAAATGACGATGACGAACGCGAGCGACGAGGCGGCGCGCTGGTATGCGCGCCGGCACGCCGCTGCGCCGACCACGGCGGAGCAGGCAGCGTTCGAGGCGTGGCGCAACGGCAGCGCGGCGAATGCCGAAGCCTGGGCGGCGACCGAAGCGACGCATGACGCGCTCGGCGGGCTCGCCGCCTTGCCTGAGATGACAGCGCTGCGCAGCGCGGCGCGCCGGCCGGCGGCGCCCCGGTTCGCGTCGTGGCGGATCGCCGCATCGGTCGCCGCGCTCGTCGCGGGGGCGGCGGGGACGTACAGCCTGATATCGCATCGCGCGCCGACCACCACCGCCCCCGCGGTGGCCGCGGTCGCGCATTATCGCACCGCGATCGGCGAGCAGCGCATCGTCGCACTGGCCGACGGCACGCGGATGACGCTCAACACCGATTCGCAGATCGACGTCCCGGCGTGGCAAAGCGAGCGCCGCATCCGGCTGCTGCGCGGCGAGGGCTATTTCGAGGTCGCCAAGGACAAAAGCCACCCGTTCGTCGTCGAAACCGGCGCGGGCGATGTCGTCGCGGTGGGCACCGCCTTTGCGGTGCGCAAGGCGGGGCGCGGCTTCAGCGTCGCGCTGGCCGAGGGCAAGGTGCGCGTGACGATCCCCGCGATCGCCGAACCCGCGCTGCTCACCCCGGGCGAGCGGCTCGCCTATGACGGCGTGGCGGTGAAGCGCGAGACGAGCGGCGCGGGCGAAGCGACGACGTGGCTGGCGGGCAATCTCACCTTCCGCGATACCGTGCTCGGCGATGCGATCGCGGAGATGAACCGCTATTCGCCGCGTAAGATCGTGCTTGACGACCCCGCCGCCGCGCACCGCAAGCTGACCGGGGTGTTCCGCACCGGCGACGTCGCAACCTTCGTCGCGGCGGTGACGGCTTATGGCATGGCGCGCATCGAGCGCGAGGATGCGGCGGAGATCCGATTGAAGGGGGCGTAACCTCCGTTCGCCCTGAGCTTGTCGAAGGGCTGCACTTCTGCCGACGAAGAAAAGTACAGGGCTTCGACAAGCTCAGCCCGAACGGATTCTATTGTATCTACCGTATCGACAGGTTTCGGGAGCCGGGATCGAGCGACCCCGGCTCCCGCACCTTATTGCGCCGGCGGGTCGCGATAATCGAGCGCCGGCTTACGATCGCCGAGCATCGCCGCATATTTGAAGTCCTTGCCGCGCCGCTCGACCAATTCGGCCTTGGCCTTGGCCAGCACGTCGGGGCTTTGCAGCAGTTCGGCGCCCATCAGCGTCAGCGCCGAGGCCGCGACCGAGGCGCCCTTCACCCCGAGCGAGGTGCCGCTGGCGGCGGAGGATTGCCAGCTGTGCGCCGGGGTCCCCGGCACCCAGGTGGTGGTGGAAATCCCCATCGTCGGCACCGTCCAGCTCACATCGGCGACATCGGTCGACCCGTTGAGCTGCTCTTCGGCGCTCGGCGGCAGGATCGGGGTCGGATCGAGCAGCCCGGCATGCGGCAAATTCTTCGCCATCTGCGCCGCGAAGGCGGTCTGCTCGGCATCCCAGGGCGCGATCGGCACCTTGCTGAAATTGCGCTCGGCGACCTCGAGCAGGGTCTTGTTGGGCAGCAATGAATAGACCCCGCCGGTGATCTCATAATCGCTCGTCGTATCGGTGGCGATTGCCGCGCCCTTCGATGCCTTCACCACTCGCGCCCAGACGTCGCGGACGATCTGCGGATCGGCCTGGCGGACGTAATAATAGACTTCGGCGAAATCGGGGACGACATTGGGCGCCTTGCCGCCCGAGGTGATGACATAATGGATGCGGGTCTTGTCGGGGATATGCTCGCGCAGATGCTCGACCGCGATGTTCATCACCTGCACCCCGTCGAGCGCTGAGCGCCCCTGATCGGGCGCCGCGGCGGCGTGCGCGGAGACGCCGTGGAAGCGGAACTTGCCGCTGATATTGGCCATCGAAGGCGTGACGGTATAACTGTTGTTGTCGCCCGGGTGCCAATGCAGCACCGCGTCGACATCGTTGAACAGCCCGTCGCGCACCAGATAGACCTTGCCCGATCCGCCTTCCTCGGCCGGCGAGCCATAGACGCGGACCTCGCCCTTCACCTTATTGGCAGCCATCCACTCCTTGAGCGCGACCGCCGAGGCGACCGAGGCCGCGCCGAACAGATTATGCCCGCAACCGTGAGCGGCATTCTTCCCCGGCGTCCCCTTGCGATCGGGCACCGCCGCCTGCGACAGCCCCGGCAGCGCGTCATATTCGGCGAGGATGCCGATCACCGGCCCGTCGCCGTTGCGGAAGCTGGCGACGAAGGCGGTCGGCATCCCGGCGACCCCGGCGCGCACGGTGAACCCCGCCTTGCGCAGCCGATCCTGCAGCAAGGCGCTGCTCTTCTCCTCCTTGTAGCCGACTTCGGCGAGGTTCCAGATCGCCAGCGCGTCGCTCGACAGCGCGGGCTCCTGCTTCTTCGATGCCGCGAGCAATTGCGCGCGCTGCGCGTCCGTCAGCGGCGCCGCTTGCGCCGTACCCGCCAAAGCCAGCGCCCCGAGCGTGGCCGCCAGGCCGGTCGTCATCCTCAATCCCCGTGTCACGCGCATCGCGCCCTCCCTCATCGTTCAGTCAGGAAGGACGGGCCGCACCGGATTTTCCTCACCCCGCGCAAAAAAATTTTCGGCTGCGGGGTGAGGGGACGCCGCGCGCCCGCGTCTTGGATCGCGACGGGGACGGCAATCAACGCCGCCGCCCCGATCGAAAACCAGACAAGGGGGGTTAGTCATGTCTTTGAGATCATTCGGCATCCTGTTGCTTTCCGGCAGCGCGCTCGCCGCGACCCAGGCCGCAGCGCAGACCGAGGCGCCGGCAGCCGCGCCCGCCGCCGAAGCGACGAGCCAGTTAGGCAACGATATCGTCGTCACCGCGCTCCGCCGCAGCACGACCTTGCAGGATACCCCGATCAGCATCTCCGCGATCGGCGGCGAGGCGCTCAACCGGATCGGCGCGACCTCGATCAACGATTATTTCCGCCAGGTGCCCAATTTGCAGGTCGAGGGCAACGCCCCGGCCTCGCGCCGTATCACGATCCGCGGCGTGCGCAGCGCGGGCGAGGCGACCGTCGGGCTCTATTATGACGAAACCCCGCTCACCGGCCCGGGCGGCACCACCGCCGATGCCGGATCGACCAACCCCGATATCAACCTGTTCGACGTCGAGCGGGTCGAGGTGCTGCGCGGGCCGCAGGGCACCTTGTTCGGCGCGGGATCGATGGGCGGCACGATCCGCATGATCTACAACAAGCCCGATGCGACCAAGATCGCCGGGGCGATGGAAGTGCAGGGCACCGTCACCAAGAACGGCGATCCCGGCTTCTACGCCAAAGGGATGATCAACCTGCCGATCGCGACCGACGTGCTGGCGCTGCGCGTCGTCGCCTATAAGGAGAACCGCGGCGGGTTCATCGACGTGCCGGGGCTCAAGCGCGAAAATGTCAACGATGTCCGCTCATGGGGCGGGCGCGTGATGCTGCGCTTCACCCCCGACGACAATCTCGCGATCACCGCCAGCGCCAATTACCAGCGCAACGAGCTCGACGGGCCGACCAATTATAATCTGTCGCTCGGCGTGTATAATTCGACCGTGGAATCGATCGCGCGCAACAACGATCGGCTCCAGCTCTACAACCTTACCTTGACCTACAAGCTGCCGTTCAACGCCACCTTCACCGGCTCGGCCTCGACCTATAATTGGGATCTGCTGCGCAATTCGGATTATACCAAGACGCTGCGCGGATCGCGCACCAACGCCACCTCGTGCAGGAACTACATCGGGGTCGCATCGTGCAACGCGTCGCAGATGGCGACCTATAGCGCCTATGTCGACAGCCGCCTGCCGGGGATGCTCTATCAGCCGCTCGCGCTCAAGGCGTGGATCTACGAGGCGCGCGTCTCGGGCAGCCTGCTCAACGACGGCATCAGCTATACGCTCGGCATCTTCCACGACGATCGCCAGGATCGCGCCGACAGCCAGGTCGCCAAGGCGGATGCCAACGGCAATCTCATCACTCCGCTCGATCTCACCGCGTGGCGCATCGTCAAGACCAGCGTGAAGCAGACCGCCTTTTTCGCCGAACTGTCGGTAAAGCCGGTCCACGCGCTGACGCTGACCGCGGGCACCCGCCGCTTCTCTTATGACAAGACGGTGTTCGGCCAGGTGCAGATCAGCAATTACATCACCCAATCCTATGTCGGCCCGCCGAGCACGGTCGACGCCAGCGCCAAGGGCTGGGTGCACAAGTTCAACGCAAGCTATGATTTCGACCGCGATTTCATGGTTTACGCCACCGCGTCCAAGGGCTTCCGCCCGGGCGGGGCGAACAATGTCCCGGGGCTCACCAATACATTGGTCGCCTATCAGCCCGACAGCCTGTGGAATTACGAGATCGGCGCCAAGACGCAGTGGTTCAACCGCATGCTGACGTTGAACGCGGCGGTCTATCAGATCGACTGGCGCAACATGCAGGTATCGGGGCGCAGCGCGAACGGCGCCTTCTCCTTCCTCACCAACGCCGGCAAGGCGCGGATCAAGGGCGCCGAAATCGAGGCGACCCTGCGCCCGGTCGAGGGGCTGTCGCTCAACACCGCGCTGGGCTTCGTCGACGCCAAATTGACCGAGGACCAGCTCAACTCGGGGCTGGCGGCGACCGGATCGACCGGGCTCAAGGGCGATCGCATCCCCTATATCCCGCAATTCACTTTGTCGCTGGGCGGCGATTACCGCTGGTCGCTCTCGGACACATTGCACGGGACGGTCAGCGCAAACCTCACGCACAGCGCGGGCAGCTATTCCGAATTCCGCCCGACCTACACCTTCTACCGGCGCAATTCGGCCTATGAGAATGTCGGCATGCGCGCCGGCATCGAGACCGACAACGGGCTGACGCTGCAGCTATTCGTGCAGAATCTGTTCAACACCGACAAGCCGATCCAGCTTTCCTCGTCGATCGGCGACCCGGATTCGGCGCTGACGCTCCAGCCGCGCACCTTCGGCATCATGGCGCGCAAGACGTTCTGACCGCTACGGGGTCGCGCGGCCGATCGGCGCGCGGCCCCTCACAACGCCCGCGCGAGCGCGGCGAACACCGCATCGTCGTCGCTCATCGCGACGTTGAAGCGCATCCGGTCGTTCCACAATCCACCGGCGCTGAACACCTTGCCCGGCGCGAGCACCAGCCCCTGCGCCAGCGCCGCCTCGGCCAGCGCCACCGCATCGCAACCGTCGGGCAGCTTCGCCCAGACGAAGATCCCGGCATTGGGCTCGATCCACGGTTCCAGCCCCGCGGCGCGGAGGCGGCGCAAGGTGCCCGCCATCGCGCGGGCCAGCCGGGTGCGGATCGTTTCGACATGGCGGCGGTAGCTGCCGTCGGTCAGCACTGAATGGAGCAAGGTGGCGGCGAGCGGATTGCCCGACATCGAAGTGGCGATGCGCAGATCGGCGAGCGCCTCGATCCAGTCGGCGCGCGCCGCGATATGCCCGCAGCGCATCGCGGCCGAGAGCGACTTGGAAAAGCTGCCGATGCGGATCACGCGATCGAGCCCGTCGAATGCGGCGAGCCGCGGGGCGGGGGAGATTTCGAAATCGGCGAAGATATCGTCCTCCACCACGATCAGGTCATGCGCCTCGGCGAGCCTGAGCAGGCGGTGCGCGATCGGCGCGGCGAGCGTCGCGCCGGTCGGATTGTGGATGCCCGAATTGGTCAGGTAGAAGCGCGGGCGGTGGGTTTCGAGCGCCTCCGCAAAGCGCGCGATATCGGGGCCGTGCGGGGTCATCGGCACCCCGATCGCGGTCACGCGATGCGCGCGCATCAGCGCGAGGAAATTGAAATAACATGGATCGTCGACCAGCACGGTATCGCCGGGTTCGAGCAGGAAACGACAGATGAGATCGAGCGCATGCGTCCCGCTGTCGGTCAGCATGATCTGATCGAGCCCGGCCTCGATCCCCTGATCGGCCAGCCGCCGTGCGAGCAACGCGCGCAATCGCGACGAGCCGAGCGGGGAATCGTAACCGGTCAGCGTGCCGGCCGACCCGCGCGCCGCGGCGCGCAGCCCCTTGCGGATCGCGTCGCTCGCGAGCCATTCGTCGGGCAGCCAGCCGCACCCCGGCATCATCGCGCCACGATTCTCCGCGAGCGACTGGCGCAGCATCCACAAGGGATCGACCTGCCGCGCGGCCGCCACATCGGGGCGATCGAGCGTCAGCGGCGCGAGCGGCGCGGTGACGTAAAAGCCCGAGCCGGGGCGCGCGCGGATCGCACCCTCCGCCGCCAGCCGGTCATAGGCCTCGACGATCGTCGATTTGGAGAAGCCGGTGGTCTCGGCCATCGCGCGGACGGATGGGAGGCGCGCGCCGGGGGTCAGCGTCCGCCGCGCGATCCGCTCGCGGACGATCCGCATCACCTGCCCGGTGCGGGTTTCCGCGCGTGCGGCGCTGGCCATCGTATTGATCTCCGGATCGGTACAGTTTGTACTTATCGTATCGAACTGTCCCTGTTCGCGCCAGCCGCGGCACGGCATCGCGGGTCACGCATCGCCAAGAGGAGAAAATTCATGCCCCATCGCCCGTTCAGCCTTGTCGACGTGTTCGGCAGCGCGGATTTCAGCGGCAATCCGCTCGCGGTGATCGCCGATGCGCAAGGGCTGACGACCGAGGAGATGCAGCGCATCGCGCAGTGGCTCAACCTCTCCGAGACGACCTTCCTGGTACCGACGACCGACGCGGCGGCGGATTATCACGTGCGCATCTTCACCCTGGCGCACGAATTGCCGTTCGCGGGGCATCCTACGCTCGGCACCTGCCATGCCTGGCTCGAAGCGGGCGGGCAGCCCCAGCGTGACGGGGTCGTCGTCCAGCAATGCGGCGCGGGGCTGATCGAGCTGCGCCGCGCCGCCGACGGCAATCTCGCCTTCCGCGCCCCGCCGCTGGTCCGCAGCGGCACCCCGAGCGAGGCGGAGATCACCGAGGTCGCCGAGGTGCTGCGGATCGATCGCGCGGCGATCGTCGACGCCCAATGGGTCGATAACGGCCCGGGCTGGATCGCGGTGATGCTCGGATCGGCGGAGGCGGTGCTGGCGCTGGAGCCCGCACGACACCACGCGCAGCGGATCGATATCGGCGTGGTCGGCCCGCATGCGCCGGGCGACGCGGTCGCGTTCGAGCTGCGCGCGATCTTCAGCGACGCGCACGGCGCGCTGATCGAGGATCCGGTGACCGGCAGCCTCAACGCCTCGGTCGGCCAGTGGTTGTTCGCCAGCGGCCGCGCGCGCGGCTCCTATGTCGCGGCGCAGGGCACGCGCCTCGGGCGCGCCGGGCGGATCGCGGTTTCGCAGGATGCGGACGGCGACGTGTGGGTCGGCGGGCGCACCGTCACGATGTTCGCCGGGCAGCGGTAAGGCCGGTTACTCCGCGATGATCGCCTGCTCGATCGCGGTGGTGGGATGTTTGACGAGATCCTTGGCGATCTCGCCGACGATGCGATCCTTGACCGCCGGATCGAGCTGGCCGCGCAATTCACCCAAAGTGCGCGGATCCGCAACGACGATCAGCGCGTCGAACGCCTGTTGCAGCGCCTGATCGCGCAGGAAAGCGGCGGTTTCGGCGGCGAAGCTCTTCTTCTCCTGCGCGTGAAAGTCGGTCTCGGCATAAGCGCTGCGGCGCGTCGCCCCCGACAGCGAGAACGAGGTCCGCCCCGGCCGGTCGCTCTTCTGGTCGCGGTCGGGCGGGTTCACGTCTTCGAGCATGTTGACCGGCTCGAGATGGGGGTAAGTGGCGTCGCCGCTGTTGCGGAACAGCAGCCGTTTCTGGCCGTCGGTGACGAGTACATGGGTCGCATGCGCAAGCCGCATCGCCGTTCTCCTTCCGATTTTCGCTTTGCTTCTGCAACGCTTGCACGGGGGAGAGGGTTGCGATGCGGCTAATTGCCGAACTTGTTCTGCCGCCGCCGGCCGACGAGCAGCCCGCTTTCCAGCCGCGCGCATAACGCAAGATAATAATCGGTCAGGAAACCGAGATCGTCGCCGTCGTCGGCGATATTGGCCTTGCGGCGGATCGTCGCCGCCACCGTGGCGACCGCGCTCGGCCGGCCGCCGCGCAGCACGTCTTCCAGCGTCTGCAGCTCGTAGACGCCGTAAAGCGCGAGCGCGGCATCCGAGAAATGTCGTCGCGCGCGATCGGGCGCGGGGCCGATATCGGCGGCGAGCTTGCCGCCCGGCGCGTGGATCACCCATGTCCCCGCGACGAGATCGCCGGCGCGCAGCCGATCGCGGTTGAACAGCGGGAAGAACAGGAAAATCCCGCTCCACGCCAGCGCGAAGAGCGCAAGGAACGCATCCGCCGTGCCCTGCGCGGTCTGCGCGGCGAGGAACGACAGCGGCAGGAACAGCTCGATCTCCCGCAATGCGTTGCGCGCGATCACCGCCCCGGCGGTCAGCCGCGCGCCGTCCCGCGCGACCACGCGCAACCCCATCGCGCGCTTCCCCGGGGTGGCGCCGCGCCCGCTCATCTCGAACAGCACGAACCAGCCGTTGCGCAGCATGAACGCGCCGATCAGCCACAGGATGACGAGCAGTTCGGAGCGGGTGGCGATCGCCGCCCAGCCGATCACCAGCGTCGCGACGACCAATATGACCAGGATCAGCGCGACATCGAGCGCGAAGGCGGCGATCCGCGCGCCGGTTGCGCCGAGTTCGAGCCGTAGGTCGACCCCCTCCGGCGTGATGAAGGTCCGGCGCAGCGCATCCGGCCCGGCGGCGCGCGCGCGCCTAGGTCCGAACGGCCAGCGCACGCCGCCTCCCCAGCCCGTAGAAATAGACCAGCCAGCCGACCAGCATCGCCGCGCCGATCGCCGCGCGCATGCCGTCGGTGCGCACCACCTGACGCCCGATCCCTTCGAGCACCCCGGCCACCGCGAGCATCACCACCGCGCCGATCATCGCGGTCGCCGCGGTCCGCCCGGCGGTGATCGCGGCGTCCATCCGGTCGGCACGGCCGGGGAAGGCGATCGCAGTGCCGATCCGCATCCCCGCCGCGCCCGAGATGATGATCGCGAACAGCTCGGTCGTGCCGTGGATCGACAGCCAGGCGGCAAAGCTCAGCCCGAGCCCCTTGGGGGTGAAGACCGCGAACATCGCCCCGAGCATCAGCCCGTTATAGAGGATCAGCAATATGGTCGGCACCGCCAGCGCAAAGCCCAGCGCGAAGGAAAAGATCGCGATCTGCGCATTATGCCCGAACAGGAAGGCGGCAAAGGTGGCGAGCCCGTCGCTGGCATGCGGATAGAGCGTGGCGCGCAGCGCGGCGATCGAGGCCGAAGGATCGCGCCCGCCCGCCAGCCCCTTGGGGATGACGCCGTAGAACCAGCCGGGATCGCTCCGCACGAGGATATAGGCCGCGATCGCCCCCGCGACGGTGATCAGCGCCATCGCCAGCGTCTCGCGCCACAGCGACGCGACCGCACCGGGCCAGCCGCGCGCGAAAAACCCGCCCAGCTCGCGCGCCGCCGAGGTCGGCACGCCATAGACCTGGAAATAGGCGCGCGCACACAATTGCTCGAGATAGGTGATCAATGCGCGATCGAGCGAGGTCTCGCGTGCCACCGACAGCGACGACAAGGTGGTGCGATAGAGCAGGGGGAGCGCGAGCAGGTCGTCGTCGGAGATCGCGCGCAGCGAGCGTTTCTCGATCCGCGAGACCAATGCCTCCAGCCGCTCCCAATCAGCGGCATGGGCGGCGCGGAAGCGGCTGGCGTTGAGCAGGATCGGTTGATCCTCGACGCGCGCGGTCACAGCAAGTTCCTCCGCTTGAGATCGATATAGCCGTGGACCAGCCGATCGCCGACGCGATCATGCTCGCTTTCGATGACATGCGCGCCGAGATGGCGCAGCCGGGTCAGCACCAGCAGCCGATCGCGCAGCAGCGCCGCCGCGGTGACCGCGCGGGTGACGTCGGCAGGGGTTTCGGGGGCGCGGTCGACGATCGTCTCCAGTTCCTCGTCGCGCAGCACGACGATCAGGATGAGATGCTTCTTCATCAGCCGCGCCACCGCGCGGACGAGGAAATCGGCCGAGGTGAGATCGGTGAATTCGGTGAACAGCACGATCATCGAGCGCCGCGTCAGCCGCGCGGCGAGCGTGGTGAGCGCGAAGGTGTAATTGGTTTCCTCATTGCTGTAGTCGATCGTCGCGGCGAGGTGCTGCAGCTCGGGAAACGCCGCCGCGCCGCCGATGAACCCGCTCGAGATACGCGGGCGCGCATCGAAGGCGGAAAGCGCGATGCGGTCGCCGAGCTTGAGCGCGACCCAGCCGCACAGAAGCGCCCCTATCACCGCACGATCGACCCGCGGCATTCCCGCGACCGGCTCCGACATCTGGCGCCCGGCGTCGATCGCGAAGACGATCTGGCTGTTGCGCTCGCTGTGGAATTCCTTGGCGTGGAGCTTGTGGAAACGCGCCGATTGCTTCCAGTCGATCGCGCGCCGGTCCATCCCGGCGCGAAATTCGACGAGCGCGTGGAAATCGGTGCCGTCGCCGCGATCGGCCTGCGCGACCAGCCCCTGCAGCGCGTGCCGCTGAAACAATTGCGCGCCGCGGTCCTGTATCGCCTGGATATCGGGGAGGATCGCCAGTCGCCGCTCCCCGGCAAGCCGCCGCTGATGCCAGACGAGCCCGAGCGGCCCGGTCCAGCGCAGCCACAGGTCCCGAAACGCCGCCGTCCCACGCCGCACCGGGGTCAGCGTCAGAGCGCCGATCCCTTCGCCCCCGAGCAGCGCGACCCCGATACGTCCGTCATCCTCGATCGCGACGAGCGGATCGGGCGAAAGCGCCACCTCGACCCGCCGCGGCGGCCGTTGGCCGGCAATGCCGACGATCACCGGCACGTCGAGCGGGGCGCCGATCGCCGCACTGCGCGGCAGCACCAGCTCGGCGGTCGCGCGCGCGGCACCGAGCAGCGCGTCGGCGAGGACCAGCAGCAACAATGCGGGCGGCCACAGCAATGCGAGCTGCCAACGCCCGGGCAGCGCGACGGCGAGCGCCAACGCCAGCGGCGCGCCGGCAACCGCGCCGATCACCGCAAGGCGCGTGGGATAGAACAACGCGGCGCCTCGATCGTCTCGATGATCCCGTTCACCACATCCTCGATCGCGCGCCCGCCGA
>NZ_MKRR01000134.1:60678-67397 GCF_001897045.1 Sphingomonas sp. 66-10
ATGACGAAATCGCGCGCGTCGAGCGCGGCGCGCGCCCGCGCGGCTCCGGCGAGCATCGCCCCGGCGCGGGGAGAGGCGCCGCTTTCCAGATCGGCGACGTCGCGCGTCCCGCGCACCAGCGCGACGACATAATCGGTCACCTCGTCGATCAGCCGCACCTGCGCGACCGCCGCGATCGCCGCCGCGATCGTCGCGCTGTCGGCGCAGCGCGTGACGCCCCAGTCGGCGGGCGACATCGCCGCCTGCCGCGCACCGTGGGTCGCGACGATGCGGCGCTCCTCCTCGGCGCTGGGATAATCGACCGCCTGTTTGAACAGGAAGCGATCGAGCTGCGCCTCGGGCAGCGGATAGACGCCCTGCTGCTCGATCGGATTCTGCGTCGCGACCACCATGAAATGCTCGCTCAGCCGCAGGCTCTCGCCGTCGATCGTCACGGTGCGTTCCTGCATCGCCTCGAGCAAGGCGGCCTGCGTCTTGGGCGGGGTGCGGTTGATTTCGTCAGCGAGCAGCAATTCGGTGAAGATCGGGCCGCGCGTCAGCGTGAAGGACGAGGTCTGGAAGTTGAACAGATTGGCGCCGATGATGTCGCCCGGCATCAGATCGGGGGTAAACTGGATGCGGCCGAACTGCAGCCCGATCGCCTCGGCGAAGCTGTGCGCGAGCAACGTCTTGGCGGTGCCCGGCGGGCCTTCGAGCAGGATATGCCCGCCGGCGAACAGCGCGACGAGCATCAGGTCGACGGTCGCTTCCTGCCCGACGACCGCCTTGCCGATTTCGCCGCGGATCGCCCGGCCGAGCGCCTGAACTTCTTCAACCGTCACCGTCTTTCCTCCCACAACCAGTGATTGAGCGCGCGCGCGGCGCCCAAGATATCCTCACGCCGGTCGGCACGTTCCGCCGCCGCGAACAGCTCGGTGAAGCGCGTATCGCCGCCGAGGCCGTCGAGATAGGCGTCGGCCTCGGCATCGCGCAGCCCCGCAGGCACGCCGAACACCGCGCGCGCGCGATCGCGGATCAGCGCGGCATAGCGATATCCCAGCGACGCCTCGCGACCGGCGCGCCGAACCAGCGCGGCGGTATTGTCGATCAGCGCGACCTTGCCGAAGGCGATCGCGCGAGCGCGTGGGCGCGGCGCGCCGAACCGGGTCACCGCCTGCCACCCGGCGAGCGCCAGCGCGACCGCGAGCAGGATCGTCGCGCCGACGAACGGCGGGACGAACATCAGCTTCAACGGGCTGCGGCCGCGCGCGAGATCGTTGGTCACCACGTCGAAGGCGATCCCCGACACGCCGGGCGCGTTGAGGTGATCGAGCAGCGCCAGCGCCGCGCGCGCGTGGGGCAGATCGCGGATCCCGTGGTTCGACAGGAGATCGGGGTCGGCGAGCACGTAGCGCTTCGTGTCGTGGATCCGCCCGAGGACGATATGCCCGCGCTCGTCGGTCAGCAGCGGATCGAGCAGCGGCGTCGCGGCGATCGCCTGCAACGGTCGCGGCGCGGCGACCGCGAGCAGCTTCGGCATGCCCCCCACCGGCACCAGCGGCCGCCCGAACCTCTTGACCCGCCCGACGCGCAGCCGCGTCGCCGGCGCCAGGACGCCTTCGGGCTCGCCGGCGGGCAGCAGCCCGACGATATTGACCCAGCCGGGATTGTCCTGATCGGCCGCCGTCAGCCATTTCGGCAACACGATCAGCGTCGGCAGATTGGTGCGGGCGGCAAGGATCTTGGTCATATCCGCCGCGCCACGCTCGGGGGTGATGACGAGCAGATTGTCGGTATCCCAATCCGCTTCGTCGCGGATGATGCTGGGATAGCGCCCGGTCGCCCGCGCCAGCTCGACCAGCCCGGCATAGCCCGTCGACGCCTTGGACAAAGCGTGCGATCCCGCGGGCGCGCCGCCACTGCCGAGATCGGGCGCGAACGCCCCGAGCAGCAGCGAGCCGACGAAACCGATGACGCCGACCGCGAGCAGCAGCGCGACCGTGACCGGCCGGAAGAGCGCGGGTCTGTCGCGGCCGCTCGCCAGATCGCTCATCCGCGCCACGCCTGATTAAGGGCGAGATCGGCATAAGCCGCCCGCGCGACGCGCCAGTCGTCGCCGCCGACCGGCCGCCCGCCGAACAGACTGCGCTCGACCAGCGCCGCGATCGATGCGAACAATCCGCGCACCGCCGGCGGCAGGGCCTCGGCGCGGGCGAGCTCGCGACTGGTCAGCGCCGGACGGACGAGCTGCGGTCGCCGTCGCGCGATATCCTCGACCGACCGGAACAGCAAGTGGTGGACCGCTTCGGCGTAATGCCCTTCGGCGGCGAGCGCATCGGCTTCCTCCAGCCAGGCGCGCGCCGGGCCGGCCTCGGGCGCCCATATCTCCTCGGCCGCCGTGGCCTCGACCTTCCGCCGCCGCCGCGGCCGTCGCGGCAGCCGCCATTCGCCGCCGCGCGCGCGATCGACGATCATCCACACCAGCCCGGCGGCGAGCAGCACGATCAGCGTCCACAGCAGGATCCGCGCATAAGGCGCGTCGGGCATCAGGCTGGAGATCCAGCGCAGGAAACGCCCCACCGGCGCCAGCGCGTCGCCGATCCACTCCGCCAGCTTGCGCAGCCAGGCGGGCGGCTCGGGCGGCTTGGGCGGGCGCGTGAAGTCGAACTGGATCGACGCATCGGCGCGCATCGCCTGATGCGCCGCCACGAGCGGATCGGCCGCCGCCGCTGGTTGAACCTGTCCCCCGATAACGCCCTCCCCGAGCGAGGATCGCACGGTTGCCCCGGAGCTTAGCGAAGCGCGGACATCGCGCAACCGGCTGGTAAAAAATGTTTACAATCAATTCGCTGGACAGCGCCCCGCATCGGGCGCAGGTTCGCCGCAGCTTAACCTTGGGGGCAGGGCGCATGGCGACACAGGCTTTCGGTGAAGAACAACGCGCGCTGTCGGTCGGCAAGGCGTTCTCGCGCGGGTTCGACGCGATCCGCGCTTATCCGCTGCAGACGTTGGGGCCGATCTTCGTGCTGACGGTGGTTCCGGGGCTGCTGTTCCAGACTTTGGGGGTCAACGCGCTGATGGCTGCCGCGGCGCGGGGGACCGCGCCGCCCCCGGTGGGGCTGATCATCATCGGCGGGATTCTGCTTTCGCTGCTGTGGGGGACCGCGCTCGGTGCGGTGATCCAGGCAACGCTCGCTTATGCCGAAGGGCGCAAGCCCGAGCTGGGCGAGATGCTTCGCGCGGCTGTCGCACGGTGCGTGCCGCTGGTGATCGTCTATCTGCTTTACACGCTTGCGATCATGTTCGGTTTTTTGCTGTTCATCGTTCCCGGCATCTTCATTGCGACGATGTGGTCGATGGCCATGGTCGCCGTGGTGGCGGAGCGGCCGGGGGTGTTCGGCGCGTTCGGACGCAGCGCGAGGCTGACCAAGGGCGCACGCTGGAAGATACTAGGCGTCTTCGTGGCAATGTTTGTCATCTACATCATCGTCTTAAGTTTTGCGGGGCTGACGGGCGCAGCCTCGACCATGTCGCTCGCCTCGCTTCAGGCCGCCCCGCAGGCGAGCGTTGGCATCGGACAAATCATCATCGCGCTGATCAACGCGCTGTTGACGACCTGGATGGCGGCGATGTTCACCTCGCTGTTCATCGAATTGCGCGAGTGGAAGGAAGGGCCGGATACCAGCCGGCTGAGCGATATCTTCGCCTGATCGTCTCGGCGTCAGCGGCGGCGGGATTTCCGCTGTGTCGCTGGGCGCAACAACAAGGCGGCCGCCAGCGCCTCGATCGCCAGCGCGCCGATCCAGCTGGTGATCGCGCGCGCCTGTTCGCCGCCCGAGGGAAGCAGCAGAAACGATAAGGCGAGCAGCGCGAAGCCGGCGCAGCGCAGCGCGCGGCGGCGCGTTGCGGTCCAGCGCCGCCCGAGCCACTGATCGGCCTGACGCGGGGTCGCCAGCGCGATCGCGAGCAACGCGGCGAAGGAGGCGAGCAGCGCGGGCGTCATGCGGTGGCGCGCCGGCCGCCGGCGCGGCGCGCGGCGAAGACGAAGCCGGCGGCCAGCGCCAGCGCGATCAGCGCCACCGTCAAATGCAACCGATCGAGCCGCATCGATCGGGTGATCAGGTCGGTCAGCGGGATCGCCGCGCAGGCGGCGGCGGTAACGGTGAGGATCTCGCGCCACGCGCGCCGCGCCGGGCGAAGCGCGGCATAGATCAATATCGCCCCCCACAGCCAGAACATCACCCGCACTTCCGTCGCCGCACGCTGCGCCAGATCGATCGGCAACAGGCGGTTGGCGAGGAAGAAAGCGGCGAAAGCGAGCGGCGTTCCCGCGACGATCGCGATGTTGAGCCGCTCGACGATCGCAAAGCCCAGCCCCTGCCGCTGCGCCCGGCGTTTCTCGGTCCATAGCACCAGCCCGGCGCCGATCAGCGCGGTCAGCATCAGGCCGCACACGAAATAGAGCCAGCGCGTCAGCGTCTCGCCGAAGCGTGCGGTGTGCAGCGCGTAGAGGAAGTTGAAGGTGCGCAGCGCGGGGCGTCTTTCGACATGCGCGGCGATCGGGCGGCCGGTGGTGCCGTCGAAGCTGATCACCTGACGCTGAATGCCGATGCGCTGGTCCTCGCCGCTCGTCACCGACACCACAGCCGCCGCGTCGCCGGGGTTGAGGATGGCGATCTGCGCGATATCGCTGCCGAAAAACCGCTTCGCCTTGCCGAGCATCGGCGCGATCGGCGCCAGCGGGGCGGGGACGTGTCGCGCCGGGCGATCGACCGCGGCGGGATAAAGATCCTTCCACACCGCCGCCATATCGCCGCGATAGAGCGACGAGGCGCCCCACGGCATGATGAGATTGGCCAGCGTCAGCGCGCCGGTGAAGGCAATCATCAGATGAAACGGCAGCGCGGTGACCGCGAGTACATTATGCGCGTCGAGCCAGCTTCGTTGGCCCTTGCCGGCACGGAAGGTGAAGAAGTCGACGAAGAAGCGGCGATGCGCGACGATTCCGGTGATCAGCGCGAGCAGCATCGCGACCGCCGCCGCGCCGGCCAGCACCCGGCCCCAGGGGAAGGGGAGTTCGAGCTCGAAATGCAGCCGATAGAAGAAATCGCCGCCCAGCGTATCGCGCACCGTCGCCGGATCGCCGGTTTTGGGGTCGAGCCATTTCTGCGCGAAATCGCCGCCGGGCGCGGTCCACACGGCATAGCTGGTCGCCGATCGCCGGTCGGCGGGCTGGATATACCACGCGGGCGATGTCGCGGCATGCTTGCCCAGCCAGTGCACCGCCGCGCTGCCCGCGGTGACGCTGGCGGCCGCGCAGCATCGCGCCTCGGGCCGCATCCAATTGCCGATCTCGCTGCGGAAGACGCTGAGCGTCCCGGCCAAAGCGATGACGAACAGCAGCCAGCCGACGATCAGCCCCGCCCAATCGTGGAGCCAGGTCATCGCGTTCCGGAAGCCGGGCTTCACGGCCGCCACCCCGCGGCGAACGCGAGCCCCGCGAGCAGCGAAGCGGCGATCGCCAGCCCGATCCACGCCCGGAGCGCGGTGCGCGCGTAAAAGCACGCCATCATCACGATCGGCAGCCCGAGCAGCGCGATCATCGTCGCGACGATGCTCGCTTCCTCACGCGACAAGGGCAGCGTCCAGGCGACCGCGACTGCCAGCAGCACCGATACGCCATAGCCCCCCGCGACCGCCGCGACGCTGCGCGACAACACCGCAAGACGATAACGCGCGGAGATCGGGCGGGCATTTCTCACCAGCGGAACCCGATCGTTCCCTGCACGGTGCGGCGCTGCCCGTACCAGCACCAGCCGACCGAGCTGAGGTAGCAGCTGGTGAGATATTTGCGGTCGAAGATATTGGCCGCGTTGAGGCCGATCTCCAGCCCCTTGAGGCTCGGGTTGGCGCGGCCGAGATCGTAGCGCAGGAGCGCGTCGAACAATGTGTAGGACGGGGTGTGGCTGTCGCTGCCGGCGTAAACCTTGTCGACCCAGCGCAACCCGCCGCCCAGCTTCAGTCCCGCCAGCGGCCCGGCCTCGGGTGCCCAGTCGAGGTTGAAGGCGGCGTTGCCCCGGCCGACCCCGATCAGCCCCTTGCCGATATTGGCGGGATCGGCATCCGCCACCGTCTTGACGATCTGGTGGCTGAACGCGGCGCGGGCGGTGAAGCCGTGCGGCAGCGGCACGGTCGCTTCGGCCTCGACGCCTTGCGAGCGCACTTTGCCCGATTGGGTCGAATAGACGCTGTTGGGCACGGCGGTGAGCAAATTGGTCTGCTCGATGCGGAACCACGCGGCGGTAAGCAGGATCGCGGTGCCCGGCGGCTGGTATTTCACCCCCGCCTCGATCTGTCGCCCGAGCGACGGGCTGGCGCCGGTCGTGGTGCCGTCGCCGCGCAGGACCTGGCCGAGCTGCGGCTGGAACGAGGTCGAGTAACTGACATAGGGTGCGATGCCGATCGACGTCATATACAGCGCGCCCGCGCGCCAGGTGAATTTTCGGTCGCGCTGGGAGGCGCCATTTTCGGTCTCGGCCCAGTCATGCCGCCCGCTCAGCGTGACGCGCAGCCCGCCCCAGCTGATCTGATCCTGCGCATAGAGCCCGGTCTGGCGAAGCTTCGCGTCATATGATCCCGGGGTGCCGATCGCGCCGGGGGTGAGCGGCACGGGCGTGGTCCCGTAAACCGGGTGGAAGGCGTTGATCGGGGTGACCGCAATGCCGTTCACGGTATCGCCG
>NZ_MKRR01000134.1:67408-73129 GCF_001897045.1 Sphingomonas sp. 66-10
TCACCTGATGCGTAAGCGGCCCGGTGCGGAACCGCCCGCTCAGCTGATTGTCGAACGTCCAGTTGTTGAGCTTTTCGTCGGTGGCATAAGCCGCGCGGCCGAAGGTGGTGAGCGTCGCGTCGGTCGCGACGCCGGTCTGATAGATCGCGCCGAGATCGGTCGAGGCATATTGGTAGCGGCCGCTCGAGCGGAACGCCCAATCCTCGCCGAACCGGTGGGTCAAGATATAGGTCAGCGCGGCCTGTTCGCGGCGGAAGAAATCGCCCGGCTCGCCGTCGGCGAATTGCGTGGCGATCTTGCCGTTGGGGTTCGCGAAGAGCGTGCCGAGCGCGGGGGCGCTGCCGTAATTGCCGTTCTGCGGATCATGCGAATAGGCCGCCAGCACGGTAAGGCTGGTATCGCTTCCCGCACCGATCGTGACCGCGCCGCTCACCGTCGCGCGGCGGCGCTTGCCGAAGCTCTGCTGCGTATCGGCGCCGTTGACCGCGCCATAGAGCCGCCACAGCACGTTCCGATCGATCCGCCCGCCGATATCGGCATCGACGTTATAGAGGTTATAGGTGCCGTAGGTTCCTGAGACCGCGCCGTAAAACTGTTGATCGAGCGGCAATTTGCTGGAGATCGCCACCAGCCCGCCGGGGCTAGACTGGCCGTAAAGCACCGAGGCCGGCCCCTTGACCACCTCGATCCGGTCGATCCGCGATACGTCGACCTGCGGATTGGCATAGCCGGTCGGGCTGTCGAATACCCTGAGCCCGTCGAGATAGCGCGGCGCATCGAAGCCGCGCAGCTTGAACTGATCGTAGATCTCGGCATTGGCGCCGCGCGATTCGGGAGTGACCCCGGCGACATAGCGCAGCGCCTGATTGAGATTGGCGAGCCCGAGCTGGCTGATATCCGCGCTGCTCACGACGCTGATCGACTGCGGCGTCTCGACGATCGGGGTATCCGATTTGGTGCCCGAGGATGCCTGCCCGACGACACGCTCCCCACGCACCACCACTTCGTCGGCATTGTCGGCGGGGGCGGCATCGTCGGTGGCGAGCGGCGCCGCGATCGCGGCTGTGCTCGCGGTCGACGCCAGCAATATCGCGCCTACGAACAGGGAGTTGCGGGGTCGCGCACGCATCGGAACCTCATCAGCAAGGGAAGTGCTGTGCGCCCTTAAGCTAATGAGAGTGATTCGCAATCTTATTTTTGCGATTTCGTCATTTCGATGAAACGGTAAGCGGGATCACCTCTCCCCGTTCGCCCTGAGCTTGTCGAAGGGCGTCTTGCCGTTTGCGAGTTGGGGCCGCCCTTCGACAGGCTCAGGGCGAACGGGGAATGCTCTGAATCTTCCTCGCCACCCGCCGCGCAACAGCGGCTGCGCAGCAGAGGAGGAGCGCCCTGGTGGACAGACAGGCGACAAGCGCCTATCGGGCCGCCGGCGCGCGCCTCTTTCGGGTTTCCGGCCGTCGCGCCTTTTCATCCGAGCCCGCAGAAATGGAGATACCCGATGGCGTGGCTCGTCCTCGGCATTGCCGTGATCACCGAAATCATCTGGGCGCTCAGCCTCAAATGGGCGGCGACCCAGGCCAGCTGGCTCGCCTCGTCGGTGCCGATCGCGCTGAGCTTCGTCAACATGGGGCTGCTCGCGCTTGCGATGCGCGGGCTGCCGGCGGGAACGGCCTATGCGGTCTGGACCGGGTTGGGCGCGGTCGGCGTCACGATCTTCGGCGTGATGTTGTTCGGCGAAAAGCTCAATCCGGTGCAGGCCGGGTTTATCGGGCTGATCATCGTCGGCGTTGTCGGCACCAAATTCTTCGCCACCGCCTGAGCCGGATCCGGCAAAATTTAGCTTCTGTCCCCGTCATGCCGGGTCAAGCCCGGCATGACGGCGAAGGGCCCAAGCCGGCGACTATTTCGCGGCCTCCGGCGACGCGCGATAGCGATCGAACCAGGCGATGATCGCGGCGGCCTTGGACGCGCTCTGCGAGGGGCGGGCGGTGAAGCCGCCGTGGCTCGCGCCCGGCACCTTGACCAGCGCGGTTGGCACGCCGCGGATCTGCAGCGCGGCATAATATTGCTCGCTCTCACTTACCGGGGTGCGATAATCCTCGCTGCCGACCACCACCAGCGTCGGCGTCTTGACGTTGCCGACAAGGCTGAGCGGCGAGCGGTTCCAATAGCTCATCGGATCCTCCCACGGCTTCTTGGTGAACCAATAACGTGAGGTGAAGACGGTATTGTCCATCGTCAGCGCCTCGCTCGCCCAGTTGATCACCGGCTTCTGCGTCGCCGCCGCCTTGAAGCGATCGGTCTTGCCGACGATCCACGCAGTGAGCACGCCGCCGCCCGACCCGCCGGTGACGAACAGATTGTTGGGATCGGCGGTGCCGTCGGCGATCGCGGCGTCGACCGACGCGATCAGATCGTCATAATCCTGGCTGGGATAATTCTTGTCGATCAGATTGGCGAATTCGGCGCCGTAAGAGGTCGATCCGCGCGGGTTGGTCCACAGCACCGCATAGCCGGCGGCGGCGTAAAGCTGGACGTCGCTGGCGAAGCTCGGGCCATAAGCGCTGTTCGGGCCGCCGTGGATTTCGAGGATCAGCGGCACTTTCTGCCCCGGCTGGCGACCCGGCGGGGTGGCGAGCCAGGCGTCGATCGCGCGCCCGTCCGGCGCGGTGACCGCGATCTTGCGCACCGGGGCGAGCGCCTTCGCCTCGAGCAGGTTGGCGTTGAGGTTGGTCAGCCGCCGCGCCTTGCCGCCGGACGACACCCAGACGTCCGCTGGGGCACTGGCGTCGCCGCCGGTATAGGCCACCACGCCGCCGCGCGAGACCGAAAAGCTGCCCCCGGTATAGGGACGATCGATCCCGCCGCCGGCGATATTGTCGACGATCGGCGACAGATGCCCGTCGAGCGAGATCCGCGCGAGCTTGCGTTTCCCGTGATCGTCGTAGCTGGCGTAGAGGCTCTTGCCGTCGCCCGCCCATTGCGCATCCTCGATCGAGCGGTCGAGCGAGGCGGTCAGCGAGCGCGGCGCGTCGGCCGCGCGGCCGCCGACATAGAGCTGGTTATTTTCATAGCTGCGCCGATGATCGTCGAACCCGATCCACGCGATGCGCGCGCCGTCGGGGGAGAAGAGCGGCGCTTCGTCCGGCCCGTCGCGGGTGGTAAGGGTGCGCAGCTCCCCGCTCGCGACATCGACCGCGAAGACGTCGCTGTTCATCACCTGCCGCTCGGCATCGGGGCCGCGGATCGCCGAGAACAGGATCGTGCGGCCGTCCTGGCTCCACGACAGCGGGCCATTGTCGTCGAACTTGCCGAACGTGAGCTGGCGCGCGCCGCCGCCGTCGGCCGAAACGACGAAGAGATGATCGTTGCCGGGCTTGATATAGCCGCCGCCGTCGGCGCGATAATTGACGCGATCGATCACCTCGAGCGGCTCGGCCCATTTCGCGCCCTCGGGCTTGGCGGGGGGTTTGCCGAGCCGCATCGGCTCGCCCGCCACCGTCGCGATATAGGCGAGCCGCCGGCCGTCGGGCGACCAGGCGAGCGCATTGGGATCGTTGGGCAACGTGGTCACCCGCGTCGCCCCCTCGCTGCCGAGCCAGCGAACGAACAATTGCGGGTGCGCGCCGTCCGACGCGACATAAGCGATACGCGTGCCGTCGGGCGACCAGCGCGGGTTGGAGCCGCTCGCGGCGAATGGCGTCTGGCGGCCGCTGGCGACGTCGATCAGCCACAAGGAGGATTGCATCCGGTCGCTCATCACGTCGCCCGAGCGGCGGACATAGACGATCGTCCGCCCGTCCGGGCTGATCTGCGGATCGGCGGCGATCGAAAGCTGGAACAGGTCGCTTCCGGTGAAGGCGCGGGTGGGGCCATCCGCCGCGGCGGTGGCCGCCGGGGTTTCCGCCAGCGCGGGCGCGGCGGTGGTGACAAGAAGAAGAGCAGCGAGCAGGCGCATCACAATCCCCGGTTATGGTTTTGATGGCGAGAGAAATGCGGCGCGGCATCGCCGCTGGCAAGCGCGATATTGGCGCCGGATCGCTCTCGCCGGGATGTCGGAATAATTCTTACGCCGCCGGGCGCGAGGGCGTTCTAAAATATCGTTAGAGCTTTGGGTGCACTGCGATTTTCATCGATTGCCGATCGCGCTCAATGCGCGGAGCGCTCGTAAATTGCGCCGTCCTTCATGACGAAGCGGACCTTGCGTAACGCGCCGACCGACGCGAGCGGGTTCCCCTCGACCGCGATCAGATCGGCCAGCATGCCCGGCTTCACCGCGCCGATCCGATCCGCCATGCCGAACATCGCCGCATTGCCCGAGGTCGCCGCGATCGCGACTTGCGCCGGCGACATGCCCGCGGCCACCATCGCTTCGGCCTCGCGTGCATTGTCGCCATGCGCGAAGACGCCGACGTCCCCGCCGAGGCAGATCGCCACGCCCGCCTTCATCGCCGCGGCGAAGGCGCGGCGCGATTCCGCGACACCGGCGGGTGCCGGGTCGCCGCCATTCCACCCCTGATAGCGCGCGATCGCCTCCGATGCGGAAAGCGTCGGGCAGAGACCGGTCCCGCGCGCCTTCATCAACGCGAAAATCTCGGCATTTCCCTCGCCGCCGTGCTCGATCGTATCGACCCCCGCCAGAATCGCGCGGCGCATCCCTTCGGCGGTATGCGCATGTGCGGCGACCTTGCGCCCGGCGCTGTGCGCCGCCTCGACCGCGGCGGCCATTTCGGATTGCAGATAGGTGGGGCGGCTCGGCTCCCCGGTGCCCCAGCGATAATCGGCATAGAGCTTGACCACATCGGCGCCCGCCGCGATTTGCCGCCGGACCGCAGTGACCAGATCGGGCCCGTCGGCCTGCTCGGCGCCGAGCGGGGTCGCCACGCCCGGCTCGAACCCGCGCGGCCCGTAGGAGCCAGTGGCGACGAGCGCGCGGCTGGCGATCAGCATCCGCGGCCCGGGAACGATATCCTGCTCGATCGCCTGCTTGAGCCCAGCATCGGCATAGCCGGCGCCTTCGGTGCCGAGATCGCGGACGGTGGTGAACCCGGCCATGAGCGTGCGCCGCGCCGCGACGGTGGCGCGCACCGTGCGCAGCGCGATCGCCTCGTGCAGCACCTGCTGATCCCACGGCGTTTCGTTATAGGGGTGCAGGAAAAGGTGCGAATGCCCCTCGATCATCCCCGGCATCAGCGTCGTGCCGGGCAGATCGATGATCCTGGCGTCGGCAGGCGGCGAAACCGTCGCGCCGACCGCCTCGATCCGGTTGCCGCGCACCAGCACCGCCCATCCGCGATGGAGCACGGTCGTCGCGCCGTCGAAAATCGCGTCGGGCTTCAACAGATAGACCCCGCGGTCCGATTCCTGCGCCGTTGCGGCGTGGATCGGGGCGAGCGTGAAAACCAGCATCGCCGCGATCAACCGCACGATCGCGCTCGTTACGAATGCGGCCCCGCGCGCGCTGTCGGCGATTACCCTGTTCAAATCCCCAGCCCCCATTGTCGATCTAGCCATCCCTCTCGCGACGACCATCAGATCAGGAAACCGGCCGGGTGTACAGGCGGGCGCGCCGGTCGATTATCCGTGCATCAGGGAGCAGAAAAGCTCGGCGTGGCGGCTTCCTTCGCGCCAGAACACGGGCGGACGGCCGAAGGGGGCAGGGGTCTCGACGGTCGATCCGCCGGCATGTCGATCGCCGGACCAGAGGTGTACCCACGTCGC
>NZ_MKRR01000134.1:73168-104711 GCF_001897045.1 Sphingomonas sp. 66-10
CGTCTCGATGCCCCAGCAATCGGCGTCATCCTCCCAGTCGAGGAACAGCGGGCGTTGCAACGGCAGCCCGGTCGCGACCGCCTCCTCGCACAAGGCGGCGACATAGGGCGCCAACCGTGCATGGACCCTGGTCATCGCGGCGAAATGGGCGAGGACTTCAGGATCGCCGTCGATCTGCAGATTGTCGTCCGGCCTATTCCCCTCGTGGCTGCGCATGACCGGCGAGAAGGCGCAGAGTTCGCTCCATCGCATCAGCAGTTCGGGGGTGCGGACGTTGCCATACAGGCTGGTGTATCCGCCGAGATCGCTATGGTGGTACGCGTTCCCCACCATACCGGCAGAAAGCGCGGCGCGAATGACTGTGCCGATCCCGTCATGGCGGGAGAAGTCGACGCTCTGGTCGCCAGCCCAGAGCAACGGGCAGTAACGGCCGACATCGGTGTAGCCGGCGCGCATGAAGAACAATGCCTCGCCGGTCTTTCCGCGCGAGGCGATCGCGCGCGCGTTGACCTCGGCCCAGATCGTCGGCCAGGCATTATGCGCGAGCATGCCGTCGGTGCCGTCGTGGAGGCGGATGTCGGTGGGGAGATATTCCCCGAAATCGGCCATCCAGCCCGACAGGCCGATATCGAGCATCTCGCGCCCGATCACGCGCTCGGCGAACCAGTTCGCCGCGGCGGGATTGGTGAAATCGACGATGCCGCAATCAAATTCGCCGAAATCGACGATATAGGGCTCGTCGGCATCGAGCCGGCGCGCGAGCAACCCGGCATCGACCGCCTCGACATAGAGATCGCCGTCCACCGCGAGATACGGATTGACATAGCCGAGAAAGCGGATGCCGCGCGCGTTCAGCGCCGCGATGCGCTCGCGCAATGCCGGATAACGCGCGTCATTGGCTTTCCAGTCCCAGAACAGGCGCTTGCCGAAGCTCGCCTCGCGCAGCCCGACCCAATCCTCGCACCATAATCCGGTCACCACCGCGCCGGCGGCGATGATCGCTTCCATCCGCGCGAAGCTTTCCATGCCTTGCTTGAGCCCGAGGATCGCGCCCTCATAAGCCCAGGCGGGCAGCGGCGGCTGGCGGCCGAACCTCGTCGACAGGATCCCGGCCAGCTCGGCGAAGCGATCCGCCGCGAGCAGCTCGATCCGCGCAGGGATCTCCCATGCCTCGATCTCGTGGAACGCCGGATCGCGGAAATCGAAACAGGCATAGGCGGTGGTATCGAGGTGGAGCGCATAATGCCGCGAGGAGACATAGGTCGGCTGCGGATAATTGGTGTTCCAATAATCGCCGCCCGAGCGCCCGTCGCGGTCGCACTGGAAGGTCAGCAGAGTCGATTTGTCGCGACCGACGCCCGGCTCCGAGGTCCATAGCGGGAAGCGCCGGCCCGCGAGGTCGAAATAGGACAATTGCTCGCCGCCGCCCCACAGGCGTTCGCCGGGCTGCGCGACGCAGCGCAGCCACAATCGGTTGAGGCGATCGGCCAGCGCGGTGAGGGCAAGCGCGCCGCCCTCCACGGTGATCGCGAGCAGCGGATCGCCGCCCGGCGTCGCCGCCAGCGCGACCGTCGCCCCGTCGATCAGCGCATGGCGCAGCGGAATGCGCGCATCGAGCCGGTCGGACAGGAAATAATTGCCGCGATACATGTCGACGTCGGCGCGGCCCTCGCCGACGAAGACCGCGGGATCGTCCGGCCGGTGGCGCAGCACGAGCGCCGCGCCGATCGACAGATCGAAGCCACCGTCGACGGCGCGCAGGCGCAGGTCGCTCGCGCCGCTGGCAAGCGCGCCGGCGACGGTGGTGCCGCCGACCGGCGGTCGCGAACTATCCTCGGCCATCGCTTCCTTTCCCCGGCGCGCCTTGTCAGTCCAGCGTCAACGGCGCGTGCTGCAGCCGCGGCAGGACGTGGCGCGCGAAAAGATCCGCCTCGGCGATATGCGGATAGCCCGAGAGAATGAAGGCCTCGATCCCCATGTCCTGATACATGCGCAATTTGGCGAGCACCTGATCGGCATCGCCGACGATCGCCGCGCCGCAGCCGGAGCGCGCGCGCCCGACCCCGGTCCAGAGGTTCTCCTCGGCATAGCCGTCGTCGGTCGCGCCCTCGCGCAGCGCGGTCTGCGCGGCGACCCCGGTCGAGGCGGTATCGAGCGACTTGTTGCGGATCGCCTCGCCGCTCGCCGCATCGAGCTTGGAGAGCAGCCGGTCGGCGGCGCTCCGCGCCTCCGCCTCGGTCTCGCGCACCACGACATGTGCGCGATAGCCGAAGCACAAGGTGCGCCCGTGCTTCGCCGCGCGCGCGCGCATGTCCTCCATGATCCCGCGCACGACTTCCTTCTTGTCGGGCCACATCAGATAGACGTCGCAGCCCTGCGCCGCGGCCTCGCGCGCGTCTTCGGAAAGCCCGCCGAAATAGAGCGGCGGGCATTTGCCCGACACGGTCCTGACCCCGGGGGGATCGAGCTTGAGCTGCCAGAATTCGCCCTGATGATCGAGCGGCTCGCCGTTGAGCAAGGTCTTCAGGATCCGCATCGCCTCGAGCGTGCGCGCGTAACGCGGCGCCGATGCCAGTTTCTCGCCGGGCAGATCGGAGGAGATGATGTTGACGGTGAGCCGCCCGCCGAGGATGCGATCGATCGTCGCGATCTGCCGCGCGAGCTGCGGCGGCCAGCTCTCGCCGATGCGGACCGCCATCAGCAGGCGGAGGCGACGGAGCATCGGCGCGATCGCGGCGGCGAAGGCGGTGGTGTCGATGCCGAGCGCATAGCCCGAGGGGAGCAGGATATTGTCGAATCCGCCGGTCTCCGCCTGGAGGACGATATCGCGACAATGCTCCCAGCTCGATCGCAGCATCGCATCGGGCGTGCCGAGAAATTCATAATCATCGTCGCAGAGTGCGGAGAACCAACTGACTTCGCACTGGCCGTTCGTCATGGCAGTCTCTCTCCAAGGCTCGCCTCGAGGACGGCGTACCATTGGGCGCGGGTCCAGCGGGGCGTATAGGCGTCCGGCAGCTTTGCGATCCGGGACGGATTCTGGGTGCCGGCGATCGGGATGATCCCGGCGGGATGCGCCATGATCCAGCTATAGGCGGCAGCGGCGCGATCGACCGCGGCCTCCTCGGCCTTGGCGTCGAGCAGCGCGGCGACCGCGCGGGCGCGATCGTCCTGCGGCGCGGCGATCCGCCCGCCCCCGAGCGGGGACCAGGCGAGCACGCTCATCCGCTCGGTCATCGCCTGATCGAGCAGCCCGTTGAATAAAGGCGCGGTGGCGAGCGGGGAGAATTCCGGCTGGTGGCTGGCGAGCGGGACGGGGAGGAAGGCGGCCAGCGCCGCGGCCTGCGCCGGCGTGTGATTGGAGACGCCGACCGCAACGATCTTGCCGGCTTGCCGCGCGTCGTCGAGCGCGCGCGCCACCTCTTGCGGATGCGCGAGCAGATCGGGGCGGTGGATCTGATAAAGGTCGATCCGCTCGCACCCGAGCCGCGCGAGCGACGCATCGATCGCCTGCGCAAGATAGGCGCGGCTCGAATCATACGGCACGCCGAGCCGGATGCCACCCTTGCTGGCGAGGATCATGCGGTCGCGCAGTGCCGGGGCCTCGCGGAGCACCTTGCCGAGCAATTCCTCGGCCGCGCCAAACGGCTGGCCATTATCGGGGCCGTAGATGTCCGCGGTATCGAGCAACGTGATGCCGGCGCCCAGCGCCGCCTCGACCCGCGCCCGGGCGAGCGCGACGTCATCCCCGGCGAACCGCCACATTCCCCACGCCAGCGTGCTGACGGTGATGCCCGATTGACCGAGCGACGCAAAGCGATCTGGCGTTTTGAGATAGGACACCGTTGTCTTATCGCAGCGATCTGGTCTAAAGAAAAGCCGGAAAAGATATCCGCGGCGCCGGTCCATCCCGGCCGAATCCGGTCGAACGACAGCTAAGTCGCTGTTAGATAGAGCGTTTCACGCGCCGAAATTGGGGAAGGGGAGAGTTCTGTATGTCCAAGCATCGCCTTTTGAGCGCCGGCCTGATGGCGAGCTGCGCGTTCATCGCGCTCGCCGCTCCAGCCTATGCCCAGGTCGAAACCGCGCCCGCGCCTGCCGAGCTGGCGGCAAATTCTGGTGATATCGTTGTCACCGCGCAGAAGCGCAGCGAACGGTTGCAGGACGTGCCGCTCGCGGTCTCGGTCGTCGGCGGGGCGATGCTGGAAAGCACCGGCAAGCCGAGCATCGAAAGCGCGGCGACGCTCGTTCCGGCGCTGAACTTCCAGAAATCGGGGACGACGCTCAATCAGTCGCTGTTCCTGCGCGGAGTCGGCACCACTACCTTCTCGATCGCCGGCGAACCGTCCGTATCGGCCGTGGTGGATGGGGTCGTCTATGCGCGCTCCGGCGAGGCGTTCGGCGATCTGGTCGATATCGAGCGGCTCGAGGTGCTGCGCGGCCCGCAGGGGACGTTGTTCGGCAAGAACGCCTCGGCGGGGGTGATCAACGTCGTGACCGTCCAGCCCAAGCCGGGTTTCGGCGGCTATGTCGAGGGCCAGTGGTTTTCCAACGGCAATGAGGCGCGCGTCCGCGGCGCGCTCAACGTGCCGCTCAGCGATACATTGCTGACCCGCGTCACCGGCTTCTACGGCCATTATGACGGCAATATCCGCAACCTTGCGACGGGCGGGCGCGTCAACGGCTATGAACATTACGGTTTCCGCGGCCAGGTCAAATGGATGCCGAGCGCATCGACCACGATTTCGCTGATCGCGGATTATCACCGCAACGACGACAATTGCTGCGCCGAGCTGATCGGCACCGGCCCGCTCAACGCCGCGGGCGCAGCGATCTCCAGCCCGGCCTTTGCGGTATTGCCGACGCCACGCGGCGACCGGACACGCGCGGTCAACCAGAATTACGTCACCCGCACCCGCGAAACCGGGTGGGGCGTCTCGGCACAGATCGATACCGAGCTCGGCACGCAGACGGTGACCAGCATCACCGCCTATCGCAATTACAAGAACACCGAGATCCGCGACGGCGATTTCCTGCCCGCGGCCTATGTCGGCTTCCCGCAGCTGCAGGATTTCGGGCCGCAGACCAGCAACACCTTCAGCCAGGAATTGCGGCTGACCTCGCCGTCGAAGCAATTCCTCTCCTATGTCATCGGGCTCTATTATTCGCGCGCGGAGTCCGAACGGATCTTCTCGCGCTCGGTCGTTTCATGCGGCACGGCGGCGCCGGCGACGCTGATCCCGTGCGGCACGCCCGGCGCGCCGGCAACGACCACGCCTTATGGCATCGCCGATTTCGGGTCGGTGTTCAAAAATATCGCGGCGTTCGGGCAAGCGACGGCGAATTTCACCAGCCGCTTCCGCTTCATCGGCGGGCTGCGCTGGACGGGCGACCAGCTCGATGTGTTCCACAGCCGCACCACCACGCTCGCCGGCCCCGGCATCCAGCCGAGCTTCCCGACGACGCCGACCGGCACCGGCGCCCCCGCGACGATCTTCACCGGCAAGGCGACCAATACCAATGTGTCGGGCAAGGCGACGCTGCAATATGATCTCTCGCCGGAGGTCGTCGCCTATGGCGGCTATACCCGCGGCTATAAGGGGCCGGCGTTCAACGTTTTCTATAATCTCACCGCGACCGGCACCAATGTCATTGCACCCGAAACCTCGAACAGCTACGAGATCGGGCTGAAGAGCAATCTTCTGGGTGGCGCGCTGGTGCTCAACCTCGCGGCCTTCTACGCTAAATATTACAATTTCCAGGCCAATAACCCCGATCTCGTCGCGGGGGTGGTGGTCACCCGCTTCACCAATGCTGGCGAAGTTTCAACCCGCGGCATCGAGGCGGATCTGATATTGCGCCCGGCGACCGATCTCTCGATCTCGGGCGGGCTGGCTTATACCGACGCCAAGGTCGACCAGTTCTTCCGCGCACCCGGCGCGCCGGTCAGCGCGGTGATTCCGGCGGGCACCTCGCTGCCGTTCGCGCCCAAGTGGAAGGGCTCGCTCAGCGCCGATTATCGCTGGCGGACCGGCGGGCCGGTCGATCTCTTCCTTGGCGCGCAGGGAAGCTATCAGTCGAAGCAGCTCGCGCTCTTCTCGCCCGATGCGGTGCAGCGCCAGTTGGGGACGATCCACGGCTATGCCCTGGTCAATCTCTCGGCGGGGGTAGGGGATCGCGACGATCGCTATCGGCTGACCTTCCAGGTCCGCAACCTGTTCGACCAGAGCTTCGCCGCGGCGATCCAGAATGGCGGCCCCTCGGGGTCGTATCGCTATCAGATCCCGCGCGATGCCGATCGCTATTACGGGGTTACCGCTCGCGTGAACTTCTGATCGCTTCGCGATGTATCATATTGGCCCTTCCCGCGCACCTGCGGGGAGGGCCGTTTCATCGGGCGACGATCAATGCCCGGCAAAAACCGGGCGGGCCGCATCCGGCTCGGCGAGTTCGAGCTTCGGCACCAGAAGCTGGATGAGCAGCAGCCCGACGAGATAGGACCCTGCGCAAACATAGAGCAGCGGCGCATAGCCATAGCCGCGTTCGAGCGAGAAGCCGGCGGCCTCGATCATCGCCATGCCCGAAAGATTGCCGGCGAAGGCGCCGATGCCGATCGCGGTGCCGATCATCCGCGCCGGGAAGATATCCGCGGTCATCCCGAACACATTGGTCGAGAACCCCTGATGCGCAAAGAGCCCGAGGCCGAGCAGCGCCGCGGCGGCCCAGGCATCGTCGACGTGGAGAACCAGCGCCACCGGCAGGATCAGCAAAGCATAGAGCAGCATCGATCCCTTGCGCGCGCGGTTCATCTCGACCCCGCGCGACAGCAGCCAGGTCGGCAGGATGCCGCCGCTCAGCGATCCCAGCGCGGCGAGCGTATAGACCCATGCGATCGGCACGCCGAGCTCGCCCTGCGACAGCCCGAACACGCGGTGGAAAAGATCGGGCATGAAGAACAGCAGGAACCACCAGCATTGGTCGGAAAATGCCTTCGCCGCGATGATCGCCCATTGCCGACGGTCGCGGAGCAGTGATGCCCAGGGCACGCGTTGCGCCGGGATATCGGTAGCAGCGGGCGCGGTCCGCGGCGTCACCGCAAGCCACGCGACCACCCATACCAACCCGAGTCCACCCGCGATCAGGAACGCAGCGCGCCACCCCAGCCATAGCGCCAGCGGAGGGATCGAAAGCGGCGCGACGACCGCGCCGAAATTCGCCGCCATATTGCCGATGCCCAGCATCAGCGACCGTTTCTCGGGCGGGAAATAGGTCGCGGCGGTCTTCACCTGCGCCGGGGTGCCGATCGACTCGGCGACGCCGAGCGCGGCGCGCGCGGCGACGAACCCGCCGACCGTGGTGACGAAGGCATGCGCCATCCCGGCGATGCTCCACGCGCCCACCCCGATCGCGAAACCGCGGCGCAATCCAATGCGGTCGATGAACCAGCCGGTGCCGAGGAACGCCACCGCGGCACTGAACTGGAACGCCGACGCCATATGGCTGTAATCGCGATTGGACCAGCCGAACTCCTGTTCAAGCAGGGGCTTGAGCAGCGCGATGATCTGCCGATCGACATAATTGAGCATGATGGCGATGAACGCCAGCCCGACGATAAGCCATTGTCGGATGCCGATCCGCTGCGTCACGATCCTCTCCGCTCCCCCGCCGTATAGGACAACGATGTCACAGAGAAAGCCGCGATGGTCAAGCGGCGGGGGGTGCGGTCGATTCCCTGACGACGATCTCGTGGCCGAGGCGTCGTTCCCCTTCGGCGGCGGGGTCGAGCAATTGGTCCGCGGCGGCGGCGGCCATCGCACGGACCGGCTGGCGCACCGTGGTCAGCGCCGGCCACACCGCCTGCGCGAGCGGGGCATCGTCGAAACCAGTGACCGACAGCCTTTCGGGCACCGCAATGCCCCGGCGATGCGCGGCGGCCAGCACCCCCGCGGCGAGATCGTCGCTCGACGCGACGATCGCGGTGGGCGGGGCAGGGAGGTCGAGCAGCGCGTCAGCCGCGGCGCGCCCGGAGTCGAAATCGAACTGGCCCTGCCGCACATAATCGAGATCGACATCGACGCCGGCGCTGGAAAGCGCCCGGACATGCCCCGCCAGCCTTTGCCCCGACGCGGCATAGCCGCGATCGCCGACGATGAAGCCGATGCGGTGATGGCCGAGCGACAGCAGATAGGACGTCATGTCGAACGCCGCCCGCTCATTGTCCATCAGGACGGCGCGCGCGGATTGCAGCGGCCCGCCGGGCTGCAACCGCACGAACGGAATCGAGCGCCGCTCCAGCTCGTCGATCACCCGCCGGTCGTCGCAGGCGGGCGGGGCGAGGATCAACCCGTCGGGATGCGCCTGATCGATCAGCGCGACGATATCGTCGAGCAGCGTGGGCGAGGACCGATCATAGGGCTGGGCGATCATCCGCACATGCGCCGCGGCGCACCGCTCGCGCACCCCGGCCTGGATCTCGTAGACGTACCACGGATTGGGGTTATCGCAGATCAGCGCGACCTGATGCGATCGCCGACCCTTTAGCGCGCGCGCGGCGTCGCTCGGTTGGAAGCCGATCTCGGCCATCACCTCCAACACCCGCTTGCGCTTTTCCGCGCTGACATATTGCTGATCGTTGATGACGCGCGACACGGTCTTGATCGACACGCCGGCGATCCTCGACACGTCGCGGATCGTCGGGCGCTGATTGACCGCAGGCGGAAGAGCGCTGTTCATCCCGAGGGCATAGGGAAGATCGGGTCCGCGCGAAAGCATCTGGCGTGCATGCTTATGGGCGGAGATGCCGTCCCCCCTCGATGCAAGGTGATTTATCACGCGCACGATTGATTCCGGTCAATTGCTGGTGCGTTCAAGCCCAACGCGCATCAGATTGACGGATCAAAACATCCTCGCCGGCCCGGTCGATTGCGGTCCGCGCCCGGGAATTTTCAGATCGCCGCCGACAGGAACGGTTGCATCGGGCGAGACGCGAATGACGCCGATGCCATTCTCGATAGAGATTTTCGTCCCGAACGGCTCGGAATATTTTTGAAGGTTGGTCAGTATCTTTCTGGCCATCGCCGGCGACGGCGTTTGAGGAATGCTTGATCGGGACCAGGGCGTCCTGGACGCATCCGCCCCCAGATCCACCGGATAGATTCTGATCTCGACCAGCTTTCCATCCACATATTTGGTCTTCGCGACATATGCCGTCAGATTGATCTCCTGCTGAAGCCAGTCGTTGCCCAGTTCGATCGCCTCGATATTGGTCAGATTAAGCGCGTTGGGCGGAGAATCGTCGCTGCCGAAGCGCTGCACCGAGAAATTGCCGTGATTGTAGAAAATCGGCCGCCCTTTGTAGATTTCGATGCCCTGCATGGTATGATTTCCGTGCCCCACGTACATATCCATCCCGTTGTCGACGAGCTGATGCACCAGATCAACGAGATAGTCGGGCGGGTAATGATCCTGCGAATAAGCCTGATAGGCGTATCGGTTTTCGTGCACATGCATCGTGAACATCACGAAATCCGAATATTCCTTGGCGTTGCGGACGGCCAGCAGTTGCGACTGAACATCGGCGGGGTTCATCTCATAATGGAAGGCGCCCGGCTTCTCGCCGACCATATAATTCTTGCCGAGAAACTCGAGCTTGCCGGGCTCGTCGTGCGGCAATCCTGTCGGGCGCGCGACATCGGGCTCGTTGCGGCGGTCTAGAATCGACTGGCGAATGGCGCGGAGCTGCTCGAGCTGTTCGGCGGTGACCACGTTCCAGACGGTGAGGCGAAGCGGGTTCATGCCCGGCACTTCGCCGACGTCATTGCCGTTCTTGTTGCGCGCGATCGGACCATCGGCGACCGCGCCAACCGGGAAGGCCGCGATCGCGGCGACGCGCCCCTGCGGCAATTCCTGGAACACCGGCTGACGCGCAATCGAGAGGTTGGGGCCGTAGCCGGGCCGCTTGATCCCGACCGCGTCGAGCCATTTGATCGTCGAAACCTGCGCCGCCTCGCCGCCATCGGCCTCGCCCGGCGCGACGATATCGAAACCGAGATCGGCAAGCGATTGCGCCAGCTCCTTGGGCGCCCAGTTATTGCCATAGCCATTGACGCCGGCCCATTCCCGTCGATCGACGAGAAAGCCCTCCAGATTGCCGATCGTGGTATCGGCCGACCTCAGCACTTCCTTGATTTCCGGGCTGATCCGCTGATCCGCGGGCTCCTGGAACAGCAGATCGCCGGTGGATGCGACCACGAACGTCCCGCTCATCTTGTTCCGCAGCTCCTTCGAAAGGCCGCGCCATTGGAAGGTCGCTCTGTCGGGCGCGGCGCGGAACGGCTGCGCGGCGGCGTCGCTCATCGTAACGAGCATTGCGGCCGCGATGATCGATTGGGTGGCGAGACGCCGCGAGAAGGCTGACCGGTTCATAGACAACTCCTGAGCGGGAAGGGTTAGGCGATGCCAGCCGCGGCGCGCTTAGCCGCGCCACGCGAGAGGAGGAGCGTTGCGAGGAGACTGATCGTCGCCGCCGCGGAGAGCCACGCCCCCGGCATCGCGGGATTGTCGGTTGCCGCGATCAGATAGGTCGCGAGAGCCGGGGTGAACCCGCCGAAAATCGCGGTGGCCAGGCTGTAGGCCAGCGAGAAGCCGGCCGTTCGCACGCGGGGCGGCATGACCTCGGTCAGATAGACGATCATCGCGCCGTTATAGCCCGCGTAGATAAGCGCGAGCCACAACTCGACCGCGAGCAATCGGCCGAAGCTCGGCTGCGCGGCGAGCCAGCTCAGCGCCGGATAGCCCGAGACGATCGCGAGAAGCGCGCAGGTTATCAGCAGAGGCTGACGGCCGACCCGATCGGACAGCGCCCCCATGATCGGCAGCAGCGCAAAGTTGCTGAGGCCGACACATAAGGTGACCAACATCGCACTCGTCGGCGATAGATCGAGGACGCTGCTGCCATAGGTCGGGGTATAGGCGGTGATCATGTAGAAGAAGACCGTCGTCATCTCCGCCATCAGCGCGCCAAGGACGATGGTCGGCAGGTTCCGGCCGACGCTCGCGAACACCTGCGATGCGGTCGGGCGCACCTTCTGCGCTTCAAATTCGGCGGTTTCCTGGAGCAGGCGTCGGATGATGAAGAGGAAGGGGATCAGCGCCGATCCGATGAAGAACGGGATGCGCCAGCCCCATGCGTTGATTTGCTCGATCGGCAGCATGGCGTTGAGCACCAGGCCGATCAGCGCGGCGAAGACCACCGCGATCTGCTGGGAGGCCGATTGCCATGAGACATAGAAGCCCCGATTCCCCTTCGTCGCGATTTCCGACAGATAGACCGAGACGCCACCCACCTCGACGCCTGCGGACAGCCCCTGCACCAGGCGGCCGATCAGGACGAGGAAAGGCGCCACCAGCCCGATCTGGGCATAGCCCGGCATACAGGCGATCGAGAGGGTGCCCAGCCCCATCAGGGCCAGCGTCAGAAGCAATCCCTTCCGACGCCCGTGGCGGTCGATATACGCGCCCAGCACGACAGCGCCGACCGGCCGCATGAGGAAGCCCGCGCCGAAGGTCATGAGCGACAGAAGGAGACTGGCGAACTCGTTGCTCGTCGGAAAGAAAGTCTCGCCAATGGCTTTGGCATAATAGCCGAACACCATGAAATCATACATTTCGAGGAAATTGCCGCTCGATACGATGAAGATCGACTTCACCTTTTCGCGCCGCTCGACTGAGCTCACCATCAGGATGTCCTTAATGAAGCGATGATGTCGGATGACGGGAACGAGCGGTCAGAACATGAGCCGCACGCCGACACGGAACGTGCGACCGACCTGATCGAACAGGTTGGGATCGGTCGGAAGGGGCGTCGCGCCGCCGACGATCGGATCATAGGGCGGATCCTTGTCGAGCAGATTCTGGATGTTGAAATAGATTTCCTGCTCCTTCCCGAACCCTGGGATACGCAGGCTCAACTGCGCATCGACATAAGCCTGCGCCTTGATGTGGTTGAAATCGGTATCGACGCCGAGGACGCGGGTCTTGTCCCAGGTCATGGGGCCGATGTACCGCACCTGGCTGAACGCTGCGAAGGGACCGACCTCGTAGTTCACCGTCATCGTGCCGCGCCAGTTGGGGAGCGACGCCGTGCCGTTCCCGGCATTGTCGATGGGTACGGCCACCAGTGGCGAGTAAGTGATATTGCGGTCCACGTAGCCGGCGATACCCCGGAGCGTCAGGCGTCCGGCGCTCTCCGGCAAGGGAATGCGGTAGCTGGCTTCGACATCGATGCCGCTGGTCTCCTGCCGTGTCAGGTTAAGGGGCGAGGTCCGAGTCTGGATGACGGCCTGCGTGACGAGATCGCGCGTAATAAAGGCACAACTTGCCGAGGTTCCGCCGCTGCGATTGCATTCGACATTCGCGTCGGCGCCGCCGACATTGCCGATCGCATCCTTGATCTTGATGTCGTAATAATCGACCGCGAGGCTGAGATTGGGGATGAAGGACGGTCGATAGACCAGGCCGACGACCAAAGTGTCGGCGATCTCGGGCGTCAAATTCGCATTACCAAAGGTGAGATTCGGTACGGAGAGATAGGTCCGCCCCGTGCGAAGCGAATCGTCTATCGTGATGTTGTTCTGGCGACCCGTCGCGAAAAGCTCGGAAAGGTTGGGTGCCCGGATGTCGCGCGAACGGGTCCCGCGCAACCGGAGGCTGTCGAACAGCTGCCAGTTCACGCCGGCTTTCCATGTGTTCACGCCGCCGCTGGTCGAATATTGCGTATGGCGACCAGCGACATTCAGATCGAAGCTGGGGCCGAGGAACGAATCCTTCAGGACGGGAATCTGAAGTTCGGCATAGACTTCCTTGATATTGTATTTGCCATAGAAATCCTGCTGATTGACCAGGCGATAGGCACCCGCGTTGGACAGCGGGTCTGCGACGGTGCGGGCGGAAATTTCCCGCCACTCCGCGCCCACCGCCATCGAAAGCGGCCCGGCCGGCAGATCGACGATCCGGCCGCTCAGGTTCGCATCGGCAGCCTTCTGGATGACGCGCGTGGTGAAGGTCGATGTGCCGAACACATAGTCGAGCGCGGCTTGTGATGGCGCACCCTGGCCGAACGGGTTGAACGGCTGGCACCCCGCGGCCGCCGCAAGCACTGTCGCATCGGCACTGATCGTATCGGCACATACGATCTGACCACCGGACGACACGGCATTGACGGCGCGCGTCATGTTCGCCCTGATCAGATTGTTGAACATGGGATTGACGTTGTTGTTGCGGCCATATTGGAACGAGACGTCCCAGTTCCAATCGCCGCCGATCCTGCCCGACGCGCCGAAGAGCCCGCGCATTGTTTCATTCTCGTTGTTCTGGACGGTGAGACCGCGCTCGAGCGTCAAGCGGTTGAGCAGAAAGCGAGGGACGCCGAGGGTCGTCATCTGCGCGACGAGCGCCGGCGCCGCCTGCGCGAGATAGGGATTGGTCCGCTGGATCGTCAGCGTGCCGGTGGTGGGGCTGCTCTGGAACGCCGCGACCGTTTTGCCGTATATACCCTGCGCGTAGAGCAGGAAATTGTCGGTCACCTCGAATTCGAGATGCCCGAACAATGTTTTGCGTTCGAGCGGACGGAGAATTTCCTGGCCGGTCGAGACGCGGAAGCCGTCGCCGCCATTTTGCGATCCGCTGGTCACGCCGATGTCGCTGGCGATCGTCCCATAATCATAAGGCATCGGCGAACCGTTCGGCCCGAACGTGATCCCCAATATCTGGTTGTTCGCGGCAGCGGTCCCGCCCTGTCCGACGACGACGAGGCCGCCGGGGGTGAACGGCGTGCGCAGATCGGTGCCGCGGACGAGCCGCGGGGTGCCCGCGGGGTTCGCCAGCTGGTTCGGCGCTGTACGGCGAAATTCGCGGGCATTTCCCTGGACGCCGTCGTTTTTGAAATATTCGCCGGCAGCAACGATGTGCAGGCGATTGTCCAGAAAGCTGCCGCCATAGGTGAGTGCAGCCTTGCTCTCCGAACTGTCGCCACGCTGCGAAATGCCGAGCTGCAGATCGGCCTTGAACCCGACGAACCGCTTGTTGAGGATGAAGTTGACGACGCCACCGACGGCATCCGAGCCATAAGCGGCGGACGCGCCCCCCGTGACGACATCGACGCGGTCGACCAGCCCCTGCGGGATCAGATTGACGTCGATCAGGTTGGTCGGATTGGACGGGACGAACCGGCGGCCATCGACCAGCGTCAGGGTGCGGCTGTTGCCCAGCGCGCGAAGGTTGAGGAAGTTTTGGCCGCCATTGGCCGTCCCACCGCCCTGGCTCGGCCCGCCGGTCGGCGTGAGGGCCGGTAACTGTCGCAGCCCTTCGGCGAGGGTCGACGGCGCGGCCGCGAGCAGGTCCGACTGGGAGACGGAGGTGACCGGAGTCGGGGAGTTATAGGTGCCCTGGATACGCGAGCCGGTGACGACGATCTCGCCGTGCGCGCCGTCGTCAGCCACCGTGCCGGGCACTTCCGTGCCGGCTTCACCCTCGGTCACCGGGGGCGTATTCTGCGGCGTCCGGGCAGTCGCAGGCATAGTCATGAGCAGCACGACGGCGGTGCCGCCGAGCAAAGCAGTGTAACCTTTCATAAATCCCCCTCCTGGATTTCTCAAATCTGGTTGTCGGCGGGCGCGCTTTCGCCAATGGCTTCGCGCCATTTCCGGACGAACCGCTCGAAGGTCATTGTGTCGATCGCCGCCATCAGCGCGGGGCCGACGCGGACCTCCCGCACATTGGTGCCGGCGAGCACCTTGTTTTCAGGCGCCATGTCGAGCCGCACCGGGCTCATATGATGCTTTTCGAGCAGCGACTGGCCCTCTCGCGACAGCATGAAGTCCAGAAAGAGCTTGGCGCTCGCCGGATGCGGGGCCTCGCGCGCGATCAGCGCCACGCGGGACATCATGAGGACATAATCGCGCGGAACGACGACCTTGAAATTGGGATCACGCGCCGCGCGCTCGAAGGCATAGGAGCCGATGATATTATAGGCGAGCGAGAGCTTCGCCGAACTCACCTGCTCGATCATGTCCTTGCTGGATTGGAACAATTGCGGACGGGCGCGGCCAACGGCGGCGATGAGATCCCATGCGTCGCTATCGACTTGGATGTCCTGGCTGACATACAGATAGCCGGTAGGGCTGCGTTCCGGATCATAGGATCCGATCCTGCCCGCCAGCGCGGGCGTCCGATGCAGGATCGTCGCGAGCTCATCATGCGAGGTCGGCACCGCGTCGCGCGTGAGCAGCCTTGGATTATAGCCCATGACGATCGGCTCGGCGCTCACCGCATAGGCCTGGTCCTTCCAGACCGCCCAATCCGGGAGATGGTCGCTCTCGGTCGATCGATACGCCTGCGCATATCGGTCGTTCACAAGCTTGATCTGCAGGTCCATCGCCGAATTGATGACGACATCCGCGACGTTGCGGCCGCCGTCCGCCTCGCGCCGAAACCAGTCGTAGACGTCGCGCGCGGAAAGCGATCGATAGTCGACCTTGATGAAGGGATAACGGGCGGAAAAGGCCCGCAAAAGATCGGAGGCTTCATTCTCGTCGGTCGCGCTGTAAATGACGAGCACACCCTCGCGCATTGCAATGCTGCGCAAGTCGCGAGTCTGCGCAACCACAATCGCGGCGCCGGCAAAGATGATCGCGAGCAGGATAGCGATCGCCAGAAGTGATCGAGCACGAACCTGCGGCAGGTGATCCTGCATTTCCTCTCCTTTGTCTGGAGCCCATATAAAATAGTTGCCTTTCGTGAGCCTTTCGTTCTCTCTGCAATCGTCATGACCCGCATTCTGGTCGTCGAAGACGATGCCTCGCTCGCGAGAGCCCTGACCAACATGCTCTCGGCGGAGGGATATGCCGTCGATCAGGTCGGCTCGGGCGAAGCCGCGCTGGAGGTTCTGCAACTGGAACCCTATGGCGCGGTCGTGCTCGACATCGGCCTTCCGGACATGTCCGGCTTCGACCTGCTGTCCGCTTTCCGCCGGCAGGGGGGCGTGGCACCGGTGCTGGTATTGACGGCACGCGACGCGATCGCCGATCGCGTCCGCGGCCTCGATCAGGGAGCGGACGATTATCTCTCCAAGCCCTTCGACGGAACGGAACTGCTGGCGCGGCTCCGCGCGCTGATCCGCCGCGGCGCCGGCGACGCCAACCCCCAGCTCGTCGTCGGCACGCTGATCTGCGATCCGACCGCGCAAACCGCGGATGTCGGCGGCCGGCGTTTGAATTTGCCGAGGCGCGAATGGGCGGTGCTGCTCCATCTCGCCATCAACAGCGGCAAGGTCGTGCCGAAGGACCGGCTTGCCGCTCAGGTCTTCTCGTTCGACGACGAGGTCGGCCCCAACGCCCTGGAAGTCTATGTCACGCGCCTGCGCAAGAAACTCGCGCCCGATGGACCGACCATCCGCAACCTGCGTGGCCTGGGCTATATGCTCGGGCCTTGAGCACCATATTGAACACGAGCCATTGGTCGCTGACCCGCCGCCAGCTCGTCGTCGTCGGGGGGTCGCTGACGCTGTTGGCGATTCTGCTCGGCGTCGGCGGGGCATGGTTCATCGAAGATGTCGCCGAGCGAATGTCCGACAGGATGCTGGCCGCGTCCGTCAGGTCCATCACCGACACGATCCGCGCGGAGCGAGGCCAGGTCTCGCTCGAGCTGCCACCCGGCGCATTCGGCATGCTGGAAGACAATGCGCGCGACAACGTCTATTATAGCGTGCATCACGGCAGCCGCTTTCTCACCGGATATCGGGATTTCCCCAATCCGGTTGGAACCGGTGCGTCGAACGGGAGCACCGGGTTCCGTTATGACGACTATCTGGATCAGCGCGTCAGGGTCGTCACCGAGGTCCGCCAGCTGCCGCAATTGCGCGATCCCGTCGTCGTGCAGGTCGCGGAAACATTGGACGAACGCGGCGCGCTCGCTCGTTCGATGCTGCTCGGGCTGGCGCTGCTCGAAGCCACGCTCGTCGGCTTCGCGATTTTCCTGCTTCGGCCCGCCATTCGCTGGGGATTGCGCCCCGTCGCGGCCGTCCAGTCGCAGATCGCGGCGAGGGACCCGGACAAGATCGATTTCACGCCGCTGACGACGGCCGATGTTACACCCGAATTGTCCGGTCTTATCCTGGGCTTCAACAATCTGCTCGGTCAGCTCGGCCAGGCCACGGAGCGATCGCGCCGTTTTACCGCCGATGCCTCCCACCAGCTGCGGACGCCGCTGGCGGCGTTGCGCGCGCATGTCGAATTGCTCCAGCGCCGCTCGACGAACGACGCGCAGCAAATGGCGACGATCGCCGACATCCGCGAGGCCACGGAGCGCCTGCAACGGCTCCTGACCCAATTGCTGGCGCTGGCCCGCGCCGAGCAGGAGGAGGATGGCCTGATCGCCAACCTTTGTGACGCTCGCGCGGTCATTCAAAATCTCTGCATGCGCCTCGCGCCCGGAGCGGCGGCGGCAGGAGTAGAGCTCCATTTCCGGGCCGATCTGAGCTTTACGGTCAAGTTGCCCGCGATATTGCTTGAAGAAATGGTGAGCAACCTGATCGAGAATGCCGTGCGGTATGGCGGCGCAGGGGGTGAGGTTACGGTAGAGTTGAAACGGGCACCCGATCGCAACGTCATCTCGATCAGCGATACGGGGCCAGGTATCCCGGTTGAGCACCAGCCGCTCGCAACCCAGCGTTTTTTCCGGCTTCCGCGTGATCAGCATCTCTCCGGAAGTGGACTGGGTCTTTCGATCGCTTCGACGCTCGCGCACCGGGCAGGGGGCAAGATCGAGTTTGTCAGCCGCACATCGTCTCAGCCGTTCACGGTTGTGATCGCGATTCCTTCAACGGACTAGGATATCGGCCTAAGCCCTTTTGATCGCTGTCATTCTATCCAGCGCCGAAGCCGGATAAAGTCGATAAGACATCTTATGTAAATTCTATTTTCTAATCCGCAGTCCAGCCGCCATCGACGATCAGGCTGGTTCCGGTGACCAGCCCAGCAGCGTCGGAGGCCAAAAACAACACCGCGCCCATCAGATCCTCGACCGTGCCGAGCCGGCCGAGCTTGATCTTCTCGAGCACCGCCGTCTTGAAGGTCGCATCCTCGAAGAAAGGCTTGGTCAACGGCGTCTCGATGAAGGTCGGCGCGATCGTGTTCGAGCGGATGCCAAACGGCGCAAGATCGAGTGCGAAGGCTTTGCTCATCCCTTCGATCGCCCATTTGGACGCGCAATAGAGCGAGCGCCGCTGCCCGCCGACATGGCCCATCTGCGATCCGATATGAATCAGGCTGCCCGCAATTCGCTGGTCGATCATCCGCCGCACGGCGGCTTGCGCGACAAAAAACGCTGCCTTCACATTGAGACCGAGCACCGCATCATAATCGCTTTCCGATACGTCCTGCATCGGCATCGGGCGGTTGGTGCCGGCATTGTTGACCAGGATGTCGAACGCCGCGCGTTGCTCGAAAAAGCGCCGTACCGCCGCACCGTCGCTGACGTCGAGCACGACCGCTTCGGCGCTCCCGCCGGCGCGGCGGATCGCCTCGGCGCCAGCCTCGATTTCGCCGCCCGAGCGCGCAACGAGCGTGATCCCGGCGCCGGCATCGGCCAGGGCGGCGGAGAGGGCGAGACCGATCCCCCGCCCCGCCCCGGTCACCAATGCGCGCCGGCCGTCGAGCCGGAAGGACGGGGTTTTGGGGAGATGCATGTTATGCGGCCGCCAACGGCTCGGCCCTGCCCGCATAAGGCACGTCGCGGCCGCCATAGCGGCGGACGCGGATATTGGCCTGCTCGCCGTGCCCTGCGAAGCCCTCCAACGCGCATAAACGGCTGCAATATTCACCGATCATCGCCGAGGCCTCGTCGCTGATGACGCGCTGATAGGTGCAGGTCTTGATGAACTTGCCGACCCACAAGCCCCCCGTGTAGCGCGCCGCCTTCCGCGTCGGCAACGTGTGATTGGTGCCGATCACCTTGTCACCGAACGATACATTGGTGCGCGCGCCGAGAAACAGCGCGCCGTAATTGGTCATGTTGCGGAGGAAATAGTCGGGATCGGCGGTCATCACCTGGACATGTTCCGACGCGATCTCGTCGGCGACGCGCGCCATTTCGGCATCGTCCTCGGCCACGATCACCTCGCCATAGCTCTCCCATGCCTTGCGAGCATGTTCCGCAGTGGGAAGAATTTCCAGCAGGCGGTTGATTTCGAGCATCGTTTCGCGCGCGAGCCGCTCCGAGGTCGTCAGCAGGATCGCCGGGCTGTCCGGCCCATGTTCGGCCTGCCCCAACAAATCGGTCGCGGCCAATTCCGCATCGCAGCCGATCTCGTCCGCGATCACCAGGGTTTCGGTCGGCCCCGCGAACAGATCGATCCCGACCCGGCCGTAGAGCTGGCGCTTGGCCTCGGCGACGAACGCATTGCCGGGGCCGACCAGCATGTCGACCGGGCGAATGCTCTCGGTGCCCAACGCCATCGCGCCGATCGCCTGAATACCGCCCAGCGCGTAGATCTCGTCGGCGCCCGCCATCATCTGCGCCGCGACGATCGCCGGCGCCGGCTTGCCCTGAAACGGCGGCGCGCAGGTGATGACCCGCGGCACCCCCGCCACCTTGGCGGTGATGACCGACATATGCGCCGAGGCGAGCAAAGGATATTTTCCGCCCGGCACGTAGCAGCCGGCGGCATTGACCGGGATGTTCTTATGCCCCAGCACGACCCCCGGCAGCGTTTCGACTTCGACGTCCTTGATGCTGTCGCGCTGGATCTGCGCGAAATTGCGCACCTGCTGCTGGGCGAATTCGATGTCCTTCAGATCCTGGCCGGACAATTGGTCGAGACAATCCTGCTTCTCGCGATCGGTCAGCGCGTAGCTGTCGCGATCCCAGCCGTCGAATTTGATCGAGAGGTCGCGCACCGCGGCATCGCCCCGCGCCGCAATGTCGGCAAGCGTCTGTTCCACGATGTCACGGACCTTGCGGTCGGCCTCGGCGCGAACTTCCGCCGCTGCCCCGCGCTTCAAATAGTGCATTGCCGCCTCCTGAATGAATTCGAATGCAATATCGATTCGACGCGCGGTTGTCATGAGGAAAATTTCGCGCCATCGCTGAACGCGCGCATTGACGCCGGCATTTGTGGCGAGTAGCTTTGAATGCGAATTCATCACCGGAGCAGCGCATATGAACGATAGCGGTGTCGAGCATATGCCGGACGCCCAGGCGTCGTTCCGCGAGCGGCTCGTGCGCGGCGACATGCTTATCGGCACATTCGTCAAGACGCCGTCACCGATCGTCGCCGAGGTGTTGTCGCTCACGGGGCTCGATTGTCTGTGCCTCGATGCCGAGCATGCGCCGTTCGATCGACTCGCGATCGACGGCTGCGTCGCGATGGCGCGGGCCGAGGCGATGCCGGCACTCGTCCGCTTGCCCGTCGCTGCCCCCGAACAGGTGCTCAACGCGCTCGATTGCGGTGCAACCGGGGTCGTCGCGCCGCATATCCGCAACGCGCAACAGGCGGAAGCTTTTGCGCGCGCGTGTCGCTTCGGCGCGGGCGGACGTGGTTATGCCGGCTCTCCCCGCGCCGCCGCTTACACCAACCGGGCGATGCTCGACCATATCGCGATCAGCAATCGCGAAACGGTGACGATCGCGCAGATCGAGGATCCGGAAGCGGTCGAGCAGATCGAGGCGATCGCGCAGGTGGACGGCGTGGATTGCCTGTTCGTCGGCCGAGTCGACCTCACAGTCGGCTATGGCGCCGCCAGTCAGGACGACCCGCGCGTCATCGCCGCGGTAGAGCGCGTCTGCGCGACGGGGCGCGCCAACGGCCGGTCGGTCGGCATGTTCCTCAGCCGGGTCGACGATATCGGCCATTGGCGTCAGCGCGGCGCGAATCTGTTCCTGGTCGGATCGGATCACAGCTTCCTGCTGCAAGGTGCCGCCGATCTCGCCGCCAAGGCACATCGCGCCGGTGGCTGAGGCGGCCCCGTCGCTGGAGCAGCTGGCGGCGGATATGGCGGCCGGCAAGCGCTCGGCCGAGGCGGCGCTCGACGCATGCCTGGCGCGGATCGCGGCCGAAGACCACCAATGGAAGGCGATCCTCTCGCTCGCGCCTGATGCCCGCGATGCGGCGCGCCGCGCGGATGACAGCGCCGGTCGCGGCGAAACGTTCGCGCCGCTGCATGGCATTGTGCTGGCAATCAAGGACAATATCGATCTTGCCGGCATGGCCACGACCTCCGGCTGTCTGGCACTGGCATTGGCGACTCCGCGCGCCAGCGCCCCGGTGGTCGAGCGTCTGCAAGCCGCCGGCGCAATCATCATCGGCAAGACCAACCTGTCCGAATTCTCCTTCGAGGTCCGGTCGCGCAGTTCGCTGGGGGGAGATGTAATCTGCCCGCTGGCGCCGGGATCGACCGCGGGCGGGTCGAGCGGCGGATCCGCGGTGGCGGTGGCGCGCGGCTATGCGATGGCGGCGATCGGCACCGACACGGGCGGGTCGATCCGCATCCCCGCCGCGTGCAACGGGCTGGTCGGGCTGCGCCCCGCGCATGGCGTGTTGTCGCTCGCCGGGGTAGCGCCGCTCGCGCCGTCGACCGACACGATCGGCCCGATCACGCGCTCCGTGGCGGACGCGGCGCTGCTCTATCGCATCATGGGCGGCACGATCGCGCAGCGAGGCGCGCGGCCGATGCGCATCGGCATGCTGCGCCAGGCATTCGGCGCCGACCCGGCCATCATCGCTGCCTGCGAGCAAGCGGCGCGCAGGCTGAAGGAGGCAGGGGTCGCGGTGATCGACCCGGTCGAAATCGCCGAACTCGAGGCGCTTCTCGACGGACCGCATATCGTCGATGCCGAATTCGCCGCGGCATTCGACGCCTATCTTGCGCGCAACTTCATCGCCGGCACCGCGCCGGCCAATCTTGCCGCACTGCTGGCGAGCGGCCGCTTTCTGCCCGACCATCGCGACGCGATCACCGCGCGGCTCGCCTATGATCGCGCGGCGACCGCCGTCATCCTCGACCAGCATCGCCGATTGACCATTGTTCTCACCGAGGCGCTCGCCCGGCTGCGTCTCGACGCATTGCTTTATCCGACGATGCGGGTGATCCCCCGCGGGCTGGACAATCCCAAGGTCGGCTGGGCGCCCGAACTGGCCGCGCGCACGGGATGGCCGGCAATGAGCATACCGGTCCGGGGCGCCGCCAGGCCGATCGGGGTGGAACTGCTCGTGCCGGCCGGCGAGGAGCAATTGCTGTTCGCGCTCGGCCGGATCGTCGAGAGCGCTGACATCACCGCGTCTAGCGCGTGAGAAAGGGGCGCAGTTTCCCGGCCCCTCTCCTCTTACTGTTCGTATCGGCGTCCCGGCAGCATCGTGCCTTTAACCGGGATCACACCGAACCCTTCTCGTGCGCCCGCGAAGGCGGTAGCCCAGTCTGGGTCCCCGCCTTCGCGGGGACACGAGAGGGAATCACCGCCCCGATGCGATAACGGCACCCGTCAGAATTTCGTCCCGACGCGAATGCCGTAAGTGCGCGGCGCCGCATAAGACACCTGGATGCGCTGGCGACGCCCGATCACGCCGCTGAGCAATATCTCCTGATTGGTCAGATTGTCGCCATAGGCCTCGATATAGGTGCGGCCATCGGCGCTGCTCCACCGCAACGACGCATCGAATTTGTCATAGCGGCCCTGGCGATCGAGCACCGTGTTGCGGTCCGTCGTGTAATAGCTGCTCGAATGCAGCCACGATCCGGTCGGCGACAATTTGCCCGCCGAGCCGAGATCGATGTCGTAGGACACCATCAGCGTCGACTTGAAGGTGGGCGATTGCGGGATGCGGTTGCCGGCGAGGTTGAGCGAGATCGGATCGGTGCCGTCGGACAATCCGTAAAAGTTGTTGCCGCTGATATAGGTCGTGTATTTCGCGTCCATCACCGCGACGCTGGCGTCGATGTGCAGCGCCTCGACCGGGTTCAGCCGCAGCGCCAGTTCGCCGCCATAGCTGCGCGCTTTGCCGGCGGAACCGAAATAGGACACCAGCGGCGTATAGATATTGATCTGCAGATCGCTGAACTTGTTGTAGAAGAACGACGCTTCGACCTGCCCCATCCCGCCGAGGATGCGGCTCTTGATGCCGGCCTCATAGGCATTGACCTTTTGCGGCGCATAGGATTGCGGGATCAGCGGGTTGCCGCCGCTGTCGTTCACCCCGCCCGAGGCGAAGCCGGTCGATGCGGTGGCATAGACCATGCTATTATGATCGATCGTATATTGGAGACCCGCGCGCCAGGTCCAGCTGTTGAACGAGGGGGCGCCACGGGTCACGACATAGGGCACCTTGAAATCATAGGTGCCGGGCGGCGCATCGGCGTAATCGGAGAAGACAAAACTCTTCTTCTCGTAGGAATAGCGGATGCCGCCGATCAGCTTGAGCTTGTCGGGGATCAGCGAATAGGTCGCCTGGCCGTAGAAGGCGAGCGCCTCGATGCGGATATCCGAATCCGCCTTGAAGCCTTTGGTGGTGGCGTTCGGCGCGGTGATCTTCTGTTGATAGGTCTCGAAGATCTTGTCGTTCAAATAATAAGCGCCGACGATCCATTCGAGCGGGCTGCGGCTATTCGAGGCGATCTGCACTTCCTGCGAGAAGGCCTTCGAGCGGGTATTGGGCTCCTGGACCCCTGAGCCATAGCCATAAGCCTCGAATATCTTGCTCGACTGGTCGTTGTCGGCGCTGCGATGCGCGCGGAAGTGGGTGTAGCCGGTGATCGAGCGGATCGTCGCGGGGCCGAAATCATAGGAAATCTGGCCCGAGACATAATCTTCCGCGACGCGCTCGAACGGCTGATAATCCCAGTCGTTGGTCCAGGCGCCGCCGGTCACTGGCACGCCGACGTCGCGGCCCGCGACATTCGGGCTGCCATTGGGCACGGAGGGGTTCACCGCCAGCCCCGCGCCGTTGATCGACTGATAGCCGGTCGCGGGGTTGATGAGCGTACCCGCGGTCTTGTAGCCGTAAGATCCTGCCCCTGCATCGTTCCGCCGCCACGCGCCGGCGTGAAGGCTTATTTCGAGCGCACTGGTCGGGCGCCATTTGAGCGAGACGCGCTGCGCATTTTCGTCGAGATCGTTGAGCACGATGCCCGGCGTGGTCGACTTCACATAACCGTCGTGGCGCTGGAACACCCCGGCGACGCGCAATTGCAGCGTCTCGGTGACCGGGATGTTGACGAAACCGTCGACGCGCGCCGAATTGTAATTGCCTTTCTCGAGATTGATCCCGGCGCCCAATTCGCTGGTTGGCTCGGCGGTGACGACGCTGATATTGCCGCCGAACGTGTTACGGCCATAGAGCGTGCCCTGCGGCCCGCGCAGCACCTCGACGCGTGCGACGTCGAACAGCGGTATGCTCTGCTGCTGGGTGCGGCTTTGATAGATGCCGTCGAGATAGAAGCCGATCACCGGATCGGTCTGCGCGCTGACCAGGCTGGTGCGCACCCCCCGGATCGCCGGGAAGGAATCCGACCCCTGCGACCCCCAGGTGAAGCCCGGAGTCAGCAATTCGACCTTGGAGACATTCTGCGCGCCCAACTTCTGGAGCGCGTCGCCGGAAAGCGCGGTCACCGCCACCGGCACGTCGAGCAGACGCTCGCTGCGACGCTGTGCGGTGACGACGATATCGCCCGCGGCGCTTGCGCCCTCCCCCGGCGTGCTCGGCGCGACGCCGGCCTCCTGCGCCATCGCGGACGTCGCCGCAAAAGCCAGCGCGATGAATGAAACCCCCCTCACGAAATGCGTGCGCATCCTCTTATCCCCAACTGCCCTTTATGCCGAGGAACGTATCGACGCTATGCCGCGCTGTCCACGAATTTTTGCATTCGAAATCACTAATTATGCCGGCAGGATTGGTAAGGTTATTCAGTAATAAACCAGCCAGATTTGCGGCAGAATATCGATTTCGAAAGGGGCGTCGGCGAAGGAAAACGATCGGTATGCCAGTTAATTTCGCGGATTGCGAAAGTTCATCCGATTGATGTTGCTAGGCGCTTTACGCAATCCTGGCGCTTGTACCTTCGCTGATATTGCCGCTGAACAATCTCTGTTCGGGGGGAGCCGAGAAATCCGCTATCCGCTTTATTAAGATCTCCCCCGCCGCCTCGGCCATGGAATGTACCGGCTGGGTGACGGTTGTGAGGTCGTATGCACCGAGCCGCGACGCACCCGACCCGTCGAAACCGACGATCGAAAGGTCCCGCGGCACCGAAAGGCCGAGATCGATTCGCGCCGCGTCCATCGCGCCGATCGCCATCATATCGTTGACGACGACGATCGCGTCCTGCCCCTGCGATCGGGCGCTCAGCTCGCGCATCGCCTGCCGGCCGCTTTCATAGGTGAAGTCGCCGCGCACCTCGGGAACTTCGGCCACTCCTGCCTGCGCCAGCGCGGCCAGCGCGGCGCTGCGCCGCTCCTCGGCGACATAATTGTCGGCCGGCCCGGAAATCAGGCTGAAGCGCCGATGTCCCGCCGCGAGCAGGCGCCCGACGATTTCCCGCTCTCCTTCCACCGAGTCGCATCGTACCGATGCCGCCCCTGTCGCGACGCGGTTGTAAAGCACGACCGGTACGCGATGTTCGGTGAATTGCAGCACCTGCGCGGGAGACAGGCGCGCTGCCGAGATCACCCCGTCGACCGAATGACGCCAGATCTGATCGAGCACCCCGTCGACCTCGCTTTCCTGCGAGAGCGCGAACAGCAGGACGCGGAAGTCCTTCTCGCTCAATCGCGCGCCGAGTTCGGCCAGCACTTCGGGATAGTAGAAATTGGTGCGCGCCGAGATGATCACCGCGACGATATTGGTCCGCCGCGAGATCAGCGCCTGGGCGAGGGCGTTGGGCTTATACCCGATCTCCGCCGCGACCTTGAGGATCAGCTTGCGCTTGGCCGGCGCGATCGAAGCATTGGGGGCGAAGCAGCGCGACACCGCCGACTGCGAAACCCCGGCGATGCGCGCCACGTCATAGGAGGTCGGCCGACGCCCCTCCTCCATTGCGGCGGACTTCAGCTTCTTGGTCGATCGTGGCTTGGGCATGAGCCATTCGTAACTGCACGCGGATGCGCGGTCTAGGACGATCGATGCACGAGGGCCCCCGCTCCTTCCCTCGCCCGCTTTGCGGCGTGACAATTGCATTCGGATGCAATAAGGCTGCCCGCCGTCGCCCGTTCGACCCATCCAGACCGATCAAGGGGAGCTTATGCCATGACCGACGCACCGCAGGGATTTTCCGACATCGCAAGCTATATCAAGGCGCCCGCGCGCGATCAGATCACCGATAGCGGCGATGTCGCCGGGCTGGTCGCGCGGATTCTCGCCGATGTACGCACAGAAGGCGACGCCGCGGTGCGCCGCTACAGCGCCGAATTCGACAAGGCCGATCTCGATCGTTTCGAAGTCTCCGCGGCCGAGCGCGCGGCGGCGCTCGACGCGCTCGACCCGCAGACCCGTGCCGATACCGAGTTCGCGATCGACAATGTACGCCGCTTCGCCGAAGCGCAGCTCGGCACGATCCTTCCGCTGGAGGTCGAGCCGATCCCCGGGCTGCATCTCGGTCATCGCGTCATCCCGATCGACCGCGTCGGCGCCTATGTGCCGGGCGGCCGCTTTCCGCTGCTCTCGGCACCAATCATGACGATCGTGCCGGGCAAGGTCGCAGGGTGCGGCGAGGTCGTCGCCTGCCTGCCGCCCAATGCGCACCAGGCGATGATCGCCGGCTGTCACCTTTCGGGCGCCGATCGCATCTTCCGCATCGGCGGCGCACAGGCGATTGCGGCAATGGCCTATGGCACCGAGAGCGTGCCGCAGGTCAACAAGATCATGGGGCCGGGCAACGCCTTCGTGAACGAGGCGAAGCGCCAGGTGTTCGGCCCGGTCGGCATCGACCAGCTCGCCGGCCCGTCGGAGATCTTCATCCTTGCCGACGCAAGCGGCGATCCCGAGCTGATCGCATGCGATCTGCTCGGACAAGCCGAGCATGACGTGCGGACCCGCGTCGGCCTCATCACCACCGATCGCGCGCTTGCCGAAGCGACCGTGCGCGAGGTCGAGCGCCAGCTCCAGACGCTGGCCACCGCCAAGATCGCGGCGGAGAGCTGGGCGAATTACGGCGAAGTCGTGCTTTGCGCGAACGAAGCGGCGATGATCGCTTATTCGGATCATGTCGCGGCGGAGCATCTCCAGGTTCACACCCGCGATCCGCATGGCATGGCCGCCAAGCTGCGCAATTACGGCTCGCTGTTCATCGGCGAGAACGCCAGCGTGGTCTATTCAGACAAGAATGTCGGCACCAATCATACGCTGCCGACAATGGGTGCGGGGCGTTATACCGGCGGCCTGTGGGTCGGCTCTTACGTGAAGATCGCGACGCACCAGTGGCTCGAGGACAAAGCGATCGCCGCAGTCGCGCCGCCAGCGATCCGCCAGAGCGGCAGCGAGGGCCTGGAGGGGCACCAGAAAGCCGCCGCGATCCGCTACGACCGGATCCGCCAGCCCGCCTGACCTGGGACGGCGGCGCGGAACCCCGCGCCGCCGTGTTCTCCTCCGTATGACGACAGGCGCTGCTGCTGGCGCGACGCTCTAATCAACATTTACTTCCGTCACCGCGGCCTTGAGCCGGAGTCCATCGGGAGGCAGGCGCGGAGCAAGAAGTTCTTGCCGCAGAGTTAGCGGCACGACGGACCCCGGCTCAAGGCCGGGGTGACGGGGAAGGCCGAAACGTCGGGTCCGACGCAGGTCACCCCTCGAACAGCGGGCGCGCAGGATCTTCGCCGCCGCGCACGACATAAGCAATGCACGGCACCGAGGCGGTGTTGCGCAGCGCATGGGCAAGCCCGATCGGCACGGTCAGCGTGTCCCCCGCGCCCATGACGAGATCGCCGCCGTTCCAGCTCACTTCCAGCGTCCCCGAATGAACGAAGATCACCTCAGTTTCACGGCGGCTGTGGGTCGGGATGTAAGCGCCGGACTGCAAGGTCAGCAGCCGCAGATTGAAGCCGTGCGGCCACCAGCCGCTGATCGGGCCGGGCGCGAAGCCGTCGGCGGTGGCGCGCGGCACGATCAGCCCGGCCTCCTCGACGCCGGGCCCCGCCAGTGGCGATTCAGGATTGGCCCGCACATCGTCAAGCCGAACGACGCACTCGGCCAGCTTCTCCAGCGGCGGGGTGCGCAACGCCGCCAGCTCGTCCTCGCCGAGCGGCGTTTCGAGCTCGACGTCGCGCAGCCGATAGTCGCCCTCGCTGGTATCGATCAGCGTGCCGCCTTTGGCCAGTTTGAGGCCGAATTCGGCGGCGGATTCGAAAACCGCCGGCGCCCAGGTGACCTTGCCGGGATCGTCCTGCCCCAGCACCACCCAGAGGAAGCCGGTCCCCTCGTCGATCTTCTCGAACCCGCGGAACATATGGATCGGCACCGAAGCCACGTCGCCCGGCCCGATATCGAGCGTGCCGTCTTCACGATTGGGACCGAAGATCAGCCGCCAATGGCCGGAATGGACGACGAAAACCTCCGCCGTCTCATGGCTGTGCTGCGAGTTGACGCAGCCCTCGGGCTGGCGCGCGGCGCCGATGTTGAAGCCGTGCGGCTCGGTGATGTGGACGAACTGGTCGGCACTCTCGGACACGCCGGGGCCGATGATCGTGAAATTCTCCTTCTCGGTCGACCCGGGCGTGCGGGTGTCGATGAAGGCGGTGCGACAAGGCACGAGATCTGCGTAGCGCACCAGGCGCGCGGCCATCGCTTCGCGGGTCCACTCGGTCACGTTTCACTCCCTAACATGTTCCCCGAGCCAATGCGCATCTCCCGCGTACCGACCGGATGAATCGCTGTTTGCATTCGAATTCATTTGTGCTACGCCATGCCAACGGCCGGCGCAAGCGATACATGTCGGCCGGCGAAAACTTGTCGGGAGGACGCCACGAGCGTCCGCATGGAGAGTTAAGGCTGATGTCCGCGCCGGGGCGTAACGAGGAAACCGACCTGCCGCTCGTTCTGCTGCCGGGAACACTGTGCGATGCGCGCGTCTTCGGCGCGATCACGCCGCAGCTCCGCGCGACCGGGTATAGCATTGAACATTTCGACATGACCGGGCTCGGTTCGGCCCACGCGTTGGCGATGCGCGCGCTGGCGCAATATCCGGGGCGCTTCATTCCGGTCGGGTTCTCGCTCGGCGCGATCGTCGCACTGGAGCTCGCCGCCATAGCGCCGGAGCGGATCGCCGCGCTCGGGCTGATCGCCGCTAACGGACGAGATGTGCCGCCGGCCGATCATGCCGCGCGCCGCGCCGCCGCATCCAGCGATCCTGCCGCCCTCGTCGGCGACATCCTCTGGCCCCGATCGGTTGCCGTCCGCGCCCGCGACGATCACGCGCTCCGGGCGACGATCATGGACATGGCGGCAAGCCAGCCCGCCGGCACGCTTGCGCTGCAGACCGAGGTGGCGCTCACCCGTTTCGACAAACGGCCGCTGCTCGCGCGCATGACGATGCCCACGCTGGTATTGGGCGGTGCCGAGGATCGTATCGCCCCGCCCGAGCTGCAACGCGAACTCGCCGAAGAGCTGCCCGAAGCCGAGCTGGTGATCGTCCCGGATGCGGGCCACTTCCTGCCGCTCGAACGCCCCGAACCATGCGCCCGCGCGCTCGCCGACTGGCTGGTGCGCATCCGGGCCGTCGCATAAGCCATCACGATCATCGCACGGAGGTCACGTGACTGATATTCCAACCGCCAAGAAGCCCGCCGACGCCGCCCGCAGCGAGCTGACGACGCCCGACATCGGCGCGGGCCGCGTCCTGCAGGTCGAACGGCGCGACTTTACCCAGCTCGTGCCCGAGGGCCGCAAGCGCGTGCAATCGATGCGCGGCTTCGACGACTGCTACACCGATATCGTCGATTATATCGTGCGCTGCACCCACCGCATCTGGGACGAGCGCGACGTCGGGCTGATCTATTCGCATTATACCCACAATTGCGTCGCCTATACGACGATGGGCACGATGTACGATCGCGAGACGCACATCCGCGACACCATCCAGCGTCTGGTCGAATTCCCCGACCGGCGCGGCATGGCGCTGCAGGTGATCTGGCGCGGCGACGATGTGAACGGCTTCTACACCAGCCATATGACGCATGGCCTGGGCCGGCACACCGAATTCGGCAGCTGGGGCAAGCCGACCGGTCGCACCTTCTGCACCCGCACCGTCGCCGATTGCATGATCCTGGAAAACAAGATCTACAAGGAATGGATCGTGCGCGACAATATGGGGCCGCTGATCCAGGTCGGGGTCGATCCGCATGTCTTTGCGCAAGGGATCGCGCAGAAGAAATTCGAGCTGGGCGAAAGCGTCCTCGATCTTGCCGAGAACCGCCGGTTGCTCGGCCAATATCCGCCGGAGAGCGAGGCGGACCTGTCGATCGCGCATAACGACGGCGAGGAACAGCTGCTCACCTGGCTGCACCACATCTACAACAAGCGCATGTTCGGCAAGATCCACGAAATCTATGCCCCCAATTGCCAGTGGCACGGGCCGCTGATGCGCGAGCTCTACGGCATTGCCGCCGTCCTGCAGCAGACGATGCGTCTCGTCGCGCTGATGCCCGACTGCTCGTTCGTGCCGCAGCACATCTGCTCGGTCGACAGCGAGGAGGGCGGCACCAAATATGCGGTGCGTTGGGTGATGGACGGTCACCACCTCGGCTATGGCGCGCTCGGCGCGCCGACAGGGCATCACCTCTTGGTGATGGGCGTCACCCACTTCCACATAAAGGACGGCAAAATCGTCGACGAATGGGTCGTCTATGACGAATTGTCGATGCTGGTGCAGCTCAAGCTGGCGGCGATCCAGGCGGCTGCCTGACCAGCCGGCGGAGCCGCGCGACGCGGCTCCTACCGTCTTTCCGACCGGAGTGCTTTTCGCATGTCTGCTGCCGTTCCCCTTGCCGCCCGGGCGGATATCGACGCCGAGCTCGCCGAGCGACCTGCGCATCCCGTACCCGGGATGGGGCGGCAAATCGCGATCTTCGCGCTGCTGTTGGTCTGCGAATTCCTCTACGGCTGGGCGTGGAATACCGTGGACGTGCTTCGGCCGTTCATTCGCGCTTCGCTCCACCTCTCGCTAATCGAGGTCGGTTCGGCCTATTCGGCGCAGGGCGCGGGCGCGCTGATCGGGGCAGTGCTGATCGGGCAATTGGCCGACCGCTTCGGGCGACGCCGCACCTTCGCGCTGGTGGTCCTCGGCTATGGAACGATGCTGATCGCGGGGGTCGCGGTCGCGAGCTATCCGATGCTGCTCGTCCAGCGCTTCCTGCTCGGCATTTTCGCCGGCGCGAGCTTCCCGGTCGGCGTGGGCATTTACGTCAATCTCTTCCGCCCCTCGCTGCGTGGACGGCTCGCCGGGACGATGAACGCCTTCTTCAGCTTCTCGATCGTCGCGCTCGGGCTGGCGATGGGGGCGGTTTCGCC
>NZ_MKRR01000134.1:104728-120217 GCF_001897045.1 Sphingomonas sp. 66-10
AAGCTGCCGATCAAGGAATTGTTCGCGCCGGCGGTCCGTCGCCAGACGCTGATGCTTGCGACAATGACGGGGCTGAACTTCTTCGGCTATGCGGCCTATAGCGGCTGGCTTACGACCTATCTCTCGGGCGAGCGCGGGTTCGACGCGGCGACAGCGGGCCGCCTCGTCGCCTGGCAATTCGCCGGCAATATCGCGGGCGGTTTCCTTTGGGGGTGGACTGCCGATCGTTTCGGCCGCCGTTTCAACGCGATCGGCTTCCTGATCGCCGCGGCGGCGATCATCGCCTATCTGCTCGCGCCGTCCAGCGTGATCCTGCTTCAGCTCATCGGCCTGATCTATGGCGCATCGCTCTGTTCGAGCGTCACCTGGGGGCCGTGGCTCGCGGAACTCTACCCGCCGCACCTGCAATCGACTGCGGCGTCGATCTTCAACTGGGGCCGCGTCATCAGCTTTTTCGCGCCGCTGATCACCGCGCAGATCGCGGAGAATTTCGGCATGGCCGCGGCAATGGCATCGGCGAGCCTCGCCTTCACGATCGCCGCCGGCCTGTGGCTGGCGCAGCGCGAGACGCTGGCGCGGGCGACGGGGTAGCGAAGAATCTGTCGAACGTCGCCAATCATCCGCGAATGGACGCGGAGCCGATTGTCCGACTCTTTCTTCTGATGCCCGGGAAGGAAGAGTCCTCCCGATGCTGGCTCGCAGCTTGGTATGATCGAGGTCGCGCAAACACTTTCTGATTGAGGACCGCAGCCGAGGTCGCTCGGCGAGTGGAGACCGCTACCCACACGTTTCACCCTCCACCCCACACGTTTCGCGCTTTGCTTTCGAGCGCTGCGCCGGACATCCTTTCGTGCAGGTCGAAGAACAGCATGAAAGAGAAAGATGCGGATCGGCATCGATGTGGGAGGAACAAACACCGACGCGGTGTTGCTCGCCGACGATCAAGTGATCGCCTGGTGCAAATCGCCGACGACGGCCGATGTCAGCTCGGGTATCGTCAACGCGATCCGCGCTTTGCTTGAGCAACGCGACGACGCGCTGGGCCAGATCGATTGCGTGATCATCGGCACCACACATTTCACCAACGCTTTTGTCGAGCGGCGCAATCTGCTGCCGGTCGGCGTGATCCGTATCGGTTACGTACTGACCGTCCCCGCGCATTTTGCCCCACAGGCATTTCGCTTTTGGCTGAGCAAACCGCACAAGATCGCCGCGGATCAATCATCCATTTTCAGTGCGGGCCGAATTTGAAATCCAATGCCACGCCGATCGTGCGGATCGCGGACGAAGTGAGCCACGCGGTCTGATAATGGCCGTTGGTTGTGATGGCCGAGAAAAAGCGGGTGTTGAACAGATTGCGCCCGAATACGGCCGCGCTCCACCGTCCGTCCGCTGAGCGCAAGCCGATCTGGCCGCCGAAGATGCCGTAACCGCGCTGATAGGTCGTCGGGTCGTTGGTCGCGCTGAAATAGACCGAGCTGCGGTAATTATAGTTTGCGCGAACGAAGCCGGTGAGATCATCCGACAGCGGTGCCTCGTAACTGCCGTTGAGCGAGAAGGTGAATTTCGGCGAATTTGGGAGCACCTTCCCGGTGTTGTTGAAGAAATTCGTCGCCGGAACGACGGTGTCGGTCCCCGGGATGATCGTACTGCTGAAGCAGCCGGGTTGCCCGGTATAAGCGCAGGTGGCGTTGGGGAAATAGGCGTAGCGCGCGTCGATCCAGGCGGTATTGCCGCTGATCGTCAGCCGCGAGGTCGGCCGCGCGGTGAAATCCACCTCCACGCCGCGGCTCTGCACGCGACCGGCATTGGCGATCTGCAGGATCGAGAATTGCTGGTTGTTGACGATGAACGGTGTCGCGATCTGGGTCTGAAAATCCTTGATGAGCGTCTTATACACAGAGACGTTGAATACGAGCTTTCGATCGAACCACGAGGATTTCACGCCGATTTCGGTATTGGTCGGGATTTCCGGGTTGGAGAATAAAGGCTGGCCAAGCTGATAGGCGCTGACCAGCCCGATCCCCGGCCCCTTATAGCCGCGCGAGCGCGTGACATAGAGCATCACATCGGGATTGAATTTATATTCCATCCCCAATTTGTACGAAAAGTTGTCCGCGCCGCGCGTGCTGGGGTAATTATCCTTGTCGAAGGACAAGGGCTGAGAGCCGGGAAAAGCGATATCGCTTTCCACGAGTTTGACGCGGTTGTATTTGACCATCGTAACGTCGTCGCGCGTATAGCGGCCGCCGGCGATCAGCGTGAATTGCGGCGCGACATTGATGTTCGCCTGTCCGAACACCGCATAATTGAGCGTCTTGATATCGGGATTGGCATTCCGGCTGTAATAATCCGTCGATCCGGTGGTGGGCAGGAACAGTTGCCCGCGCTGCGGATAGGTCGATTGCAGGCTCTGGTTGAAATAATAAAGGCCGGCGACGTAATCGACCAACCCGCGTTTGGGCGAGGCGATGCGCAATTCCTCGGTGAATTGCTGCTGTTGCCCGTCCGCGCCGTTGATCGGGAATACCGGCGTATCGGATTGGCCGGTATCGGTATTGTCGTTGATCAGCCAACGCCGGAATGCGGTGATCGAGGTCAGGGTGAAATCGCCGATCTCGCGGTTGATCTCGAGCGAGGTGCCCCATTGCACCATCTTCATGAAAACGTCGCCGCCGACGATCGTCTTGTTGTTGTCGTAACTTGGCGTGACCCCATAAGCGGCAAGTCGCGAGATCAGATAATCCGCCGACGGCTTGCCGCCCGTCGCGCCGCCATAGACATTGCCGACGAAAACCGATTGGCAGCAAGCGGACCTATGCTTCCCCCAGTCCGCAGCGAGCAGCACGCTCAATTCGTCCGATGGCGTGTAGAGCAATTTGGCACGGAGGGCGCCTTCGGTCGCGCCGCCCAGCGTCTCCTTGCGATTGACGTTTTCGATAAAGCCGTCGCGGTGGTTGAGATAGCCGCTCACGCGGAAGGCGAGATTGTCGGCGATCGGCAGATTGGCGACCCCCTGCAGCTTCGTCTCGTTATCGGTGCCGTAGGTGACACGCCCCTCGAACGCGAGATCCTGCGTCGGGTTGCGCGTGGTGATGCTGACCACGCCGAGCGAGCCGCCCTTGCCGAACAACATGCCCTGTGGCCCGCGCAGCACGTCGACCTGTGCGACGTCGGCGAGATCGCCGGTGCCCATGCCCGGCCGCCCGAGCACCACGCCGTCGACCACCACGCTCACGCTCTGTTCGGTGCCGTCGGCGAAGGCCGAGGTGCCGACGCCGCGGATGATGAAGCCGTTGCCGCGGACGCTGTTCGATTCCGCGAACTGCACGCTCGGCGCGAGGAAGCGGATGTCGGTGATGTTGGTAAGGTTCGCCGCCTTCAGCAGATCGCCGCTGACCGAGCTGACCGCGACCGGCACATCCTGCAACCGCTCGGCGCGTTTTTGCGCGGTGACGACGATATCGACAACACCGGCATTCTCATGCGCCGGTACCGGCGGCACCTTCTGCGCCTGGGCCTCCGCCACCGTCGGCAGCGCGAGCGCGCACACCGATACCCCCCACCATTTCAGCATTACTTCCCCCTCCAACAACTCTATGACAGCGCAGTCATTTTTGAACGCGCAAGTCGTCTGCTCGCTCCTCAAGAATTATACGGAATGCGCCCGATCGGCGGCTGAACGCATGCCCCTGTCGCTCAAAGTTTAAACTTCGTATTCATTTCCGGCCGATCCTGTCAAATACTAATTGCGCTGTTGTATGCGTATCGGCACATTTCAAGCTCTATCATATACAAGCGAGCTCTACGGGCGATCACGCCAACTGGTTCATGATAAGGAAGAATATCGACGGCGCGACGAGGCAGCCGATCCCGGTGTGGAAGGTCGCTGTCAGTGCGCCATAGGGCACCAGCCGCGGATCGGTCGCGGCGAGCCCGCCCGTCACGCCGCTCACCGTGCCCATCAGCCCGCCGAAGGCCATCGCGCTGCGCGGATTGTCGAGCCCGATGAACCGTGCGACGAACGGAGTCGCGGTCATGACCAGCACGGCCTTGAGCACGCCGGTGGCGATCGACAGCGCGATCACCGGCGAGGAGGCGCCGAGCGCGGCGCCGGTGACCGGCCCGACGATATAGGTGATCGCGCCCGCGCCGATCGTGGTCAGCGACACGGCGTCGCGATAGCCGAACCCCCAGGCGACGCCGGCGCCGATGACGAACGGCACGATCGTGCCGAGCGCCATCGCGACGACGCCGATCGTCCCGGCCTTGCGCGCCTCCTTTACGTCGACCTCGAAGGCGGTGGCGACGATCGCGAAATCGCGCAGCATTGCGCCGCCCATCAGCGCGAGCCCGGCGAACATCGGGATATCCGCCAGCCCCTTTTTTCCGCCCGTCATCGCGCCGCCCAGCCACGCCAGCGCCAGCGCGGCGAGGATCGCGATCGCGCTGGCATGGATCCGCCCGGCGGTCAGCCGCCGCGAGACGAAGGCGCTCGCCAGCATCAACGCGCCGACCAGCGCGAAGGCAAGCACTAGCCCCTGCTCGACGACGATCTTGTGGAGCACCTCGCTCATGCCGCGCCCTTCGCGAGCCGGCCGAGCGGGATGACCAGCGCGAAGCAAACCGCGACCGAGACGACGCCCGCCGTCAGCACCATCGGGCCGCCCTCGACCGCGGCGAGCACATTCTGCTGCGCGGCCATCGCCACCACGATCGGGATATAGAGCAACGCCCAGAATTCGACGCCGAGCCGAAGCCCGGGGGTCAGCATGCCGCGCTGCCCCAGCCAGGCCTTGGCGGCGATCAGGCAGATCATTGCCAGCCCCACTCCGCCGACATTGGCCTTGACGTCGAGCATGATCCCCAGCGCTTCGCCGAGCGCCGCACCCAGCAAGGTGCACAGCGCGAGCAGCGCCGTTCCGTATATCGCCAATTCTCCCCCCTCCCGGTTAGCGCAGCGCTAGCCCCCCGGCCCGCTCTGCTGCTTGGTCGTAAAGCGTTCCAGCGCGATCGCCGCGTTGAACATATGCGCGCGCATCCGCCGCGCGGCTTCCTCGCCGTCGGCGCGCATGATGGCGTCGAGCACATCGCCATGCTCCGCGCGCGAGCGCGTAGGACGCCCGCTTTCGCGCAATTGCGTGCGGCGGAAGGCGGCGATGCGATCGCGCAGCGCCGCCGCCTGCTCGGCGATGAAGGCGTTGTGCGTGCCGTCGTATATCGTCTGGTGGAAAGTCCAGTTGAGGCGATCGTAAGCGTCGATGTCCCCGGCGGCGACCATCGCCGCGGATTCTTCGTGAAGCTGCGCCAGCCGGCTGCGCTCGATCGGGTTCATGCGATAGGCGGCAAGCCGGACGCACATCGCCTCCACCTCGGCCGCCATTTCGAACATATCGACGATACGCTCGGCGGTGAAGCCGGTGACGATCGCGCCGCGACGCGGACGCACTTCGACCAGTCCGACCGCCGCGAGTTGGCGGATCGCCTCGCGTACCGGGGTGCGCGAGGCGCCGAACCGGTCGCCGATCTGCTGCTCGTCCAGCGCCCGGCCCGATGGGAGAGTGCCGGCGGTGATCTCGTCCGCCAGCGCGACGCGAATGCGCTCCGAAAGCAGCAGTCCGGGGAAGTCGTCGGGTGAATCCATGCCTGGAGCTTTGCATGCGCAACTTTACAGATCAAGTAATCTTGCATACATTCGGTCTGCTCCGCTGTGCTGCGCGAACGAGAGCCTCGAACGGCAGTTTTTCCGACGTGCGAAGATGAAAAGGGAATCGATGGCGCAGGATATCCTCTCGACCTTTCGGCAGCGTGCCACGACGACTCCCGATGCGCCGTTCCTGATTCTGCCCGATGGCGCGGTGATCACCTATGCCGCCGCGTTCGACCGCAGCCTGCGGATGGCGGGGTTGTTCCGCGCCCTCGGCATCGCGCCCGGCGACAGGATCGCGGTGCAGGTCGAAAAGGGCCCGGAGGCACTGCTCGCCTATTTCGGCGCGATGGCCGCGGGGGCGGTCTATCTGCCGCTCAATACCGCTTATACGCCCGCCGAAATACGCTTTTTTCTCACCGATGCGGGCGCGGCGCTGTTCATCCACCGCCCGGAAGACGAGGCCGCGATGGCCGCGCTATGCGACGAGATCGGCGTGACGCGGCGGCTGACGCTCGGCGCGGACGGCAGCGGTACTTTGGTCGCGGCGGCGGCGCAGCATGAGGCGGAGGATAAGGTGCCGTCAGTTGCCGCCGACGATCTCGCGGCGATCCTCTATACCTCGGGCACGACCGGCCGGTCGAAGGGGGCGATGCTGACCCACGGCAATCTCGCCTCCAACGCCGCAACCCTCGCCGATTACTGGCGCTTCACCGCCGACGACCGGTTGCTTCACGCGCTGCCGATCTTCCACACCCACGGGCTGTTCGTCGCGACCAACACCACGATCGTCGCGGGCAGCGCGATGATCCTGCTGCCGCGGTTCGACGCCGCGGAGCTGGTGCGGCTGATGCCCGGCGCGAGCGTGATGATGGGGGTGCCGACCTTCTATACGCGCCTGCTGGCCGCCCCCGGCTTCACCCGCGACGTCGCGCGGCACATGCGGCTGTTCGTCTCCGGCTCGGCACCGTTGTCGGCGGAAACGCACAGGGAATTCAGCGCGTTGACCGGGCATGCCATTCTCGAACGCTATGGCATGACCGAAACCAATATGAACACCTCCAACCCCTATGACGGGGAGCGCGTGCCGGGCAGCGTGGGCTTCCCGCTGCCGGGAGTCGAGTTGCGCATCACCGATCCCGCGAGCGGCGCGGTGCTGCCGGCCGGTGAGACCGGGATGATCGAGGTGCGCGGGCCGAACGTGTTCAAGGGCTATTGGCAATTGCCCGACAAGACCGCCGAAGAACTGCGCCTCAACGGCTATTTCATCACCGGCGATCTCGGGGTTATCGACGCGCGCGGCTATGTCTCGATCGTCGGGCGCGCCAAGGATCTGATCATCTGCGGCGGATTCAACGTCTATCCTGCGGAGATCGAGGCGCTGCTCGATGCGGTTCCGGGTGTCGCCGAAAGCGCGGTGATCGGCGTGCCGCATCCGGACATGGGCGAAGGCGTGGTCGCGGTCCTGCAGCGCCGCGACCCGGCGCTCGACGAAGCGCGGGTGATGGCCGCGTTGGACGGCCAGCTGGCGCGCTTCAAACAGCCGCGCCGCATCGTCTTCGTCTCCGAGCTGCCGCGCAACACGATGGGCAAGATCCAGAAAAAGCAATTGCGCGAGGCGTATCGGGATTTGTTCGCAGCGCCCGGGGCGTAAGGCGGTGACGCGGCTCGATCGGCGCGATTTCCTCACGCTCGCCGCGGGTGCGGCGTTCACGGCATGCGGCGGTGCCGCACGGGCTGGCACCGGCGATGGGCCGATCGTGGCGACCCGGCTTGGCCGGGTGCGCGGGCGCGCCGAGGCCGGGATCCGCATCTTCACCGCTATTCCTTATGGCCGCGCGGCACGTTTCGCCGCGCCACGCCCCGCGTTGGCGTGGCGCGATATCCTCGACGCGACCCGGCCCGCCGCGGTCGCGCCACAGCCGCCCGGGCCGATGCCGCGCGAAGGTCGGATGAGCGAGGATTGCCTGCAGCTCAACATCTGGGCGCCTTCCGGCCCCGGCCCCTACCCCGTTTATTTCTATATCCACGGCGGCGGCAACGAAACGGGGTGGAGCGGCGATGCCGGCCATGCCGGCGACCGCTTCGCGGCGCACGATGTGGTGTGCGTCACCGCCAATTATCGCGTTGGCGCACTCGGCTATCTCGAACTGGGCGAATTACTCGGCGCGCATTGGGCGGGGAGCGGCAACAATGGCATGCGCGACATTCTGCTCGCGCTGCGCTGGGTGCGCGCCAATATCGCGGCGTTCGGCGGTGATCCGGCCCGGATCACGATCGCGGGGGAATCGGCCGGCGGCAAGAATGTCGCGGCGCTGATGGGAATGCCCGCGGCGGACGGGCTTTATGCGCGTGCGGCGATCTACAGCGGCGGCGGGGAGACCGTGCTGCCCCCCCAGGAGGCGCGCGAGGTCGCGCGGCTCTATGCCGGGAAGCTGGGCGGTGCGGCGCGGCTGCGCACCGCGCCGGTGGAGGCGATCCTCGCCGCGCAGGCCGCGGCGAAGGCCGCTTGGCCGCGCAATTATCCATTTCGCGCGATGGTCGACGGCGCAACACTCCCGCAGGCGCCACTCGAACGGGTCGCCGCCGGTCGCGCCCCGCGAGTGCCCTTGCTGATCGGCACCAATGCCGACGAAAGCCGGCTGTTTCTGACGCCCGAGCAAGCCGCCGGCCCCCTGCTGCCGCATTATATCGCCAATGAGAACATGGCGCGGATGAAGGCGCTCGATGCGGCCTATGCCCGCGCTTTCCCGACGCTGTCGGTGGCCGAACGCCACTGGCGACTGATGACGGCCGAGGAATATGGCATGCCGTGCCTGCGCCTCGCCGAAGGTCATGCCGCGCATGGGGCGCCGGTCTATCGCTATCGGCTGACCTATCCCGCGCCGGGCGGCGCGTTCGCGGGGCATAGCCCGCATGTCCTCGACGTGCCCTTCACCTTCGATCACGCCACCCAGCCCGGGTTCGCAGCGCTGTTCGGGCTGTCCGCCGCCGATCAGCCGTTCGCCGACACGGTGCATCGGGCGGTGATCCGGTTCGTCGCCGGGGGCGCCCCCGCCGCGCCGAGGTTGCCGGCTTGGCGCGGTTATGAGGCGATGCGCCGTGAGACAATGGTGCTGTCACACCATTCGACGCTCGACTCTGATCCGGATCGCGTCGAACGGCTGATCTGGGCGGGGGCCAGCGCTCGCACGCCGGGCGCCGCCGCGACAGTACGCTCGCGGGCATAAGCGCGGTGGTTCGCCTCGACCGTGGCGAGATCGTAGAGATAGTTGACCATCAGCCCACCGGCCTGTGCCAGCCCGCGTTTGCTGGTATCGCCGAGCCAGCATAAGTGTTCGAGCGCCGCACCGTTGCCGATATGAAAGCGCGCGACGGGATCGATCAGCCGGCCGCGATGATCGCGCTCGACGAGGAAATAACGCGCGGCCAGCGCAAGCCGGGCTTGGCGGCGCGGATCGCCTTCATTCCATGAAGCGTCGGGGTCGCCATCCGCCAACGATGCTGCCGCCGCGGCGTCGCCGCGCGCTGCCGCAGCTTTCAACCACGCGGTAAATCCTGGCACCGGGGATAGCGTGACGAAGGTTTCCAGCCCGGGAAATTCGCCTTTAAGGTCGTCGACCACCTGCTTGATCAGGAACTGCCCGAACGAAATGCCGGCGAGCCCCGGCTGGCAATTGGAAATCGAATAAAAGGTCGCAACGCGCGCCCGTTCCGGCGCCATGACGATGCGATCGGCCGCGAGCAGCGACTGGATCGACCCAGGTACGGCATCGGTCAACGCCACCTCGACGAAGATCAGCGGCTCGTCGCCCATTGCCGGATGGAAGAAGCCGTAGCAACGGCGGTCAGCCGGGAGCAGGCGGTCGCGCAACTCATCCCAGGTGGCGATCGAATGCACCGCCTCATAGCGGATGATCCGCTCCAGCAGGTCCGCGGGGCTCGACCAGTCGATCCGCCTGAGAACGAGAAAGCCGCGGTTGAACCACGAATAGAGCAGATGAACGAAGTCCGCATCGAATGCGGAAAGCACCGGGCGCTCGCGCATCAGCCGCAATATGTCGGCGCGCATCGCAACCAGCGCAGCGGTGGCGTTGGGCGCCTGGTTGAGCCGCCGCAGCAACTCCTGCCGCGGGGGTTCGGCGGCCTTACTGACGCGGCCGAGCGCGTCGGCCGAAGGCGCCGCGCGATAGGCGTCGAGCGCGCGCTCGATCGCCGCGGGGTCGGCGCCGAACTGCTCGGCCAAGGCGCCGAGGAATTCGCCCTTGGCGCCGACATCGAGCCCGCCATAAGCCGCGAGGAGCTGCTGCGCGGTGGCGATCCCCGACGACTGGCTGCGTTCCTCCAGCAATTGCTGCGCGAGGCGAAGCGGCAGGCCCGGATCGCCGGCCTCCGCGCCATCCGTTCCTCCTCGCGCGCCCCGCCGCCACCGTTGGCGCGCGCCGGTTAACAGGGAATCGAGCAGGTCGTTGACGAATCGCGAGCTCGGCATTCGCGTACTCCCAAAAGGCGTAATTTAGCCAATATGTACGCGAAATACAGTAAATCGTCTCTATATGTATTCCTTATGGCCCATATATCTCGATTCGAACATATTAGCCCCTGAGCTGGCGGACCGCATGATCCGCCGCGCGCGCTGTGAGGGCCATGAAGGTAAGCGACGGATTGACGCACGATGCGGACGCCATTTGCGCCCCGTCGGTGACGAACAGATTGGCGGCATCATGCGCCTGGCTCCATTTGTTGAGCACCGAAGCGCGCGGGTCGGCGCCCATCCGCGCCCCACCCATTTCGTGGATCGCGTCGCCGGGCACATGCTCCTCCTCAAGCGTCGAGACATTGGTCATCCCGACCGCCCTCAGCATCGCTTCGCCCTGCGCGCGGGCGTCGGCGATCATCCGCAATTCGTTATCGCGGAACCGCACGTCGAAGCGCATCAGCGGCATGCCGAAACGATCGACCTTGGCGGGATCGAGCGACACCGCATTGTCGGCGTAAGGCAGGCATTCGCCGAACGCCATCATCGTGAACTTCCAGCCGCCGTAACGGCGCATGCCGTGCTTCATCGATGCGCCGAAACCGATCGGCGCCGCCGCCTCGCGCCGCGCGCCGCCTTGATAACCGTAGCCACGCGTGAAGCCGAGGCCCTCGTCGCCATTCATATTGCGGAAACGGGGAATATAGATCGCGCCGGGGCGGCGGCCATATTCGATATAGTCTTCCATTCCAGGAATGTCGCCGCTCGTCCGGACCCGGAAGATGTGATCCATCACATAGCGGCCGAGCGTACCGCTGCTGTCGAAATGGCTGCGCGCGCTCCCCGCCGGGCGCGAGTTGAGCAATATCTGGGTCGATGCCATCGCCGACGCGCAAAGGAAGACGAGATCGGCGTTGACCATTTCGGCCTGCCCGGTCGTCGCATCGACGAAGCGCACACCGGTGACGCGCTTTTTCGTCGCGTCATAATCAAGGCTGGTCACCACCGCGTCGGATCGCAGCGTCAGACGACCGGTCGCGCGGGCCGCGGGGAGCGTGACCGCCTGGGTGGAGAAATAGGCACCGAACGCGCAGCCGTTGGCGCATTGATTGCGGAACTGGCATTTCGTGCGGTTCTGATCGGGCCGGTCTTCGGTCAGATTGGCCAGCCGGGCATTGATCAGCCTGCGCCCGGGAAATTGCGTTTCGAGCCGCTGCTTGAACCATTTTTCCGCGATGTTCATCGGCATCGGTGGCTGAAAGTCGCTATCGGGGAGATAGGGAAGATTGTCGCGCGAGCCCGAGACGCCGATATATCGCTCGACATAACTGTACCAGGGGGCGAGGTCCTCATAGCGGATCGGCCAATCCCCATCCACGCCCTCGCGCTTGTTCGCGGCGAAATCGTCCGGGCCCCAGCGGAACACCCAGCGCGACCAGATCAGCGATTTGCCGCCAACCGCGGCCGGCCTGATCCAGTAGAATTTGCTGCCCTCGCCGTAAGCATAGGGATTTATTCGATCGTTATTGTAGAAAGCCATGTTGCTCGGCGAGACATAGCCGTGTTTCGAGATGAAATAGTCGCTCTCGATCAGCCGCGCAGGCATCTCGTTACGCGCCGGCACTTCATAGGCGGGGCGCCCGTCATACGTATAATCCTCGCCGTGCTCGACGGCGCGGCCGCGATCGAGCATTAGCACGCGCAGCCCCTTTTCGGTGAGCTCCTTCGCGGCGAGCCCGCCGCTCACCCCCGAACCGACGACGATCGCTTCGAACCTGTTGGTCGAAGCCATATATTCCCTCCCCCAAGGATCGCGGTCAGACGCGCAGCGCGCGGAGCGCGGCGAAACTCTTGCTGATATCAGGGAGGTAAGGCGCCGGGGCCTGATCGTTCTCGACATAGAAATGACGCACCCCGGCCGCGCTTCTCAGCTTGAACAAGGCCGCAAAATCGATCGTCCCCGCGCCTATTGCGGCCATGCCGCCATCGGCCCGCATGTCCTTGACATGGAAAGCATAAAGCCGCTCCGATAGCTGATCGATAAGCGCGGCGACTTTCTCTCCGGCACGCGTCGCCCAATAAAGATCGAGTTCGATCTTCACCGCCGTGGGATCGGTTTCGCGCATCAGGCGATCGAACAGGCTGACCCCGCCCGGTTTGTTGACGAACTCGAATTCGTGATTGTGATAGGCAAAACCCAGCCCGGCGGTTTTGAGATCGGCGGCGAAACGGGTGAAATGGTCGAGTGCGCTCTGCCATCCCGGCCCGCTGCGATGTTCGGGCATCATATAGGCCACGATGACCGTATCCGCGCCGAGCGTCTTGGCCATCGCGACGCTCTGCTCGAAATTGTTACGCAATGCGTCGAAGCCGACATGGATCGACGGCGCCTTGAGCCCGAGCCGGTCGAGCGTCGCGCGCAGCAGGGCGTGGTCCATCTTTTCGTAATTGGCGCCGCCGAACTCGACTTCGCGATAACCGATACGCGCGACCTTCTCGAGCGTGCCGAGCGGATTTTTCTCGAAGATGTCGCGCACGGTATAGAGTTGCAGGCCGATCGGTCCGACCTGCGCCGCGCCGACCGGCAAGTTGATAGCGGCGGCCGCAACCGTAGCGGCGGCGCACGAAAGCAGATTTCTGCGTGTAACGGTCATGCGGAATATACCTTGTTGATTTTAGAGTAGAGAAACGCGCCGTCATACTCGCCCGGCACCGGGAGATATTCGCGCTCCTGGGTCATCCCGATCTCCGACGTGTAATAACCGGTGATGACGAGCTGCCGGAACAATTCGAAGAATGCAGGGGCGGCAGGCAGATTATTGTTCATCGCCAGCGCCAGCAGCGCATCCTGTTGCGCGGGCGTCGCATTCACCGCGGACACGCCGTAATCGCTTATGCTCCGCGCCTCGATCGCATCGAGCCCGGCGACGATCGGCACGCGATCCTCGGGGAGCGCCCAATCGGCGAGCAGTTTCTCGATATAATCGGGCACGCCAGCGGCAAGCGCGCCGGGCGTATCGGTGGTCGGGATGACGCGTTCGCTCAGCGCGGCCATCAACGCGCGCTGTGCAGGCGTAAACACCGCCGCGCTCGGCGGACCATCGGCAATGACCGGAACCGCGGTCGGGGGCACGGTCGCGGCGGCGCGTGCGATCGGCGCAAAGACCTGCGCGCCGAACAGCCCGATGACGCCGGCGAGCGCCGCTCTGCGATCAATCATTGCCCCCTCCTGTTGGTGCCATCACTGTCATTTGGCGCGCTGGCTTTTCAGATAGGCGATGATCGCCGTGCGTTTCGCTGGATCGGGCGTGCCGATACGCATCCGCACGCCAGGAATCTTCTTGGCCGGGTTGGCGAGAAATTCGTTGAGCGAGGCCTCGTCCCAGTTGAGCTTCGCGCGCCTCAGCGCAGGCGAATAAGCAAAACCGGGCACCGTCCCTGCGGCGCGCCCCACCACCCCGTGAAGATTGGGGCCCAGCCCGTTCTTGCCACCCCTCTCGACGGTGTGGCAGGCGCGGCATGCGGCGAAGGCCGGCGGGGCGGGCGCGCTCTGCGCAAGCGCCGGCACGGCGATCGCGATCGCCGCCGCGGCCGCCAATCCCACATATAGTCTCATGTCTCCACGTCGCTCCATTTCTCCGCCGATGCGGCGTTGGCGACCGCGGTCTCGGCGAACCGCATCGTGCGCAATCCTTCGGTGAGGCCAGGGAGCCAGCAACAATTGTCCGGCTGCGGCGCCGGGCCGTTGCGAATGCTCGCGGCGAATGCGCGATAGATATTGGCAAATGCTTCGATATATCCCTCGGGATGGCCCGCCGGGGTTCGCGTGAGCGCCAGCGTGCGCCGGTCGAGCCCCGGCCCGCCGGCGCGGATCATTTCAGCGGGACGATCCAGCCAGCGCAGCATCAGCGTGTTCGGCTCCATTTGCGCCCATTCCAGCCCGCCCAATTCGCCGTGGATCTTAAGCCTCAATCCGTTTTCCTCGCCGGCGGCGACCTGTGTGGCCTTCAGGACGCCGCGCGCGCCGCCGCGGAAGCGCAGCAACATACTCACATCGTCGTCCAGCCGCCGGGCCGGCACATGTGTCGCGAGCTCGGCGCAAATCGCCTCGACCCGCAAACCGGCAACATGTTCAGCCAACTGGAACGCATGGGTGGCGATATCGCCGAGGCATCCACCAAGCCCGGCGCGCGCCGGATCGGTTCGCCATTCGGCCTGCTTGTTTCCCTCCGCGTCGATCGGTCTGCTGAGCCAGCCTTGCAGATACTCGATCTGAACCAGCCGGATCGCGCCGAAATCGCCCCGCGCCACGCGTAGCCGCGCTTCCTCGACCAAGGGATAGCCGCAATAGGTGAAGGCGAGTGCGAAGGCCCGCCCGCTGCGGGCCGCCGCCTGCGCGACCGCCTCGGCCTGGGCCATATTCAGCGCCATCGGCTTTTCGCACAGGACGTGGAAACCGGCGTCGAGCGCGGCGATCGCCACCGGTGCATGAAGATGGTTGGGCGTGACGATCGCGATCGCATCGATGCGCTGGCGCGCCGGCAATGCGCGCTCGTGATCGATCAGATCGGTGAACGACGCATAGATGCGCCGTGGATCCAGCCCGAGCCGTTCGCCGGTCCGCGCGTTGCGCGCTGCATCGGTGCTGAACGCGCCCGCGGTCATCACCCACGCGCCGTCGAGGGCGGCGGCCATACGGTGGATCGCGCCGATGAAAGCCCCTTCGCCGCCGCCCACCATACCGAGCCGGAGCGGGCCGTTCTCGATCCAATCGTCCCCGCCCGCGATCATTGATCCGGCCGCCGTGGCGCGATGCCCAGGATCGCGTGGACCGACTCCCGCCCCACGCCGCTCGATGCGAAATCATCGAACGCCTGCTCAGTGCGGCGGACGATATGATTTCGGATGAAGGATGCGCCTTCGCGCGCGCCGTCCTCGGCGCGTTTCAACGCACATTCCCATTCCAATACCGCCCATCCAGCATAGTCATATTGCGCCAGCTTGCTGAAGATCGTCCGGAAATCGACGTGCCCGTCGCCGGGAGAGCGGAAGCGCCCCGGGCGGTCGACCCAATGCTGATAACCGCCATAGACCCCGGATCGCCCGGTCGGATTGAATTCGGCGTCCTTGACGTGGAAGCAGGCGATTCGCGCGTGATAACGGTCGATGAAATCAAGATAGTCGAGCTGCTGCAGCACGAAATGCGAGGGATCGAACAGGATGCACGCGCGCGGATGATCGCCGGTGGCGGCAAGGAAACGCTCCCATGACGCGCCGTCATGCAGGTCCTCCCCGGGATGCAATTCGAAGGCGCAATCGACCCCGGCTTCGTCGAACGTGTCGAGAATGGGGATCCAGCGCCGTG
>NZ_MKRR01000134.1:120230-125414 GCF_001897045.1 Sphingomonas sp. 66-10
TGCGGCCAAGGATAGAGATAGGGCCACGCCAGGGCCCCGGAAAAAGTCGCATGCGCCTTTAGCCCAAGGTTGGCGCTGGCCTTCGCGGCAAGCTTGAGCTGCTCGATCGCCCACGCCTGCCGCGCATCGGGGCGGCCGCGCAGTTCGGGCGGTGCGAACCCGTCGAACAATTGGTCATAGGCGGGATGCACCGCTACGAGTTGCCCCTGCAGATGCGTCGACAATTCGGTCGGCTCGATGTCATATCGGCGCAGCATCCCGCGCAACTCGTCGCAATAATCTTTGCTTTCGGCCGCCAACGGCAGATCGATCAGCCGCGGATCGCACGGAATCTGCACCCCCATATAGCCGAGGTCCGCCGCCCATCGCGCGAGCGTTTCCAGCCGATCGTAGGGCGCGGTATCGCCGAGGAACTGGGCGAGGAAAAGCGCTGGCCCCTTCATCTCGCTCATGCCTCGTCCGCCCGCCGCTCGTCGCGAAAGAAGAGTTGGAACAGCGCGGCGATCACCAGAGCGGCAATCGCCGGATACCACCACAATTGGTGCCAGTCGGCGATGCCCGGGGCGGCGGGTAATTGAGCGTATAGCAAAGCACCGATCTGCGAGCCCAGCAGCATGCCGATGCCGTAGGTGACCAAGGTCAGCATGCCCTGCGCCTGCGCGTTGACGCCTTTGGGCGCGGCGATGATGCCGGTGTAGATCGCGCCCGCGACGAAGAAGAAATCATAGCAGACGCCGTGCAGCGCCACGCCGAGATAGATGGCCCACAACCCGGCATCGCCGTCGCCGATCGCGAACAGCGCATAACGCACCGCCCAGGCGATCATGCCGGCCAACAGCAGCGGCTTCACCCCGAGGCGCCGGTACAGCCACGGCATCGCAACCATGAAGGCCAGCTCAGACATTTGCCCGATCGCCATCGTGCCGCCGACATTGTCGATCCCGACCGTGCCGAGATAGGGCGAGGCATAAGCATAATACATCGCAAGCGGGATCGAGATCAGCGTCGCGCAGATCGCGAAGATCAGGAAAGAACGCTGGCGCAACAGCGCGAATGCCTCGACGCTCAAGAGCTGTCGCACCAGCCCGTCGCCGGCGGGCGCATCGGCCTCGACCTTCGGCAAGGTTAGGCTGTAGATGCCGAGCGCGAGCGAGACGATGCCGGCGACGCGGAATATCTCGGGGCTCGCCGACAGGCCCGCCCAGCCGACGATCAGCCCGGCGGCGATCCAGCCAAGCGTGCCGAATGCCCGCACCAGCGGGAAGCGATCGGCGCGCGCGCCGAGCCCCTTCAACGCGATCGTGTTCGCGAGGCCGACTGTCGGCATGTACAGGATCATATAGCCGAGCAGCAGCCAGACGAAGCTGCTCCCCGCCGCCGGCGTCACCAGCACCGGGAGCGCGAGCAGGATCGCGCCGCCGAGGAGATGGAGGATGACCATCAGCGCACGCGGGCTGAGATACCGCGTCGCCGCCATCCCGAGCAGGAAGGAGCCGACGACCGAGGCGATCGGGCCGACCGAATAGGCATGGCCGATCAGATTGCCGATGCCGACCGATTGCATGACCAGCCCGAGCGTGACGTTCCACGCCCCCCAGATGAAGAATTGCATGAACATCAGCGCGCTCAACCGCGCGCCAAGCGCTCCAGACGCCGGCGGTGCTAGCGCTGACATAGCGTCACCCGATTCCGCCATGCATCCCCTCCCTCCCGTTCTGTTTATTCGCGCTCCCTGCCGATGTAAAGGATTACATGCTTTTGCCGTCGACAAGCCGACACAACAAATTACATGAGGCTATTATGCCGACGATCATCCAGGTCGCCGCCGCGGCGGGCGTCTCCACCGCGACGGTATCGCGGGTATTGAGCCGCCCCAATCAGGTATCGGACGCGACGCGTCGACGCGTGCTCGAGGTCGTCGACACGCTGGGGTACAAGCCCAATGTGGCGGCGCGGACGTTGCGCACCTTGCGCGCCGCCCGGATTCTCGTCCTCGTCCCCGATATCTCCAATCCGTTCTTTGCCAGCGTGATCCGCGGCGCGGAGGAGGCGGCGCGCGACGCGGGCTATGCGGTGATCGTCGGCGATACGCGGCATGATCCGCAGATCGAGGATCAATATGCCGACATGCTGTCCGGCCGCGAGGTCGACGGGCTGATCTTTCTTGGTCATCGCCTGCCCGACAATCTGCAGGACTTGGTGTCTCGACACGGCGGACGCGCCCCGATCGTCAACGGCTGCGATTATAGCCCGGATCTCGGCGTGCCGAGCGTCCATATCGATAACCTTGCGGCCGGTCGCGACGCGCTCGAACATCTCATCGGGCTGGGCCATCGCGATATTGCTGTAATCATGGGGACACCGGCGAGTCCGCTCAACCGAGACCGGCTGGCGGGTGCCCGGGAGGCGGCCAAACGGCACGGCATCGATGACAGGTTGCAGGTGCGCGTCGGCGACTATTCGGCGCAATCCGCCTTCGACCTGACGGGGGATCTCATCGCGCGCGGCGCGACCGCGCTATTCTGCTTCAGCGACGAAATGGCGATGGGCGCGATCAGCGCGATCCACCACGCGGGGCTCGGCTGCCCGGATGATATCTCGGTCGTCGGATTTGACGATTTGCCCTCGGCGCGCTTTCTTCAACCGGCGCTCACCACGATCGCTCAGCCCAAGGAGTTGATCGGGCGCCATACGGTCGAACAGCTCCTCGGCATATTGAGCGACGCCGATTATCGGGCGGGGCAAATTATCTTGCCGCACGAACTCGTCGTGAGGTGCAGCACAGGATCGAGCGGCGGGCCCCGGTAAAACTACCGGCGCCCGGGCCCGATCTCCCGCCCCGGTATCGCTTCAAAAATCGAAGCGAATCGATGCCGTCAGCGTCCGCGGCGCACCCGGCAGGATTTGCCCTGCCGAGGTTGCCGAGCGATACCATTTGGTGTCGCCCAGATTGGTCATCGCCAGACGGAGATCGAACCGCGAGAAGCGATAGCCGAGCATCGCGTCTATCCGCTGATAAGCCGAGAGGATCACGGTATTGGCGTTGTCGGTATAACGTTTCCCGCTGAACACAAGCCCCGCCTACGCGATGAACCCTGCGGGCGGACGGTAGCTTGTCTAGTGGTGAGAACACAACGGATGAGTCCCGGAATCCTTTCCCGTCATGCCGGGCTTGGCCCGGCATGACGGGTGAGAGATGCGGGAACCATCCGTCTGAATCTATCCACTAAATTCATTTTTCCTCTCCGGTCGGCATTTGGCGCTCCTTCAGAACGACCGCCGTTAGAAAAACATCCAATCGACTTGATAAACAGCCCGGCAAGCGCTGCCAGCACATCCTGATCGCGCGAGGGCCGCCCTCCGGTTCCGCTTCGCTCCACTTACGGCCAACACTGGCGACGGAGGTTATGATGCACTAACAATCAACCTGGACCACTCGCTGGAGGCCGATCATGCCGGCGTGGCGCGGGTATGAGGCGGCGCGGCGCGAGACGATGCTGCTGTCGCACGATCCGACCCTCGCCTCCGATCCCGATCCCGATCGCGTCGAGCGGCTGCTCTGGGCGGAAAGCAATGCGGCCGGATCAGGCGGCCACGAACATCTCACAGCGCGCGGAAGGTGAAATCCCTGAAGCGCGCCTCCCCCGTGCCCGCGGCGTAAAGCGCGGGGCGCAGCATCAGGAAGCCGCCGCGCACATTGTGATGATAGCCGGAGACCTCCATCCCGCGATCGAAGCGCGTCCAGCTACGCCCGCCGTCGCCGCTGATATGATAGGAGACGATATGCCGGTCGTTGGTCACGCGCATCCGCATCCGGCGACCGTGCGGATTGGCGGGCCGGCCCCGCTCCGCGCCATATTGATGCGTCACGAACCGCGCCGCGTCGAATCCCAGCCCGCAATAGAGCCGGTCGTCGTAGAAGAGCAGCAGCCCGGCGGTGACGCCGGGATCGATCTCGATATCGCATTCGAACCGATAGGCCTGGTCCCCTGCGATCAGCATCAGCGGCGATGAATCGTGCGGCGCGATGCCCTTGGCGCGGAGATACAACGCCCCGTCCGCAACCCGCGCGCGCTCGCTTTCCCCCACTGCGGGGCGGAAGAAATTCCATTTCCGGCCGAGCGCCAGCGTCGCGAAATCGTCCGACAATGTTTGTCCGTGCGGCAGCGCCCGCCCACCCCGCGGCTTGGGCAGCGGCGCCGACAGATCGCCGCCGCGCATACGGAACCAGCCGCCCGCGGTCCATTCGACCGGATCGAGCAACGCCTGCCGGCCCAGCGTCCAATAGCCATTCTCATAGCCGTGATAGACCGACCACCAGCTTCCATCGGGCCCCTCGACCAGACTGGCATGCCCGCGCGACCACCAGCGCTCGGCCTCGTCGCGGGTGCGCACCACCGGATTGGCGGGGTCATTCTCCCACGGTCCGTGAATCGAGCGCGATCGGGCAACGATCACCATATGCCCGGTCGGCGGCCCGGCCGTCCCGCCGACCGCGGTGATCATGTAATAATAGCCGTTGTGGCGGTGGATCTTCGGCCCTTCGGGCGAGAAGCTCTCGACCACCCAGTCCGCCGGATAATGCCATGGATCATAGACATGCTCGACCACGCCGGCGAGCGACAGCCCGTCGTCGCTCAGCCGCACGCGATCGCCGCCCGACAGGAACAGCCAGCGCGACCCGTCCTCGCCGACTGCGTGGCACGGATCGATATGGCCGTGCAGGTCGAGGTCGATCGGATCGCTCCACGGCCCGTCGATATGATCCGCCCATAGCACGTAGATCGTGTCGGGCGTCGCCTTGACCGGCACGTAGAGGAAATAGCGGCCCTTGTGCTTTTCGAGGCTGACCGCCCACACCGACCCGATATTGCGGGTGAGCGCCGCCCCGCGCGGCTGCCAGTTCACCAGATCGCGGCTGTGCCAGATCGTCGGCCCGGGATAGCTGTCGAACGACGAGAAGGTCATGTAATAATCCGCGCCGTCCTTGAGGATCGCGGGATCGGGATGATCCCCGGCGAGGATCGGGTTGAGGAAGCGCCCGTCGCCGAGATCGGCAATCCGCTGATTATCTGCCCCGCGCCGCCATGACGCCACCGCGGCGGGTGCGTGGCTCGCGGCGGCGGAGGCGCCAAGCCCCGTCAGCCCCAGCCCGGCGACCCCGCCGGCGAGCAGATCGCGCCG
>NZ_MKRR01000134.1:125486-126667 GCF_001897045.1 Sphingomonas sp. 66-10
GCCACCCCCGCGCGCTTCAGCGCCGCGCGCAATTCGATGCTGTTTTCGGCCGGCACGACATCATCGTCGTCGGCATGAAGCAGGAAACAGGGCGGCGTATCGCGCGTGACGTTGGCGGCCGGCGTGTGACGCCGTTCGAGCGCTGGCGAAGCATCGGCGCCGATCAGCAACCGGCGCGAGCCGGAATGCGCCAACGGCGCGGCCATCGATTGCACCGCATAGATCGGCGCGGCGATATCCGGGCGCGCGCTCAGCGCGTCGGCGGCGTCGACCGGCGTATAGGTCGGCAGCGCGAACCGGGTCGCGAGATCGGCGCAGACATGCCCGCCCGCCGAAAAGCCCATCGCCGCCACCCGCTCCGGCCGGATGCCGTAATCGCGCGCACGGGCGCGGATCAGCCGCATCGCGCGCTGGGCGTCCGACAGAGCGACCTCCGGCCCCGCCGCCCAGCCTTCGCCGGGCAAGCGATAGAAGAGGACGAACACGGTATAGCCGCGCGCCGACAGCCAGCGCCCGATCTCATACCCCTCCTTGTCGATCACCACCCAGCGATAGCCGCCGCCCGGGGTGACGAGAACCGCGGACCCGTTCGGGGTCGCCGGGCGGAAGACGATCATGCGCGGGCGCGTGATGCCATAGACCGCGCGGTCGCGGAGCGCGGGATCGGGACTGCGCTCCTCGATCGTCTCGCGCGGCGGCGTCGCCGGTATCCCCGGCGCGCCGTTCGGCCAGAGGTCGATCGTCTCGCCCGGATCGGTCGAGGCCGGCGCCACCGTCGCAGGGAGGCGCGCGGCAAGGCCGGTGGCGAGCGTCGCGCCGAGCGCGTCGCGGCGGGTGATGCCCGACATGGTTTCGCTTACATCTTGAACCGCGCCCCGATCAGGATCGTGCGCCCGAAATGGTTGTTCTCGTAATTCCGGTTCGCGTCGATATCGGTGTAGCGATAGCGATAGGTGTCGAGCAGGTTGTTGCCCTCCAGCGATACTTCGATCGCGTCGGTCAGCTTGTAGCGCATCGAGGCATCGAGGTTGGTCGTCGGGCCATAGCCTTCGAAGACGTTGCCGGTCGCGCTATTGGCATCGATATATGCCCCGCGATAGCTCGCCATCACACGCGCGCTGAACCGGCCGTCGTCATAATAGAGCGTACCGTTATAGGCCTGCTTCGACACGCCGAACAAC
>NZ_MKRR01000135.1:0-6501 GCF_001897045.1 Sphingomonas sp. 66-10
CGTCAGGCAATTAGGGGGCAACGACACATCGGCCATCACGAATTCGTGATCGGCAGTGGCGTTGAACACATTCGATCGAACGAGCCCAGGCGCAGTCAGTTGACGAAAACCGGCAATACGGCCCGTGATTAGCGCGCCCGCCGCAGCATCGGCAACTGGAAAGCAGAGTATCTCATCACCTACGCTCAACGTCTCGATCGGACGGGTCGAACCGTCCGCGAGCGTTACCTCGGTCCCTGCAGGAAAGCAGGTCGGGACATATTTTCTGCTCGCCGCGGGGCGTACGTCCAGCGCGTCGGCAACAGTGCCATCGACAAGATACTTACGCGCTTGAACCGAACCGATCGAATCGAAGCGTCCCTCCATCGGTCCATCTGGTCCGAAGAGAATGCCCATCCGATTATAGAACAGGCTGATATCCGCTTCGGATGGCGTTGCACCGGCACGCAGCATCGAATCCGTAAACGCCTGAAGATATCCATCAATGACCGGCTGATGATTGCGGATATTCCAGGTAGAGCTGATTTCTACAGGGACCGCTTCGTTCAAGATAGATTGGCGAAACTCACCATATAGGGATTTTTGGTATATATATTCCTTGAATGTCAAGTTGCTGAACGGCTTGGAAAACCCTCTATTTTTCAGTATTTTATCAACAATCAAAGGATCTTGAACGAGCGCGTCTCGAACTACGCGAGACAGCTCGGCCTGACTATATGCATACCACCTTAACTCGTCTTCAATCCGCATCTGCGGTGTATCGACAATCGCGCGGTCCGCGCCAAAGGTAATTAGCTCGTTATCAAACCTGATGCTTTGGATATCGCCTTGAGATTCCAACCCCCATCTTTTGGCAACGCCGGCAAGAAATCCTGGAACGTCGGTAGGCACCTCAAACTGAAAATTTTTCTTCGAGAAGTCGCTCCCATATTCTGTCGCGCGCTGAAAAGATAAATCCCCTGCAACCGCAATCAGACTGTCGGTGCGATTAGCAGATTTAATCGCTTTGAACAGATCATAGAAACCGTCACCGCCGGACTTTACGCCGCTCAGAATATTGACAACGTCAAGCGCGGGCGCAAGCGTTTCGTCAAAGGCTCGCGCATCGCTGTTCACCGCAGCGCGGATTGATGTCTCGTAAGGAGCCGCGGTTTCAAGCTGGAACGTTGTGAAATTGACGCGGAGATCAGGGTAATCTTCGAACTGTACCCCCAAGGGATATCCCAGATTTTCTCGGGCGTATCGATCAACCGATCCCAGAATTCCTGCGTCGAGCACTGACGAGTTGAATGAGATTGCATTGGCGCCGGTGAGAGTCGAATAGGCTTTTGCGAGCGTGCCGCCATTATAGGCGCCGACGACGTCAACGCGTGCCTGACGATCCTGAGCAAGAATTTGTTTCCGTATCGAATCGACATAGGTGAGCGTTGCCGCGTAATCGCGCGCCAATGCGCCATTTTCACCTTGCGAAAGCGGCGTCAGCAGACTGCCCGAGCCGATCGAGATCAGATATTGTTGAGGATCGCTCTCGCTTTGAACCGCAATGACACTGGTTCTGAATGCCCCGCCAAGCTCTTGAGCGCTGCTCAGGCTGAACTTCGACCTGACCTGCTCCATCGCATTGGAATAAATTTTTGAAAATACTGCCTTAGATGAGATATTTGGAAGCCCCTTGATATCGAATATTGCTTTCTCAGCTGAAAGATTGACAGAAGCGAGATCTGCCGATAATAGCGCGAGATCACGTACGGCAGACGCCTTGATCGGATTTGTCACGGCCGCTCTTCCATAGCATCATGAAGTACTTGTTCTGATTTGTATCGGACGAGGTACAGTAGATTTTCGCTCCCGTCCCAGACGAGAAGTGGATTCGAGATATCAGAGATCTCGACGGAGTAGCGGCCATCGACTCCCAAGGTGGCGATGCAATTATCCCAGAATTTTTCGGCGCCGGCTTTTTTAGTCAAGCAATCCGGATGATTGCTGGATATCGCAACTATTGGCTGAAAACGCCCTTGGTTTGAAATTCGCCACACTCGATTTCCAGCATAATCAAGGAAGTACGGGTGGATTTTGACTGGCGCAGGCGGCTCCGTGCGCTGGACCGCACGTCCACAATCGATATCGACACCCTCACGTTCCAGGCCGAGCAGGATGTCATTGAACCGGGCGATATCGCATATCGCGATTGCCTTACTTGGTTGACCGGCGAGCCATTGCCAAAGTGGGTGAGCCCGCGTCACCGGCATATCGTGGGTCGTTTCTGGCAGGCCGACCAATTCAATACGCGGCGCAAATACCTTCAGTGCGCGATAGTCATCGGGCCGATCCTGTCGCCCCTCCTTCACTTCCGCCAGATGCCGAACAGCAAATTTGGCGATGATATATTTATCGGCCAGCGGCCTAGGCATTCTTACCTCGGTAGTGCGGATAAACCACACGGTCCGCGGATGATTGCCCCCATCCATCACCATAACGGGCGGAGCTGCCTCTACTTTGTCCGCTGGCTTGTAATAGGTAGGCGGGCACGGCGCGCCCCGGTAGAGCCAATCCCAGGAGAGAGTAAGTTTGAGCGGTCCTGTCCCGCCGATACGAACCGTTTTTTCGTCGAGCGCCCTGTCGGCTAAGCCCAGGGATCTCGGACCGATGGTCCGGCAACGATAATCAATCCAGGCAGTTTCGATCTTTCCGCCGGCCGAGTAGGCCATTTCGATATGATAGCCCAGCGGATCGGCGGCGGAGGCGCTGCAGCCATCAAGGGCAAAGAGCGCTGCAGAGGGCGCAACCACGAACAAGGCAGCGTAAGTCAGACCAGCCCGTCGCCATCTTACAGGAAATTCCCCACCGCGACTCGTCATCGCCACGCTCCTTCCACCCGAGGAGCCTATGACCCAAATAGCGCCGAGCATTTGACCCGGATCAATCGCAAAAAATTCGGTAACCTTCCTGCCCGCGCATTTATAAGCGCTTACGCCCCACCTTCACCGCTCTCGCCCCGCTTCCTTCACCCGCCGCTCGATCGGGCTCAGCAGGAAGTCGATCACCCGCCGCTCGGATGTCCTGATCTCGGCGCTCGCCACCAGCCCGGGCGACACGTCGAGCGGGGCGCCGCCACCGGTCGGGCGGTTGCCGAGGATCGCCACCCGCGCCTGATAGACCGGCCCCAATTTCTCGTCCTGGATCGCGTCGCGGCTGACCCACATCAGCCGCCCCTCCAGCGTGCCGTAGCGCGTGAACGGAAATGCCTCGAGCTTCACCGTCACCGGCTGGCCGGGGCGGACGAAGCCGATGTCGCGATTGAGGACCTGCGCCTCGACGATCAGCCGCGCATTGGCCGGCACCACGACGAGGATCGGATCGGCGGGCTTGAGCACCGCGCCCTCGCTGGTCACCGCGAGTTGTTGGACGACGCCGTCGACCGGCGCGCGGACGATCTGTACCCCCGACCGGTGGGTCGCCTTGACCAGTTCCTCGCGCGCCATGCGCACTTCCGCTTCCGCCTTGGCGAGATCGGCGAGCGTTTCGCGGATCGCCTGCGCGCGCATCTCGGCGAGCTGCTGGCGCACCCCGGCGAGGCTCGCCGCGGCCTTGCGCCGGTTCTGCTGCTCGACGCCGATGCGCCGCTCGTGATCGACGCGCTGCTGGTCGAGCTCGAGCTGGCCGAGCCGCGAGGCATAGCCCTTCTCGGTCAGCAGGCGGCGCTTGTCGGCGCGCTCGGCGAGATAGGGCAGGGTATCGCGCAGCCGCGCGATCTCCGCCGTGGCGCCGGCGCGCGCGGCATCGGCTTCGCTCGCCTGCTCCTGCAGGGTGCGGGCCTTGGCGTCGAGCTCGGCGAGGCGGCTGTCGATCAGCTGGCGCTGCACCGCGACGATATCGGCGGCGACCCCGCCGGGGGGCGTGAACCGCGTCCCCTCGCCGCGCAGCGCGCCGAGGATCGCGCGCGATCGCGCCGCGTCGACCGCCGCGGTCTGCAGGCTGGCGAGCGCCTGTTCGCGCTCGGCGCCCGAGGCGGTCGGGTCGAGCGTGACGAGCGGCTGACCGCGCCGCACCGTCTGCCCGTCATGGACGAGAATCGCGCGCACCACCCCGCCGTCGGCCGACTGGACGAGCTTGTTGCGCCCCGCCGCGATCACCTTGCCCGGCGCCACCGCGACGACGTCGATCCTGGCGACGATCGACCAGATCAAGGCGAGCGCGAGGAACGCGACCAGCGACCACAATATGATGCGGCCGAGCGGATTGGGCGGGGTCTCCACCACCTCGAGCGCGGCGGGGAGGAAATCGGTTTCGCTCCACGTCTTGCGCGATCTGAGCCGCTCGGTCTCGAGCGCCCAGCTGTCGCGCAATATACGCCAGTGCCGTAGCCAGCCGGAATCGGTTCGCTCGGTTCGCGTGGTCATTGCTCAGGCGCCCTCCGGTTCGACAAGACCCATCTGGCGCCGGTACATCTGGGCGTAGCGGCCGCCCCGGGCGAGCAGATCGGCGTGCGTCCCCGCCTCGGTGATTTCGCCCGCCTCGACCGAAACGATGCGATGGCATTGCCGCACCGCGGAGAGGCGGTGCGCGATGATCATTACGGTGCGCCCCTCGGCGATGCTGCGCAGGTTGCGCTGGACGATCTCCTCGCTTTCCGCGTCGAGCGCCGAGGTCGCTTCGTCGAAGATCAGGATACGCGGATCGCCAATCAGCGCGCGCGCGATCGCGATGCGCTGCCGCTGCCCGCCGGAGAGATTGGCGCCGCGCTCGTCGATCCGCGTGTCATAGCCCTCGGGCAATTCGAGGATGAAATCGTGCGCGCCGGCCAGTGTCGCCGCCGCGATGACGCGTTCCATCGGCCAGCTCGGATCGGCGAGCGCGATATTGTCGCGCACGCTGCGGTTGAACAGGATATTCTCCTGCAGCACCACCCCGATCTGCCGCCGCAACCACGCCGGATCGACCAGCGCCAGATCGACCCCGTCGACCAGCACACGGCCCTGTTCGGGGACGTGGAGCCGCTGGACCAATTTGGTCAGCGTCGATTTGCCCGATCCGGAAGGGCCGACGATCCCCAATATCTCGCCCGGGGCGATATCGAGCTCGACACCGCGAAGCACCTCCGGAGCATTGGGACGATAGCGGAACCGCACCTTGTCGAGCCGGATGCGCCCCGCGATCGCCGGCAGGCTCGAACGCGACGGCGCGGTCGGCTCGGCCGGCGCGTTCAATATGTCGCCGAGCCGGTCGACCGCGAGCCGCGCCTGCTGAAAATCCTGCGCCAGTTGCGCGATCCGCAGCACCGGTTGCGATACGCGCCCGGCCAGCATGTTGAACGCGACCAGCATGCCGACCGTCATCTCGCCCGCGATCACCGCCTTCGCGCCGAAATAGAGGATCGCGACCATCGTCAGCTTGGAGACGAGCTGGATCGCCTGGCTGCCCCAATTGCCCAGCATCGCCGCGGCGAACCCCGCGCCGACGTAACCGGCGAGCTGGCGTTCCCAGCGATTCTGCATCTGCGGCTCGATCGCCATCGATTTGAGCGTCTCGATCGCGGTAACGCTTTCGACCAGGAACGACTGGTTCTCGGCGTGACGCTTGAATTTCTCGTCGATCCGCCGTCGCAACCCGGGCAATATTGCGAGCGAGATGCCGATGTAGAGCGGGATGCTGATCAGCACGATCAGGAGTAGCATCGGCGAATAGAGATACATCACGCTGAGGAAGACGAAGGTAAACATGAGATCGAGGACCAGCGTCACCGCATTCGAGGTGAGGAAGGCGCGAATGGTTTCCAGTTCCCGCACCCGTGCCACCGTGTCGCCGACGCGACGGCTCCCGAAATAGCTCATCGGCAGGCTTTGCAGATGGCGAAAGAGGTTCGCGCCGAGTTCGACGTCGACACGGCTGGTGGTGTGCGCGAACAGATATTGCCTGAGCCCCGACAGCAGGGTTTCGAACAGGAACATCGCGATCATGCCGATCGCCAGCACTTCGAGCGTGGTCAGCGACTTGTGGACTAGCACCTTGTCGATCACGACCTGGAAGAAGATCGGCGAGATCAGGCCGAGCAGCTGGATGAACAAGGAGGCGAGCAAAACCTCGCCAAGCAGCCGACGATAGCGGACGAGCGCTGGAATGAACCAGCTGACATCGAACTTCCGCCGCGCACCCGCGATGCTTTCCCGCGTCGTCAGCAGCAGATAGCGGCCGGTCGCAAGATCGGAGAACGCGGCTCTGTCCTGCTCGTGGATTTCCCCCGATATCGGCTCCTGAACCAGCGCACGATCGGCGTCGACCTTCCCGACCAGCAGGAATCCGGTTTTGGTCTCGGCGATCGCAGGCAAGGGGGCGTTGGCCAGAGCCTCCCAATCGAGCCGCGCGATTCTCGCCCGCACCCCGTCGCGCTTGGCCAGCCGTGCCAGATCGTCGATTGTGGCCGGATCACCGTGACCCAACCGATGCCGCAACTGCGCCACGTCCGCCGGACGTTCGAGAAATCCGAATATGACGGCCAGCGCG
>NZ_MKRR01000135.1:6519-9452 GCF_001897045.1 Sphingomonas sp. 66-10
GGCGCACCATCTTCGCGCCGCCCCCCTGTCGAGCCCATCATTCGCCCTGGTAATTCAAGAACATAATCGAAAAGCGTCGTAGCTGGCCGAAGTCGGCCTTCACCGGTCCGTTACGCCACTGCAATGTGGAGGGATTTGATCTTCATCAATCACGGCCCTGGCGCCGAGATTTGTTTCCCAAGCAGTTGACGCTCGAGTGGATCGACTGGTTCGACCCATCGTCGGCCGCTCGAGCTCATCGGCAACATCCCGCCTGCCGAAGTCGAAGAGCAATATTATGCTGTCGCGGATAACATCGATATGGCAGCGTGACTCACAAACCCAACGCCTCCAGCAAAACCGGCGCGGTTCACTGCCCCCTGCCCGGCAATCGACCAAGATGCCCGGCGGAATGTTCGGCAACCGCATGAACAACCCAGAGGCTGATTGGAGCGAATTTCGTGATGCCCGGTAATCGCTAGCGGTAATTTGCTAGGGCGCCCGCCCGCCGCAGGCAGACGGGCGCCTTCATTACGCCGCTATCCGCTGCATCGTAGCTGGATCGTTATAGGCTTCGAGGATCGCAATCCGCATCGCTTGCGCTCTCCCGTCACCGCCTTTCGTTCCCTGCACAAAGCTGCTCCATCCCTTCATGTCGAAAGCGTAGAGCGATCGAAGCAGACGATGCCGTTCCAGTCCTTCCGGCGGCGAGACCATTATCTTGGTCAACCCGAGGAATATCGACGCGCCATTGGAAAGCACCTGCCCTTTGAACGCCTCCGCCATCGCGGACAAAGCTTCAAGAACCAGATCTTCGCCATAGCGTCCCATCACCGAGGTAATGCTACCTGTGAAAGCAACCTCACCCGGCAACCACGCCTGCGATCTGGTCTGGCGCGCTACTCGCAAGCCGGCGGCTTCGATCACGCGGTTGATCTCCAAGGCGTCCTCATCTCCGGCGACCAATGCCGCGTGGAAGTCGTCCAGTCGGTTAATGGCCCGGCGAGCCCGGTTTGCTGCGACAAACATCGCGGCCTCGTCCGCAACCCCATCATAGGTAGCGATGCAGCAGGGAAGATGGGGAATGTCTCGCCTCATTCGGGCAGCCGCCAAGCGGTGCTGGCCGTCTATCACGTAGCGACCGTCAATTCGGCGAGATACCGCCAGCGGCATACAAAGTCGCCAATCCCAATGCGCAGCGATTGACGCGATAAGGCGACGGGAGGAATCGTTCGCGATTGACCGCTGATAGTCTCCGTCAACGGATAGATCTTCGATTGAGACCCACTCGATGCTGGGGGGAGTTCCGCGAGCGGGCGGATAGGTTCGGGGCCGCTTGGTTTCCGTTTTCCCGCGTTGCCGCTTCCGGCTCGGAATCGCAGTCTTCAGGCTCTTGCCTGGTCCAACCATGTTCACGGGCTTCGACGCGGCGATCGCCCGCTCTTTCATCTCAGCTACGCGCTCGTCGACCTCTTCTGCCGGCCACGCGTACACATCCCCGCACTGCTCCACGACCACATAACCGCGATGGACCCGCTGATGCCCCAGCGGTGAAGCGATCAGAAAGGTACCGTTGGCTTCGATGCTGCCGAGAACCATTGGTCGGAGCCAATCGGGCAGTGACCCGCCGTCATTCCTCCAGAGCTGAGTGCCGAGGGTGCTTGCGGCAGCGTTTTGCTGAGACATATTTTCCTCCAATCGAACCAGCCGGAGAATCGGCTGGTGATGGAAGGTCTCATCCCGCGGGCGGGCAATCTTCATGGTGGCGGTGGACCGTTACCGCGAAGACGCGAAGCGCCTAGATCGGCATCAGCGTTGCCCTCTCGAAGGTGCGTGAGAGAATCGGATCGCGAAGCGCCGTCCACCGTTGTTCAACGACGTATATAACCGGAATATTACCGAAGTTCCGCCTCCGCGACGCGTTGTACGCATCTAACCCATTGAAAAACAATGGTGACCCCTACGGGAATCGAACCCGTGTTTCAGCCGTGAAAGGGCCGCGTCCTAACCGCTAGACGAAGGGGCCGTTGGGCGAGAGGGCGGTTAGGCGAGCCGGGCCGCGCGGTCAAGGCGGCAAAGCAACAATCGTTCAATCATTCGCTCAATCGGCCCAGGCCGCATCGTCGAGATGGAGCTCGGCCACGGGGCGCTGGCCCCAATCGTCGAGCTTCGCGCGCCCGGCGAGCCACAGCCGGCGGTGGGTCCCCGCGCCGAGCAGCGCCTGCCCCAGCGCATTATCCGCCGCGCGGAACGCCATCGCCTTGAAACTGCGCCCGTCGTCGCCGGCGACGATCGCGCGGACATGGCCGTTGCCGACGATATCGACACGCACCGGGCGTACCCGCCCCACCGCGACGCGCGGCGACGGCCAGCCGGTGCCATAAGGCCCGCCCGCTTCGAGCGCATTGACCAGCTCCGGGGTCACCCCGCCCGCCGCATGAATCGAATCGACCAGCAATGCACGGTCCGCCGCGGCGATCGCGACCTTCTCAGCGAGCTTGTCCTCAAGGAAATCGCCGAACGCCCCGACGTTTTCGGCGGCGATCGTCAGCCCCGCGGCCATCGCATGTCCGCCGCCGGCGACGAGCAGTCCCGCCTCTTTCGCGGCGAGCACCGCCTGCCCCAGATCGACCCCGGTGATCGAACGCCCCGATCCCTTGCCGACCCCGGCTTCGTCGAGCGCGATGACGATCGCCGGGCGGCCGAGCTTTTCCTTGAGCCGCCCCGCGACGATCCCGATCACCCCGGGATGCCAGCCGGCCCCCGCCACCACGGTCACCGCGCGGTCGCTGCGCAGGATCGCCTCGGCGGCCTCCTGCACCGCGGCCTCGATCGCGCGGCGCTCCTCGTTGAGCCGGTCGAGCTCAGTCGCGATCGTGCGCGCTTCGGCCGCGTCGCGCGTGGTGAGCAAGCGCACGCCGAGGTCGGCGCGCCCTACCCGCCCGCCCGCGTTG
>NZ_MKRR01000135.1:9493-11645 GCF_001897045.1 Sphingomonas sp. 66-10
CCCGCCATCACCTTCAGCCCCTGCGCGACGAAGGCGCGGTTGAGCCCGCGCAATTGCGCGACATCGGCGACGGTGCCGAGCGCGACGATATCGAGCAGGTCGATCAGCCGCGGCTCGACACGGTTCGCGAACCAGCCGCGCGCGCGCAATTCGCGCAGCAGCGCCGCGCCGAGCAGGAACGCCACCCCCACCGCGGCGAGATGGCCGTGCGCCCGCCCCTCGGTCTCATCGAGCCGGTTGGGATTGACCAGCGAATGCGCCACGGGGAGCGCGCTGGCGCATTGGTGATGATCGACGACGATCACATCGACCGGCGCCTCGCGCGCCGCGGCGAGCGCATCGAATGCCTGCGCGCCGCAATCGACGGTGACGATCAGCGTCGCCCCCTCCTGCGCCAAGCGCACCAGCGCCGGCCCCGACGGGCCATAGCCCTCCATCAGCCGATCGGGGATATACGGCCGCGCCTCGAGCCCGAGATCGCGCAGCAACAGGATCATCAGCGCGGCGGAGGTCGCGCCGTCAACATCGTAATCACCGAAGATCGCGACCTGCTCGCCCTGTGTCACCGCATCGGCGAGACGCGCCGCGGCGCGATCCATATCGTTGAAGATCGAGGGATCGGGCATGAAGCCGCGGATCGTCGGCACACGATGCAGGTCGAGCGCCTCGCGCGGGCAGCCGCGCGCCAGCAGGATTTGGGTAATGAGATCGTCGGGCGCGAAATCGTCGCGCTGGTCGGCAGCCAAGGCGCGCCAGCGCCACGGCTGGCCAAGGATCGAGCGTTCTACGCCAAGCACCGCGTTGGGAGTCATCCCCCCTATTGCCACGTTTTGCGCAGATAGCGACAGCCCGGTCAGCGCTGGAGGCGCCGCCGGGCTGTCGGCTGAATAGTGCGGTAGAACGCGATCCCCCTCCATCGTTCGCCCCGAGCCTGTCGAAGGGCTTCTTGTCCCATCGAGACGGGGACGCCCTTCGACAGGCTCAGGGCGAACGAATTAAAGGTTCGCGTTGGGCTCGATCAACGCGCGCTGGCGAGAATCGCCCGCGACGGCACCGCCGCCAGCAACGCCGCCCGCTGCGTATTGGCCGCGGCGAGCGTTTCGACACGGCAGCGCTGGACATTGGTCTGGCCCTCCGGATCGGCGCTCGACGCAGTCCCGCACACGCCGGTCACGGCATGGACGATACGGTAATCGAGCCGCTTCACGTCGCGCGGGTTCGACAGGTCGAGGTCGGCGTGGCGCACGCTGACCGAAGGAAGGGGGGCATCGCTCTGCGCAAACGCGGGCGCGCCGACGACAGCCGCGGCAAGCGCCGCGAGCGACAGGATCGTTTTCATCGATAGTCTCCGGGGTGAAGGTCAGTCGCGTCGGCGCCAACGCTTGCCTTCATATAGGCGCACCCGACCGCAAATGACGAACAACGATGTTGCCGACTCGTTCTGCAAAAGTGCAGAATAGCGACATGACGCCGGACTGGGACGACGTTCGCCATTTCCTTGCGGTTGCGGAAACGGGCAGCACGCTCGCCGCCGGGCGCGCACTGCGCGTCAGCCAGACCACCGCCGCGCGACGCGTCGCCGCGCTGGAGGAGGCGCTGGGGGTGATCCTGTTCGATCGCCGACAGGCGGGCTATCTGCTCACCCCGGCGGGCGAAGCGTTACTGACCCACGCGCGGAGCGCGCAGGACGCGCTACGCCGGCTGACCGACGAAGCCTCGCTGCTCGGGCGCAGCGCCGAGGGCGTGGTGCGCCTCACGCTGTCGCCGATCTTCGCCTTTACCTTCATGATGCCGATCATCGGCGATCTGCGCATCGCCCAGCCCTCGATCCATATCGAGATCGACACCACCGAGGACGTTCGCGATCTGGCCGGGGGCGAGGCGGATATCGCGCTGCGCGTCAGCAAGGAACGGCGCGGCGCCGGGCTCGTCTGGCGCCTGCTGACCGCCGATCCCTGGACGGTCTATTGCAGCCGCGCTTATGCCGAGCGACACGGCGTGCCGCGCCATATGTCCGAGCTGGTGAACCACCCTTTCATCGGCGGCGGCGAGCCTGGGGTGTGGGCGCATTATCAGGCGTGGCTGGCGGCGAGCGGGCTGGAGGAGAAGGTGATCATGCACCATAATTCCTCCACCGGGCTGCTCGCGGCGG
>NZ_MKRR01000135.1:11758-25938 GCF_001897045.1 Sphingomonas sp. 66-10
CGGTTTACGGGGTGAGAAGCCGGCAATGACGAGCGACCTGACGATCTGGACCTATGATTGGGTGCCGCAAGGCCCGCGCGGTTTCGTGCGCGATCTGCGGCTGAGATGGGCATGCGAGGAAGCCGGCCTCGGCTATGAAATGCGGACGGTCGCCTTCGACGGCCGCGAGACGAACCACCTCGCGCAACAGCCGTTCGGCCAGGTGCCGTTCCTGCGTGACGGCGACCTCGAACTGTTCGAAAGCGGCGCGATGCTGCTGCATCTCGCGCGGAAAAGCGAGCGGCTGATGCCAAGCGATCCGGCCGGACAGGCGCAGGTGATGCAATGGACGATCGCCGCGCTCAATTCGATCGAGATGGTCTCGGTCCCGTGGTGGTTCCTCAACGTCTCCGGCGATGCCGACAACCAGCTGACCGGATGGTTGAGCGCACGGCTGGGCCAGCTCGAAAGGATATTCGGCGAGCGCGAATGGCTGGTCGCCGATCGCTTCACCGTCGCCGATCTGCTGATGGCGGACGTATTGCGGGTGCCGCTGGTGCGCGCGTTCGGCGACCGGCCGGCGACCGAAGCCTATATCGCCCGCACGATCGACCGGCCGGCGTTCAGGAAAGCCCAAGCCGATCAGATCGCGTTCTTCGCAGCGGCTGACAAGAAACGCTGATTTACCCCGCCGCCACCCAGGGCGCCTCGCGGAACCATTTGGTGACGATATACTTCACCCCCTCGGTTACCGCCGACCCCTCGTGGAGCGTCGCCGGATTGGGGCTGCCGTCCGCCGCCATATTGTTCCACGCGAGCAGCAATCCGCGCTGCGGCGCGACGCGCAGGCCCGCCTGCGGAAACCAGGTCGCCCCGCCCTCCTCGACATCGTTGAGGTAGATCATCGCGGTCCACGTCCGCTGCCCGCCGCTGGCTTTCATCACCGGCCAATAGCTTTCGTTCTCGTGGAAATAATCGTGATGCGGGCGGAAATGCTGGCCGACGGCGTAACGCTGGCCCTGCATCGTCTCGGCATTTTCTGGCGCGATGCCGAGCAGGCCGGCAATCCCCTCGTCGATCGCGCGCACCGCCGGCGCCCAGCGGTCCATGTCGCAGCTCTCGCTGGTGCGGAAGGCGGTATCGCCGCGATCGGACAGCAAGGTGGAGGGCCGGCGATCGGCATCGATCATCGCAACCAATTGCTTGCATTGCGCGGCATCGAGATAGTTGCGGCAGCGATAGACCACCGCGAGATCGGTCGGCAGCCGCTCCATCCGCGGATCGGCATCGAGCCGCGCCTGCACCTGCTCTCCGATAAAGCGCCGTACCGGCGAAGGATGGCCGGGAGGTCCGATTCTGGTCGTCATGGCGCCGCCAATTCGCGCGCCCGAAGCGCGAAGGCAAGCGGGCGCCGCACGAAACGACGCCCGCCTGCGCTGATTTACCAGAAGATGTCGTAGATCACATCGACCACTTCGCCGCTGTCGACGTCGACCAGCAAGGCGTCGTTGTAATAGCGCACCCAGCGATACGGGCCGTAGACTTCCGGCAGGCGATAGGTCCACGGATCGTCGATCCAATAATCCTCGACGAACAGCGGCGCCGACAGCATCACCCCGACCGAGAAACGGCGATAGCCGTAATCCCAGCCATAGGGCGCATAATAGCGCGGCAGGTGGAACACCGAGCGGTTGCGGTAGCGGTAATTGCTCCAATTGTACCGCGTGTCGCGCCGCCAGTCGCGGTTCCACGCGCGGCGGTCGTCATGGCCATAGCGATCGCGCACGAAATCCCGGCGGTCGTTCCATCCCGAGCGGACATCGCGATTGTCGCGCCCGCGATTCTGCCAGCGCGCGCGATCGTCGTTCGACGGGCGGCCCTGCCACCCGCCGGGTTGACCCGGCTGGCGCTGACCGTCCCAACGACCGGGCTGCCCGGGCTGTCCCGGTTGACCCCGACCGTCCCAACGGCCCGGCTGCCCAGGCTGACCCTGACCGTCCCAACGGCCCGGCTGCCCGGGCTGTCCCGGCTGGCGCTGGCCATCCCAGCGACCCGGCTGCCCGGGTTGCCCCGGCTGGCGCTGGCCATCCCAACGGCCCGGCTGCCCGGGTTGCCCCGGCTGGCGCTGGCCATCCCAGCGACCCGGCTGCCCGGGTTGCCCCGGCTGGCGCTGGCCATCCCAGCGACCCGGCTGCCGCTGGCCGTCCCAACGACCGGGCTGGGCCTGATCGCCGCGCGGCTGCCATTGCGGGCGCTGCGCCTGATCCCAGCGCTGTTGGGGCTGAGCCTGCGGTTGCGGCTGCGGGCGGGGCGCCTGTTGCTGCGGAGCTGCCTGGCGCGGCGCACCGCGATCGCCGCGATCGCCACGTTGCCAGCCCTCCTGTGCCGACGCGGCGAGCGGCAGCAGCGAGGCTGCTGCGGCCAGCGCGGCCAATATCTTCTTCGTCATTCCCGGACACTCCATCGCCGGCGCACGAGCCGGCCCCGATGATATTGCCGGTTATCGCCGAGTCGCAGCGAATGCGGGCTGAACCATGCTGTCAGCCGATTGAAAGATTCAAAAGTCTCAACGTCGTGCTGCGAGCGGGGCGTCTTCGTCCTCCGGCGCCTCGCCGGCGGGGACGCGGGTGCGCACCGCCTGGTAGCCGAGCGAGGCGCGCGCGCGCACCGGCCCGGCGATATCTGCGACGAGATAGAGCGGCCGCCGCTTCGATTCGATATAGAGCCGCCCGAGATATTCGCCGATCATCCCCAGCACGAACATCTGCACCGCGCTCAGCACCGTCACGACGAGCATCGTCGAGGTCCAGCCCTGCACCGGGCTGCCGCGGAAATAGCCCCAGGCGATGTAGAAGAGCAGCAGCAGCGATGCCCCCGCCAGCGCGACCGAGGCATGGCTGGCGAAACGCAGCGGCGCGGTGGAAAAGCCGGTTACGGCGTCGAACGCGAGCCGCAGCATTTTCGACAGCGGATAATTGGTCTCGCCGGCGTGACGCTCGGCGCGGTCATAAGGGAACGGGACCTGCCGGAACCCGACCCACGCCACCATCCCGCGGATGAACCGCGCCTGCTCGGGGAGCGAGAGGAAGGCATCGAGCGCGCGGCGCGTCATCAACCGGAAATCGCCGGTATCGAGCGGGATCGGCGTATCGGTCACGCGATCGAGCACGCGGTAGAAGGCCGAGGCGGTGGCCTTTTTGAACAAGGTCTCGCCCTCGCGCTTGCGGCGCACGGCATAGACGACATCGGCCTCCTCGCGCGCCATCACCTCGCGCATCTCGCCGAGCAATTCGGGCGGGTCCTGCAGATCGGCATCGAGGATCAATATCTGCTCGCCGCAGCACAGATCGAGCCCCGCGGTCAGCGCGAGCTGGTGGCCGTGGTTGCGCGACAGGTTGATCGCCACCACGCGCGGGTCCGCCGCGGCGAGCTGTTGCATGATCCGCCAGCTGTCGTCGCGCGAGCCGTCGTTGATCAGCACGATCTCATGATCGTCGCCCACCACCGCATGCGCCGTGGCGGAGACGCGCTGGTGCAGCAGCGGCAGCGTTTCTGCCTCATTGTAACACGGCACGACGATCGAAAGCTGAAGACGATGCATGATCAGCCGCACTTATCGGCTGGAGGGGGGAAAATCACGCAAATGTTGCGGGTAGAGCCCCGTGCTACGAACCTCCCCCCGTTCGACCTGAGCTTGTCGAACGGGGAGAGGTGGTCGTGGTTGACGCGAAGCGCGTTATGCCGCGGCGCGGGCGCGTTCCTCGACCATCCGTTCGAGGATCGTCAGCGGCATCGCGCCAGCGCCCAAGATGTCGTGGAAATTCTTCTCGTCGAATTTCGCGCCGAGGATCGCCTTCGCTTTCTCCCGCGCACGCACCCAGGCGGCATGGCCGACCTTGTAGCTGCACGCCTGCCCCGCTTGGGTGCAGTAACGCTCGATCTCGCGCTGCGAGCGCGGACGCGCGAAGCCGACGGTCTGCACCATATAATCGGTCGCTTTCTCGCGGCCCCAGCGCTTGGAATGGATCCCGGTGTCGATCACCAGCCGCGCCGCGCGGAACAGATAGCTCTGCAGGAAACCGGCGCGCTCCAGCGGCGAGGCATAGCCGCCCACCTCGTCCGCCAGCCCCTCGGCATAGAGCGCCCAGCCTTCCGAATAAGCACTGAAGAACGAAAGCTTGCGGAGCAGCGGCGTCTTGGCCTGCTGCGCGATGGTCAGCTGCAGATGATGCCCCGGCACGCCCTCGTGATAGGTGAGCGCAGGGAGCGAATATTTCGGCCAGTCGCCGACGCTCTTGAGGTTGATCCAGTAGATCGCCGGGCGCGAGCCGTCGAGCGCGGCGAGGTAATAATAGCCGTTCGAGGCGCCATCCTGGATCTCCACCGGCACGCGGCGAATCTCGAGCGGGGCGTTGGGCCAGTGATTGACCAGCCGGTCGAGCTTGGCAGTCATCGCCGCGACCCCCGCATTGAGGTCGCGGATCAGTTGCTCGCGTCCCGCAGCGGTATCGGGATAGAGCTGGTCGGCACGCACGTTGAGCGCGTTGAGCCGCTCGGCAACGCTGCCCTGGGTCAGCCCCTGCCCCTTGAGGATCGTATCGAGCTCGGCGGTGATCGACGCGACCTGCTCCAGCCCCATGCGATGCACTTCGTCGGGGCTGAAATTGGTCGTCGTCGCCTCGGCGAGCGCGGCGGCGTAGATCTCGTCGCCCTTCGGCACCGCCCACAGCCCGTCGTCGGTGCGACCGTTCGCGCGCAGTTGCTTGACCAACGCGATCTGCCGGTCGAGCGCCGGATAGACCTGCTTCTCGACGATCGCGGACGCCTTGGCCTGCCAGTCGCCGGCGATATTGGCCTTGGCTGCGCGGGTCGCGAGCGACTGGGTAAGGCCGCTCTGCGCCGCTGCCGGCGATCGCAGCTTGGCCATCTGCGCCAGCGCGAGATCGAGCGACCAGCCCGGCGCGACATAGCCGCGCGCCGCCTGTTCCTTCTGCTCGGCGGTTTCATTGTCGAGCGAGGTCGCCATCGCCGCAAGCCGATCGAGATAGGCGGCGCAATCCTCCGCGTTGACGATCGTGTGCGAGGAATTGAGGAAATCGGGCGTCTCGAAATAGACGCCGGCCTGCTGGGTGATCAGATAGGGGCGCTGGACCGAATCGAGCCCGAACCGGTCGTTCGGCAGCGCCTGCGAATTGAGCGAATAGAGCACCACCTCGCGATCGAGCTTCGCCGCGGGCGACAGGCTGTCGGGGGAGATGGCGGTGATATCGGCGATCGCGCGCTTCAGCATGCGCTGCCCCTTGGCGCGCCCGGCAGCGGAATTATCCTCCAGCCGATGCTTGAGCGGGGCATTCGCCCCCTTGTCCATCCCGAGCACCGTCGCGAGCGTCGGCATCTCCGGAAGGATATCGGTCATGATCCGGTCGAAAGTGGCATTGAGCTTCGCATCGCCCGCTGCGGCGGCTTGTGCGCGCAGCGCGGCAGGCATCAGCGCGAGCGCCGACGCGGCGCCCGACGATGCCAGGAAAGAACGACGATCCATTTTTGGAAACCCCTTTTAATTTGGGAATGGTGCCAGCGTAACGCCGTGCGCAGGTGTGGCAACCCCATAATACACCCACTCAACCGTCATGCCGGACTTGATCCGGCATGACGACAAAAGACCCGACCTTATCTCGCCGCAGCCGACCCGCCCGTCGCCAGCGCACGATCGTACCAGGCGGAAAGGTCGCGCTTCATCGCGTGGAGCGCGTCGGGGTTGAGATAAGTCATGTGCCCCGCGGGATAATAAGTGAAGCTCAGGTTCTTCGCCTGCGCTGGCTCCAGCATCATATGGCCGAGATCATATTCGGTGCCGAAGAACGGCGTCGCCATATCGTACCAGCCGTTCATCGACAGCACCTGGAGATAGGGATTGTCGCGCATCGCCGCCGCGAGATCGACCGCGGTATTGGGGTTGTTCTGCTGCGTGCCGAACCCCGAGCCGGGCGCCTTGTGCTTCCAGTTCCAGTCGAACCCCGCCCCGTCGCGCGCCGACAGGCGATACGGCATGTCGGTCTTATACCCCAAGGTGTTCGAGACATAATCGTGGAAGGTGCCGATGAACGCACCCGAAATCGCCTCCGACGAGGCATCGGTTTCAGGGCGATCACCCGCCGCGTCGCTATCGACCCCGGTGTAGCGGGCGTCGAACCGGCCGATCGTTCGCCGCTGATCGCGCAGCAATTCCTTCTGGAAACGCGGCAGATCGATCCGCAAGTTGGCGCGCTTGATGAACTCGGGCGAGAGACCGATCAGCTGGCTCAACTGCGTCGCGATCTGGTCGCGCTCGGCGTCGCCTATCGACTGGCCCTTGGCCAGCGCCGAGGCATAAGGGCCAACCGCGAAGGCGCGCGCCTGTTCGACGATCGTCGCGACGTCCGCCGGGCGATTGGGGATGCGGTTATGATACCAGGCGGTCGCGGCGAAGCTCGGCAGATAGTTGAGATAGACCTGATCGAGCCCCGGCTGGCGATAGCCGTAGTTCATGATCGAGGAAAGCAGCACGACGCCGTTCAACGCCATCCCGCGATCCTGTAGCTGATAGGCCAGCGCGCCCGAGCGCGTCGTGCCATAGCTTTCGCCGAAGATGAACTTGGGGCTGTTCCACCGCCCGTTCTTGGTCACGTAACGGATGATCGCGCGCGCGAAGGCGTCGACATCGCCGTCGACGCTGTAGAACTGGCTGGGCTTCGTATCGCCCAGCGCACGCGAATAGCCCGCGCCCATCGCATCGAGGAACACGAGGTCCGTCTTGTCGAGCAGCGTATCGGGATTCGGCCCGAAATCATAAGGCGCGGGGCGGATCGATTCGGGATTGCCGGTGCGCAGCCGGACCGGGGCGAACGATCCCATATGCAGCCAGAAGGTCGGGCTGCCCGGGCCGCCGTTGTAGAAGAAGGTGATCGGGCGCTTTGTCCCGGGCCGCGTGCCATCCAGCGTATAGGCGGTGTAGAACATCGACCCGGTCGGCTTGCCCTCGGTATCGCGGATCGTCAGCGTGCCGGCGGTGGCGGTGTAGCCAAGCGTGCGCCCGGCGACGGCGACGCTGCCCTTCGACTTCTCCTCGCGCTCCTGCACCGGGGCATTGGCATAGGCCGCCTCGGCCTCCTGCTTCATCAGTTCGGCATTGCTTTGCGGGGCGCCCTTCCCGCCCTTCTCCGCCGGCTTGGCTTCCTGCGCGGCGACAACCGCCGAGGTGGACAAGAGCAAAATAGCGATGGCGCGGGCGAACATGCGGAAGACTCTCCCTTTTTTACGATACGTAATATTGTTCCAATTGCGCGTTCATGCGCGCGGCGCAACACCCCATCGTCATTCCCGCGCAGGCGGGAATCCATTGCCGGCGTCGTCGCAACTCTATCGGCTAGGCCTGCGTGAATGGATTCCCGCCTGCGCGGGAATGACGGTGACTGAGGTCAAGTTGCTCCACCCCGGCGCAGGATGGGGCCCAGCATCGAGCCGTTCGTAACTGGGGTCCGGCCTGCGCCGGGGTGGTAAAAGGGGTTCAACTCACACCCGCTCCGCCCCCGCCACCGCATCGGCGGCGCGCAGCGCGGCGAGCAGCCGCATCAGCTGGTGCGCATCATGCACCTCGACGTCGATCGTGTTGGTGTGGATGCCGGTATCGCGGCTGTCGAGGCGGAGGTTGATGATGTTCGCCTTATGCTGGCCGATGATCGTCGCGATCACCCCCAGCGCGCCGGGCTCGTTCTTTACCTCGACCGAGATGCGCGCGACCGCGCCCATCGTCTTGTCGCCCCATTGCACGTCGATCCAGTCGGTTTCTTCGTCGGACCGTTCGGCGAGATCGGCGAGCGTGCGGCAATCAATCGAGTGCACCTCGATCGACGCATCGGGCCGGCGCAGCCCGACGATGCGGTCGCCCGGCACCGGATGACAACAGGTCGCCAACTCATAGGCGACGCCCGGCGCGAGCCCCTCGATCGAGATCGCGCTGGATTGCGGCATATTATGCGCGACATCGGCGCCAGCCGACCCCGGCATCAACGCCTCCATCACCTGCGCATCGGTCAGCGTGCGGCGCGCGATCGCGGTCATCAGCTGCACCTCGTCGGCGAGCTTGAGGCGCTTGATCCCCTGTTCCAGCGCATCCGCCGCGAGCGGCGCGGGCAGACGCGTGACGATATCGTCGTAGAGCTTGCGCCCCAGCGCGACGGTCTGCTCGCGCTCGACCAGCCGCAAATGGCGGCGGATCGCGGCGAGCGCCTTGCCGGTGATCGCGAAGCTCAGCCAGCTCGGCTGCGGGGTCTGCGCCTTGGAGCGCAGCACCTGCACCTGATCGCCGTTGTGGATTTCGGTCCGCAGCGGCACGACGCGGCCGTTGATCTTCGCCCCCACCGCCTGATCGCCGAGATCGGTGTGGACCGCATAAGCGAAATCGATCGGGGTCGCGCCCTTGGGGAGCTGGATCAGCTCGCCCTTCGGGGTGAAGGCGAAGATGCGATCCTGATACATCGCCATCCGCGTATGCTCGAGCAGTTCCTCGGGCGTCGCGGCATTGTCGAGGATTTCGACCAGATCGGCGATCCAGTCCTGCTGCGTCTCGGGCCGGACCTTCATGTCCTGCTTGTACGCCCAATGCGCGGCGAGCCCATATTCGGCCTCGGCGTGCATTTCCTCGGTACGGATCTGGATTTCGACGCGCTGGTTTTCCGCGTGCATGATCGTGGTGTGCAGCGAGCGATAGCCGTTGCGCTTGGGCGTCGAGATATAATCCTTGAACCGCCCCGGCACCGCGGGCCAGCGGCGGTGGATGTGCCCGAGCGCGGCGTAGCAATCCTCCACCGCCGGCACGATCGCGCGGAACGCCATGATGTCGGAAAGCTGCTCGAAGCTGATATGGCGCTCCTGCATCTTGCGCCAGATCGAATAGGGATGCTTCTCGCGCCCCGAAATATCCGCCTGGACGCCATGACGCGAGAGCAGCAATTTCAGCCCCGAGCCGATCTTGGCAATCTTGTCCCCGCCGCCCGACTTAAGCTGTTCGAGCCGCCGCGTGATCGATTCATACGCCTCGGGCTCGAGCTGCTGGAAGGCGAGCGTCTGCATCTCCTTCATGAACTCGTACATGCCGATCCGCTCGGCGAGCGGGGCGTAGATATCCATCGTCTCGCGGGCGATGCGGCGGCGCTTGTCGGGGTTCGCGATGTAATGCAGCGTCCGCATATTGTGCAGCCGGTCGGCCAGCTTGACCAGCAGCACGCGGATATCGCCCGACATGGCAAGCAGGAATTTGCGCAGGTTTTCCGCGGCGCGCTCGTTCTCGGTCTGCGCTTCGATCTTCGACAGCTTGGTCACGCCGTCGACCAGCCGCGCGACATTGTCGCCGAACAATTGCCCGATCTGTTCGGGGGTAGCGACGGTATCTTCCACCGTATCGTGGAGGATCGCGGTGGCGATCGTCTCGTCGTCGAGGTGCAACTCGGTCAGGATGCCGGCGACCTCGATCGGATGGCTGAAATAGGGATCGCCCGAGGCGCGCTTCTGGGTGCCGTGGGCATTGACCGAAAAGACATAGGCGCGGTTGAGCAGCGCCTCGTCGGCATCCGGGTCATAAGCGAGGACCCGATCGATCAACTCATATTGTCTCAGCACAAAGGCACGATGGCGCTTTCGCCTATTGCTTTGCAACAGAAATGGTCCGCCGGCCGCATACGGCGACCGGCGGACCCGATTTCATGCCTTGGGATAAGGCAGATCAGTTCGCGGGGGTCGGCGCCGGATCGGCCTTCGCAACCGCGACATGGCCGCCCTTCGCCTTGGTGTTGCACTCGCCGAGCGCGGCGGCGTCGAACGCCTTGCCGCCGGCGCTGAACGACGAGATCTCGCCGACGCCGCGTGCGATCAGCTGGCACGCGACCATATCGCGCACCGGCGCCTTGGCGGTGACATAGGCGCCGTCGCGCAGCGACCACGGCGTGTCACGCGTCATCACCGCGTCCTTGGTCGCCGGGGCGGCCGGGACGGCGACGAAATAGCCCGCCGGGGTCTGCGCGGACGCACCCGCCGAAGCGAGCAAAGCGGTGGAGGTGAGAACGGCTGCGATGAGGGAGCGAATCATTGTTGCCTCGCACAATAAGTTGCTAAATAATACCTACATATTGCATATGCGAGTTGCAAGAGAAAACCAATATTTTTGTTCGAAGCCGGCGCGGGGTCGGTTAGGATAGGCTTGAAAACAAAGGAGCTTTCGGTTGGGGAAATTACGCGAACCGCTCAACGAATGCAGTCTTCCGGCAGCGCTGGAGGCGATGGGCGAGCGGTGGGCGTTCCTGATTTTACGCGCCGCCTTCAATGGCTTGCACCATTTCGAGGAATTCCAGTCGGAACTCGGGATCGCGCGTAACATCCTCGCCAACCGGCTCGCGCGCTTCGTCGAGCACGGGATCATGGAGCGCCAGTCGCTGCCCGAGGATCGTCGCAAGATTCAATATTGCCTGACCGAGAAGGGCCACGCGCTGCTCCCGACGATGGTTGCACTGCGGCAATGGGGCGAGCGCTGGGAGACCGGGGTGCCGGCTTTTCCGATCCTCGTCGACTCGCGCGATCACCGCCCGATCCAGCCGATCGCGGTGCTCAGCCACGACGGCCGCGTGCTGACCAAGGGCGATCTGCACTGGGCGCTGCCCGGCGACGTGGCCGACGCAACCGACATCGCCAACGCGGCGGAATAACGCGCAACCGTCACCCCGGCCTTGAGCCGGGGTCCATTGTGCCGCAAGCGCGGTGGTTAGAACCTCTTGCCCCGCGCTTGCCTCCCGATGGACCCCGGCTCAAGGCCGGGGTGACGGCGCAGCTTATTTCTTGATCAGCCCGATCTCGACCAGCCGCTCGTGCAGATAGTCATGCGCGGTGATCGGGGTCGGATAACGGTTGGGGTTTTCCGCGCTGATGCAGCCGGGCAAGGTCTCGATCAGGAAATCGGGCGCGGGGTGCAGGAAGAACGGCATCGAGTAACGCGAATGCCCGCGCCGCTCGGGCGGCGGATTGACGACGCGGTGCGTGGTCGACGGCAGGACATGATTGGTCAGCCGCTGCAGCATATCGCCGACATTGACGACCATCGCCCCCTCGGGCGGCTTGATCGCCAGCCAGCGCCCCGAATCGCGGTCGCGCAATTCGAGCCCGGCTTCCTCGGCGCCGAGCAGCAGGGTGATGAGGTTGATATCCTCATGCGCCCCCGCGCGGACCCCCTCGGCATCGGCCGGGATCGGCGGATAATGCAGCAGCCGCAGCACGCTGTTGCCGTCAGTCACCGCGCGGTCGAACCAGTCGGGCACGAGCTTCAGGTGCCGCGCGATCGCCGACAGCAGCCGGTCGCCCGCACGATCGAAAGCAGTGAACAATTCGAGGAAGGTATCGCGGAACCCCTCGGGTCGCGCCGGCCAGATGTTGGGCGCCATATGGTCCGCGAAGCGATGCCCCTCGGGCAGATCGCGGCCGATATGCCAGAATTCCTTGAGATCGACGTGCTTCGCGTCCTTGGCGATCTCGGTCTTGAACGGCGTATAGCCGCGCGCGCCGCCGCCGCCGGCGACGAAATAGCCGCGCTTCTCGTCGTCGGGCAGCGCGAACAGCGCCGCGGTCTCGCGCCAGGCGCGGTCGATCAGATCGTGGGGAATCCCGTGATCGGCGACGATCGCGAAGCCGAACCGCTCGAACGACCCGCCGAGCGCGGCAGCAAAGGCCACCGGATCGGCGTCCTGATCGTTGAGGCTGAGCGTCGGCACCTGCGCCAGCGGGGTATCAAGCATGATGATGAGGGGTCCATGAGGGGTAAACGGCGGTCATACGCCCTTCCCTGCCGGTCTGCTAGCCGGACGCCGCTCACCCCGCCGCGTCGTCACCCCGGCGAAAGCCGCGGTCTCGTGCTGCGAGGGCGACGCCTGCCGCCCGCGATCCCGGCTTCGCTGGGATGACGGATCGGCTCAGAACGGCAGCTTGAACCCCGGCGGCAGCGGCAGGCCGCTGGTCATCTTCGCCATCTCCGCCGACGACGCCGCATCGGCCTTCGCCCGCGCATCGTTGAGCGCCGCGGCGACCAGATCCTCGACCATCTGCTTCTCGCTCGGCTGAAGCAACGACTCGTCGATCGTCACCGCAACGATCCGTCCCTTCGCCGATGCGCGCACCTTGACCAGACCGCCGCCGGCGGCGCCCTCCACCTCGATCGTGTCGAGGTTTTCCTGCGCCTTGCTCAGCTCGTTCTGCACGTTCTGCGCCATGGCAAGAATGTCGTTCAAATCCTTCACGATACGCTCCGTTTGGGCCAGTCTATCAATTCAGCGTCGGGGAAAGCGGCACGCGCCGCCGCGACGATCGGAGTGCCGAGGATCGCCTGACGCGCTGCCTCGTCGGCGGCATCGGCGGCTTCCTTCAGCGTCGGTTCGCCGGGCGCGTCGACCATTGCGATCTTCCACGCGCGCCCGGTTTCCGCCTTGAGCACCTGCGCGAGCTCGGTCAGCACATCGGCGGCGATCCGGCGCGAGCCGCTAAACGAGAGCTCGCCCGGCGCCGCGCTGACCAGCCGCGCATTGCTGTGCAGCCGGAAATAGAGCGCATGATGTCCGCGCTCCTCGAGCAAGGCCATCACCGCGGCGAATTCGTTGCTGCGCTGCGCGGGAGCGGGGGCCGCCGTCGACGGGCCGGAAACCGAGATCGACCCGCTCGCGATCTGCCGCGCCAGCTCGCCCGGATCGGGCAGGGTCGAGGCGTGGACGATGCGCAGCAGCGCCATTTCCGCCGCCTCGATCGGCAGCGCGGCGCGCACCACTTCGTCATGTCCCTTGAGCAGGAGCTGCCACAGCCGGTGGAGCATCGCGAACGACAATTTGGCCGACCAGTCGCGATAGGCGTCGCGCTCCTCCGCCGCCTGCGCTGCGTCCTCGGGCGCGCCGACCTTGACCAGGGTCACGCCGTGGACCGCTTCGAGCAACGCGCGGAACACCGCCTGCGGATCGACCCCGAGATCATATTGCCGGCGCAGCGCCGCCAGCGCCCCCGGCGCATCCGCCGCGAGCAGCAACGCGAGCAGATCGCGCACCGCGCCGCGATCCGAGAGGCCGAGCATCTCGCGCACCGCCGCCGCGCGCACCCCGCCGCCTTCGAGATCGGCGTGGGCGATCGCCTGATCGAGGATCGACAGCCCGTCGCGCGCCGAGCCCTCTGCCGCGCGCGCGATCAGCGCCAGCGCCTCGGTTTCGACCTCGACCTGCTCCTCGGCGCTGACCCAGGCGAAATGCTCGGCGAGCTTGTCCGCCGGGATGCGCCTGAGGTCGAACCGCTGGCAGCGCGACAGGACGGTGACGGGGACCTTGTTCACCTCGGTGGTGGCGAACAGGAATTTCACATGCGCCGGCGGCTCCTCCAGCGTCTTGAGCAGCCCGTTGAACGCCGCCTTGGACAGCATATGGACTTCGTCGATGATGTAGATCTTGTAGCGCGCCGAGACCGCGGCATAGCGCGAGGCCTCGATGATCTCGCGGATGTCGTCGATCCCGGTATGGCTCGCGGCATCCATCTCGATCACGTCGATATGGCGCCCCTCGGCGATCGCGCGGCACGGTTCGCATTGCCCGCACGGATCGATCGTCGGCCCGCCCTGCCCGTCGGGGCCGACGCAATTCAACGCCTTGGCGATCAGCCGCGCGGTGGAGGTCTTGCCCACCCCGCGCACCCCGGTGAGCAGAAAGGCGTGCGCGATGCGATCGCGGCGGATCGCATTCTCCAGCGTGCGCACCATCGCCTCCTGCCCGATCAGCGCGGCGAAGGTCTGCGGGCGATATTTGCGCGCGAGCACGCGATAGGCGTCGCCGCCGGCGCGATGCGGCTGGGGCGGTTCGTCGAGGCCGAGAGAATCGCTCATCGGCGCGCGAGGGAGAGGAATTGTGTCACGCCGAGCTAGATAGGCGCTGTGAGCGCGTTCGTCAGCGGGAAAGATTTGGATGGGGGCAGCGCCGCGGCGAAGCCGCGGCGTCGGACGGCGCTTCTGCGCTGCCGCCCGCGCTTGTCGATGTGGCGCGATGCGATCGTGCGCTCATCGGCTGCGCGGGTGGGAGCCGGAACGACCCGTGGCGAAATCGTTGTGGCTGCTTCCGTCAGGATCTGACCAGGTTGGCGACGACCACGTCCGCCCGACT
>NZ_MKRR01000135.1:25947-40206 GCF_001897045.1 Sphingomonas sp. 66-10
CCGATAGCAGCGGCGCACCTTGCCGTAGTGCCCGTGGTGCCAGCGACACACCTGCCGCCAGCGCGGCCCGTGGTGCCAGCGCTGCGGATGATGATAGCGGTTGTCATGCCAGCGGCGCCCGTCGTCGCGACGATCCGCCGCGGCCGGCACGGGGGCGAGCGCGCTCGCCGCGACAACGCCGGCGAGGGTCAATGCGATCAGCTTCATCTCGCTTCTCCAACGACTTAGAGATTACCAGCCACGCACGCGGTAGCAGACCTGACGCGGGTTATAATAGCCGCGCCACTCGCACACGCGGCGCCAGCCGCGGCCACGATCCCAGCGCACGTCGCGATCCCAGCCGCGGTGCCAGCCACGGTCGCCGCGCCAGTCGCGACCCCGATCCCAGCCGCGATCCCAGCCGCGGTGGTGGCCCCGATCGTGACGATAATAGCCATCGTCCCACGGGCGCGCCTGCGCCGCGGCGGGAATGAAAAGCGTCGCCGCCATCAAGCCGGCGAATCCCAGACTCATGCGATTCATGTGGAATACTCCTTACTCATCTCCCCAGATGAGCCGAAGATTAGGTCATCGCCCCTGCATGTTCCGTGAACCCGTCGGTAATCTTACAGTCAGGCCGTCGAGCGCGTCGCTCAGCACGATCTGGCACGACAGCCGGCTGGTGCGCGTCACCGCATAAGCCAGATCGAGCATATCCTCCTCGTCGTCGCTCGCCGGGGGGAGCCGGTCGAAATCATCCGGCTCGACGATGACGTGGCAGGTGGCGCAGGCCATCTGGCCCTCGCACGTCCCCTCCAGCGGCTGCCCTTCGCGCTGGCCGACCTCGAGCAACGTCTCGCCCGGCGTCGCTTCCGCCTCCCGCACCGAGCCGTCGGTGGCGATGAAACGCACCTTCATGCGGCGATCCTCTGCGCATCGGCGGCGGCGGCGATCCGGGTAAGCGCGGTCGCCAATTCCACCTCGGTCGTATAGCGGCCGAAGCCGAGCCGGATCGAGCTGCGCGCCTGCCGGTCGTCGAGCCCGATCGCCTTGAGCACATGGCTCGGCCGCCCCGATCCGCTGGCGCAGGCCGATCCGGCCGAAAAGGCGATGTCGCGGCAATCGGACATCAACCGGTTCACGTCGAGCCCCTCGCGCCGCAGGTTGAGATTGCCGCGATAGCGCTGCGTCGTCGATCCGTTCACCGTCCAGCCCGTCACCCGGTCGATCGCCAGCGACCAGAGCTGCTCGACATGCGTTGCATCCTCGGCCGCGCGCGTCTTCATCAGCCGCGCCGCGACCCCGAACCCGACGCACAAGGCCGGGCTCAACGTCCCCGAGCGGCCGCCTTCCTGATCGCCGCCGTGGAGCAACGGATCGAGCGTCACCCCGTCGCGAATCCACAACGCGCCGACGCCCTTCGGCCCGTAAATCTTGTGCGCCGAAAGCGCGATCAGATCGCACCCCGCCGGGATCGTTACGCGGCCATAGCCCTGCACCGCATCGCACAGCATCAGCGCACCCGCCTCATGCGCCGCCGCGGCGATCTCCGCGATCGGCTGGATCACGCCGATCTCGTTGTTGACCAGCATCGCCTCGACCAGCGCCGCGCCGGGCAGCGCCGCCGCCAGCGCATCGCGATCGACCAGCCCCTCGCGATCGACTCCAACCACCCGCGCCGCGCCGCCGGCACGCACCGTATCGAGCACCGCGGCATGTTCGGTCGCGATCGTCACCACGGGGCCGGCGACACCCTTTATCGCCCAGTTCAACGCCTCGGTCGCGCCCGAGGTGAACACCACCCGGCCCCCTGGGGGCAACAGCCCCGCAATCTCGCCGCGCGCCACCTCGATCGCCGCCTTCGCCTTGCGCCCGGCGGAATGCGCCGAATGCGGATTGGCGTGGCTGTCGCGGAGCCACGGCAGCATCGCCTCGAACGCCTCGGGCGCGAGCGGGGTGGTCGCCTGATAATCGAGGTAAATCATGCCGCGAGCCGCCGCGCCTGCCGCGCCACGTCGCGCCATGCAGAAATGAAGCGATCCACGTCGCCGTCACCGGTCGTCCGCCCGAAGCTGACGCGGACCACTTCGCGCGTCTCCTCCTCGCGCCAGCCCATCGCGCGCAGCACATGGCTCGGCTTCATGCTGCCGCTCGCGCAGGCGCTGCCGGCCGAGACCGCGATCCCGGCGATGTCGAAGCGAATCAGCTGCGCGGTCGCAGCCAGCCCAGGCAGACGATAGCTGCCGATCGCGGGATGACGCGGCGCGTTCTCGCCGACGACGATCCCGCCCGAGCGGCGGATCGCATCGTCGAGCCGCGCGCGCAACGCTTGATGATCCGGCTCCGGCTCGGCGAGCGCGGCGGCATAGCCCAGCGCGGCGGGCAGATTCTCGGTGCCGGGGCGGTAGCCGCGCTCCTGCCCGCCGGTCGGGCGAAGCGTCGCCAGATCGCGAACCAGCAACGCGCCGACGCCCGGCGGCCCGCCGCGCTTGTGCGCGGAGAGCGCGACGAAATCGGCATGATCGGCGAGTTCGGTCGACGCCGGCATCTGCGCCGCATCGACCAGCAGCAACCCGCCCGCGGCACGCACGATCGCCGCCGCGGCCGCGATCGGCTGGCGCACCCCGGTTTCGCTGTTGCACCATTGCAGGCAGACCAAGGCGGGCGCCCCGCTCAGCAGCGCCGCCAGCGCGTCGAGATCGACCACCCCGTTCGCATCGACCGGCGCCACCACCACCGCGTCGCCGCCAGCCCGGATCGCGGCGTCGTGCTCGACCGCCGAGATGATCCGCCGCTCGATCAGCCCACGCCCCAGCGCCAGCCCAAGCGACTCGCTCGCCCCGCTGGTCAGCAAGGTCTCGCCGCGCCAGCCATAAGCCGCCGCAACCGCCCCGCGCGCCTCCTCCAGCGCGGCGCGCGCGGCGCGGCCCTCGGCGTGCGGCGAGGAGGGATTCGCCCATATCGCCTGCCCGCGCGCCACCGCCGCGATCGCCCCCGCGGTCATCGGCGTGGTGGCGGCATGATCGAGATAAAGCCGCGGGAGCACGGCAGGTGTGGCTGATTCCGGCAAAACTCGTTCCAAATCCGGTGATCCGCCCTATATAGCGCGCATCGCCCGGTGCGACACTCGCGCCCATAACAAACGAGTAACGATGCCCGAAGTCATTTTCCCCGGCCCCGAAGGCCGCCTCGAGGGACGTTTCGTCCCCGCCCCCAAGCCGCGCGCACCGGTCGCGATGATCCTGCATCCGCATCCCAATGCCGGCGGCACGATGAACAACCATATCGTGCAGGCGCTGTACAAGACCTTCCAGCGCCGCGGCTTCGCTACCCTGCGCTTCAACTTCCGCGGGGTCGGCAAGAGCCAGGGGACGTTCGACAACGGCGTCGGCGAGCTTTCCGACGCGGCGAGCGCGCTCGATTGGGTGCAGAGCTTCCACCCCGAAGCCTCGACCACCTGGATCGCGGGCTTTTCGTTCGGTGCGTGGATCGGGATGCAGCTGTTGATGCGCCGCCCGGAGATCCGCGGCTTCATCTCGATCGCACCGCCAGCCAATCTCTACGATTTCACCTTCCTCGCCCCCTGCCCCTCGTCGGGGATCATCATCCAGGGCGAGCAGGACGAAGTGGCGACCCCCGGCGCGACGCAGAAGCTGGTCGACAAATTGCGCACGCAAAAGCACATCACGATCCACCACGACGTGATCCCGCGCGCCAACCATTTCTTCGAGCATGAGATGGACGACCTGATGAAGTCGGTCGACAATTATCTCGACATGCGGCTGGCCCCGGATTCGCCGATCCGCTGAAACAATTCCACCGTCATCCCCGCGAAGGCGGGATCCATTCGCGCGGGTCGGGGAAAGAGCCGCACCGCCAGCCAGAATGGATTCCCGCCTGCGCGGGAATGACGGAATGGCTAGGAAATTCCTGCCGATCAGCGCCCGGTCGGCAAGGTCCAGATCAGCACATTGCCGACCAGCACCGCGGTCATGATCAGCAGCAGCACGCCCTTGCGGCGATCCTTGCCGGTCCGCACCAGATAAAGCCCGCCGATCAGGCAGGCGAACGCCGCGATCATCCCGATCGCCGGTGCCGCCTGCGCGATCCCGGTCAACACATCGTTCACACCCGGCCCATCGCGAGGAACTTGGCACGACGCTCCTTGCGCAGCGCCTCTGGCGACAGCCCGACCAGTTCGCCCAGCGCATGATCGAGCGCATCACCCAATGCGGCGATCGCGCCCGTCGGCTGGCGGTGCGCGCCGCCGATCGGCTCGGGCACGATCGTGTCGATCACCCCCAGCGCCTTAAGATCCTGCGCGGTGACCTTCATCGCCTCCGCCGCCTCGGGCGCCTTGTCGGCGGTACGCCACAGGATCGAGGCGCAGCCCTCGGGCGAGATCACCGAATAGACCGCATGTTCGAACATCAGCACGCGATTGCCGCAGGCGAGCGCGACCGCGCCCCCCGAGCCGCCCTCGCCGACCACCGCCGCGACCATCGGCACGCCGAGCGCGAGGCTCGCCTCGGTCGAACGCGCGATCGCCTCGGCCTGACCACGCTCCTCGGCCTGCAGCCCGGGAAAGGCACCCGACGTATCGACCAGCGTCAGCACCGGCAGCCCCGAACGGTCCGCCAGCTCCATCAGCCGCACCGCCTTGCGATAGCCTTCGGGCTTGCCCATCCCGAAATTGTGGCGAAGCCGCGAGGCGGTATCGTCGCCCTTCTCATGCCCGATCACCATCACGCGATGGCCGCGGAAAGTGGCAAAACCACCGAGAATCGCCTGATCGTCGGCGAAACCGCGATCGCCCGCCAAGGGCACGAACTCGCTGAACAGCCCGGCGATATAATCCTTGAAATGCGGCCGCTCGGGATGACGCGCGATCTGCGTCTTCTGCCACGCGGTGAGCCTGGCGAAGGTGTCGCGGAGCAATTTGTCGGATTTCGCCTGGAGCTTGGCGATCTCCGCGGAAAGATCGACACCACCATCGGCGCCCGTCTCGCGCAATTCGGCGATCCGCGCCTCAAGCTCGGCGATCGGCTTCTCGAAATCGAGGAAAGTCGGCATCCGGCTGCGCTAGGATGCCCGCTTCGCCACGTCAACGAGCGGATGGCGTTCATTGACCAGCTCGACCAGCCGGCGGCTGTCGACATGGGTATAGATTTCGGTCGTCGCGATATCGGCATGCCCCAGCATCGACTGGAGCGCGCGCAAGTCCGCCCCGCCCTCCAGCAAATGCGTGGCGAAGGCGTGGCGCAGGACGTGCGGGCTGATGCGATCGGGCGGAATCCCCGCCGCCGCCGCCAGCGCGCGGATCAGTTGATAGAGCCGCACCCGCGACAGATGCCCCTTCCCCGACGGGAACAGGAACGCGCGGTCCGCCGCGACATGCTCGCGCCACAGCGCCACCGCGGCGCGCGCGCGATCGGACACCGGCACCAGCCGCTCGCGCCCGCCCTTGCCGCGCAGGATCAGGAACGGCCGGTCGGGCTGGATCGCATTGCGCGGCAGCGAAACCAATTCGGTCGCGCGCAGGCCCGAGCCGTAGAGCAGCTCCAACAGCGCCGCCATCCGGCGATCGCTGGGATCGGGCGGGTCGCGCGCGAGCCGCTCGGCAATCGTCGCGAACAGGCGGTCGATATCGGCATGCGACAGGGTTTTCGGCAACCCACGCTGAGTCCCCGGCCGGGGCAAAGCCTTGCCCGGATCGTCGCCGCGCAGCCCCTCGTCGACCAGAAAGGCGAAGAAGCGCCTCAGCGCCGCCGCCTTGCGCGCGACGCTGGCGCGCGACAGCGGCAGCCAGCTTTCGCCGAGCCGCGCCAGCGCCGCCTCGTCCGCGCTCGCCAGCGCACCGCCCAGTTCGCCGGACGCGAGCAGCAGATCGCTACGATAGGCCGCGATCGTGTTGCGCGCGGCGCCCGCCTGCGCCGCCATCATCTCGAGGAAGCGTTCGATCAGGGCGCGATCGCTCATTCTCCCCTCCTTGGAAGGGAGGGGCTGGGGGTGGGTCGGCATGGGGAGCACCGATCCGCCTCCTCGCGGGTCCACCCGCCCCCAGCCCCTCCCTTCCAGGGAGGGGAGCAAGAAGGGGACCGCGTCGAAACCATCGCCCTAAATGCGCGTCAGCGCCTCGACCGCGATCATCCGCGCCTCGGCATCGAGCCCGACGACGCGCAGCGCGGTGACGATGCGATAGAGCATGTCGGGCGGCACCCCGTGCCAGCTCGACGTCTGCATCCCGATCGCGGCGAGCAGCAGCACGGTCGCCGGCTGGCGATCGCGGGTCGCGCGGTCGAGCGCGCGGGTCCAGACATTGTCGGTGCCGATCTTCACGTCGAGCGCCTGCGCGCCGCGCTCGATATCGGCCGGCGACAGCCGCCCCAGCCCGGCGAGCCCGGCGAAGAACAATTGCTGCTTGCGCGCGCTGGCATAGCCCGAGACCTGCCCGTACCCGACCCGCGTCGCCGCATCGGGATCGGCGAGCGCCAGCATCGCCCAGCCGTCGCTGCCCTGCGCCACGGTATCGCGCCAGCGCATCGCGGTGCGATCCATCCCGGCGGAAAGCATCGAGGCGACGATGCGATCAGCCTCGTCCTTGCCGTCGCCGGGGCGGACGCGCGCCGCGGCGCGCGCGGTGAGGATCAGCCGGGCATATTTGCCGTCGGGCGTCGTCCCGCCCTCCCACAATTGCCGCAGCGCGCCGAGCCGCGTCGCGACATCCGCGCCGGCATAAGCGCTGCGCAGATCGGCGGCGGTGGCGGAAAGCGCCGCCGGCATATCCTCCGCCGCGTCGATCGCGCCGTAGAGGTCGACCAACGCGAGGTTGGAGAGCACCCCCATTGCCGCCGCGCGCTCGGCCGGGGCGACGCGATCGGCGAGCGGGATCGCCGGGGCCAGCGCGCGCCAGCCGGTCACCTGCGGCCCCACCGTATCGTAAAGCGAATCGGGCACCGCGATCCCGGTCGCGGTCGCCAACCCGAAGCGCCACACATTGAGCTGGACCACCGGGGTCCATTCGATCGTGATCGCCTGACGGCTGTCCGCGCCGGCGCCGACCACCTTCTGCGCGAGCTGCAGATCGATCCCGTCGGCGATATGCGCGCGGCGCGCCTGCGCGATCAGCGGCTGCGCCTCGCCCGGGTTGCCGACCAGCGCGGTGCACATCGCCTGCGCGAGCACCCAGCCGGGCTGGTTGTCGTCGCGCAGCGCCGCATCGGTCAGCGGGCACAATGCCCCCGGATCGGCGGTCGCCAGCGCCGCGTTCATCCACACGTCGCGCAATTTGGGGCTGACGTTGGCGGTATCGACCGACTGGACCAGCGCGCGCGCCGAAACCGATTCGCCCATCCGCAGCAACAGCCACGCGCGCTCGGCGGCGAAGTCCGCGCCGTTCAGCCCGTAAGGCGTGTCGACCTGCGACAGGAGCGCGCGGCGCAGCGCGATCGACAGCCAGCGCGATGGCAGCGGCGCCGACAGCCGCCGCATCAGAATCTCGAGATAGCGCCCGTCGGCATTGCCCCAGGCATTCGGTGCGAGGCCGCCCTCGGTGGTGCCGGTCGGGCCGACCAGCGACAGCGAGCGGCGCGCGAACGGCGGCATCTCATATTGCGCGAGCTGCGCGGCATCGGGGGTCGGGGTGGCGCTCGGCGTAGGCGCAGGCTCGCTGCTGTTGCCGAGCGCGAGCGACGGCAACGGCTGCACCGTCGGCGCGGCGGGCGCGGTCGAATTCGCCGCGGGCGTCTTGCCCGGCGCAGCGGCCGGCGGTGCCGGCGGCTCGTCGAAGCCGGGCGGCAGCAGGGATTCGGGGTTCTTGTTGCTCTGGGCGACCGCGGCCGCGGCCAGCGAGGCGGCGACCAGCGCCGCCGCCGCAACCTTAGCTCGCGAGATTGCCAAGCTCGACCGCCTTTTCGATCCGCGTCACCGGCTTTTCAGTCGCGCGACCTGCAAAGAAAAACAGCGCACCGACTATGATCACCAGCAGCACCACCAGCGAGACGACCAAACGCGACATCACACCTATCCTGTCCGACGCCATCCCAGAGCCACATCCCTTGATACGCAAAGTTTATGGTCACGGCGTCGCTGCGCTGTATAGCCCGGCTGACGATGTTGCAAAGCCCCGAGCCCGCTTCTCCGATCTGGACCGGTCAGCCGATCGTGCTGATCGGGCTGATGGGCGCGGGCAAATCGACCGTGGGGCGGCGGCTGGCGACGCGGCTCGGCGTCCCCTTCGTCGATGCCGATACCGAGATCGAGCAGGCGGCGGGGATGACGATCGCCGAGATCTTCGCGGCCTATGGCGAACAATATTTCCGCGATGGCGAGCGGCGAGTGATCGCGCGGCTGATGGACGGATCGCCCAAGGTGATCGCGACCGGCGGCGGCGCGTTCGTCAACGAGGAGACGCGCGCATTGATCCTCGCCGAGGCGCTGGCGATCTGGCTCGATGCCTCGATCGACGTGCTGGTCGAGCGGGTGCGCAAGCGCGGCCACCGCCCATTGCTGGTCGGCAAGGACCCGGCGAAGGTGCTTCGCGAGCTGGCGGCGGTGCGCAACCCGCTCTACGCGCAGGCGCCGATTCGCGTGCCGAGCAACAACGTGCCGCACGACATGACGGTGAAGGCGATTTTGGAGGCGATCGGCAAGTGAGCGTGGTGAAGGTCGAGCTGGGTGCGCGCAGCTATCCGGTGATCATCGAATCCGGCCTGCTCGGCCGCGCCGGCGGGCATCTCGCGCCGCTCGCCCGCGGGCGGCCGATCGTGATCGTCGCCGATGCCAATGTCTCGGCCCATCTCGAAACGCTGCGCGCCGCGCTCGACGCGGCGGGGGTGGCGAGCGAGCCGATCGTGCTGCCGGCGGGCGAAGGGTCGAAAAGCTGGGCGACGCTCGAGGCGCTGACCGACCGGCTGCTCGATCTCGGCGTGGAGCGCGGCGATCATGTCGTGGCTTTGGGCGGCGGGGTGATCGGCGATCTGGTCGGCTTCGCCACCGCGATCCTCAAGCGCGGTTGCGGGTTCGTCCAGGTGCCGACGACCTTGCTCGCGCAGGTCGATTCGTCGGTCGGCGGCAAGACCGGGATCAACGCGCGCGCGGGCAAGAATCTCGTCGGCGCCTTCCACCAGCCCAAAATGGTGCTGATCGATCCCGACGTGCTCGATACCCTCCCGCCGCGCCAGCTCCGCGCCGGCTATGCCGAGGTGGTCAAATACGGGCTGATCGACGACGCGGATTTCTTCGCCTGGTGCGAGGCGAACGGCGCCAAACTGCTCGCCGGCGACGCGGCGGCGCGGACGCACGCGATCGCTTATTCGGTCGCCGCCAAGGCGCGGATCGTCGGCGACGACGAATTCGAGACCTCGGGGCGGCGCGCGTTGCTCAATCTCGGTCATACCTTCGGCCACGCGCTCGAAGCCGAGGCGGGTTTCTCCGACCGGCTGCTCCACGGCGAGGCGGTGGCGGCGGGGTGCGCGCTGGCGTTCGGTTTCTCCGCCGCGCAGGGGCTGTGCGATGCGGCCGACGCGGCGCGGGTCGCAGCGCATTGGCGCGAGAGCGGGCTGCCCGACGGGCTGACGGCGGCGGGGATCGATGCCCCGGCGTCGCGGCTGGTCGAGCATATGCGCCACGACAAAAAGGCCAGCGCTGGACGGATTCCTTTCCTCCTCGCGCGCGGGATCGGGCAGACGTATCTCGACCGCGATGTCGATCTGCGGGCGGTTGAGGCTTTTTTGGGGGCAGCGGGCTGAGGTTCGGCCTTCCGTCACCCGGTTTTCGCGAGGATGGCGGAATTACAAACGACTGCGACGCCGCTTCGGCGATCTTGGATAGTTAGCTGTCATTGCGCGGACGGGTCTGCAACCGCCATTTGAGCCATCCGAGCGCTAAGCCGATCGGTATCGACACCACCACAAGCAGACCAAGCGATAACAGCGTCGACCACCCTTGCTGCTTCGCAATGCAAGAAACAGGAGGGTAAGTACAACTCCCAGCACGTTGAAGCCGTAGTCATAGCGATCGGGTCGGCGTCTCGACATCGGAGGCAGCCAACAGGCACTCCTACCCCCGCAGCCCACCCCAAGCGAACCACAGCCACCCCGCGATCAGCAGCGCCCCGCCGATCGGCGTCACCGCGCCCAGCCAGCGCGGTGCGCCCAATGCCATCAGGTAGAGCGTCAGCGCGAACACCGCGCCGCCCGCGATGAACAGCCACGCCGGCCCGCGCGCGTCGAAGCGCAGCGCGACCAGCGCCGCGATCGCGTGGATCAGCTGGTAATGCGCCCCGGTCTTGAGCCATTCGGCCGCCGCGCCGCTCGCGCCATGCGCACCGAACGCCCCCGCCGCGACCGCCAGCGCGCCCGACACACCGGCAAACAGGATCAGCAGGTTCATATCGTCACCCATCTCCCCACGGCACTTGCTGCGCGGTGAGCGCGCGGGCGGCGCGGACATCGCCGGCCTCGATCTGGATGCGCAGCCGTTCCTTGTCGCGCGCGCGATACATATCCTCGGCGCGGTCGATATCGCTCTTGTCGACGCCGAGCCCGTCGAGCGCCAGCCGCGCCATCTTCACCGCGGATTCGAGCACCTCGCGCACGACGAACGACGCCGGCCCGTTCTTGAGCTTGACCAGCGCGCGCCGATCATAGGCGCGGACGTAGATGGCGGCATTGGGGAAGGCCTCGTGCACCCCTTCCAGGATATCCGGGGTGATCTGATCGCCGTCGATGCAGAACATGATCAGTTCCGCCTCCGCCGCGCCGGCCTGGCGCAGTACGTCGATGCGCGTGCCGTCGCCATAATAGACCTTCGCGCCGAATTCGCCCGCGACGTCGATCATCTCGATATCGGTGTCGATCAAGGTGACAGGAATATCGCTCGCCAGCAGGATCTGCCCCACCGTCTGCCCGAACCGGCCGTAGCCGACGACCAGCGCATTGGCGCCGTCGTCCTGCGGCCCGTCGCGCTCCTCCGCCTCGGTCACCGGCTGTTCGCGCAGCCGCCGCGTCGCCATCATCAGGAACGGCGTGGTCGCCATCGATAAAGTGACGATCGCGCCGAACAGCGAGGCCGCCTCGGGGGCGACGAGCTGGGCGTTGCTCGCCTGCGCGAACAATACGAAGCCGAATTCGCCCCCTTGGCTGAGCAGCACGCCAAGCCCCAAAGCCGAGCGCCACGTCATGCGGAAAGCGAGCCCGATCAGCGTGATCACCCCGGCCTTGGTGGCGATCAGCGCCAGCGCCATCACCGCGACGAACAATGGCCGCTCGGCGATCGCGTGAAGATTGAGCGTCATCCCGATCGTCAGGAAGAACAGCCCGAGCAGGATCGAGCGAAACGGCTCGACGTCCGCTTCCAATTCGTGGCGATACGGGCTGTCGGCGAGCATCACCCCCGCGACGAACGCGCCGAGCGCGGTCGACAGCCCCAGCGCCTGCATCAGCGCCGCGCTGGCGATGACGGTGAACAGCGCCGCGAACACGAACATCTCGCGCTCGCCCATATTGCCGATCCCGCGGAACAGCGGCCGCAGCACGAAGCGCCCCGCCGCGATCAGCCCGGCGATCGCCGCGACCGTATAGATCACCAGCAGCCACCCCGGCGGCCCCGCAGTATCGGCCGGGTTGCGGCTCATCGCGGCGATGATCGTGATCATCGGGATGATCGACAGATCCTGGAACAGCAGGATCGAGAAGGCGCGCTCGCCGAACGGGGTGCGCAGCCGCCCCGCCGATTGCAGCATCGGCAGCACCTGCGCGGTCGACGACAAAGCCAGCGGCAGCCCCAGCGCGAGCGCTGCCTGTAGCGAGAAACCCGCGAAGCCCCAGATGATCCCCGCGATCGCCAGCCCGCAGACGGTGACCTGGATCAGGCCGAGCCCGAAGATATCCTCTTTCAGCCGCCACAGCCGCGCCGGATTGAGCTCCAGCCCGACGACGAACAGCAGCAAGGTGATGCCGAGTTCGGCGACCCCCATCTTGCTGTCGGCATCGCCGACCAGCCCGAGCAATTGCGGCCCGACCACCGCCCCCGCGACGAGATAACCCAGCGTCGCGCCCAGCCGGAGCCGGCGGAACAGCAGGACGAAGGCGAGCCCCGCGCCGAGCAGGATGAACCCGTCGCGCAGCAGCGATGAGGCGGTGCCGGTATCATGCATCGGTCAGAGCCCTCCGCGCTTCGGCCGCCGCTTCGGCCGCCGCCTCGAACGCGAGGCGAATCGAGGGATGACGCGCCGGATGCGCCAGCGCCGGTGTGAACACGTCGATCCCGGGCCAGTCGGGCATCGGCCCCTCGCCCGCCAGCCACGCAGCGAGCGCATCGCGTGCGGCGGCGAGCGCGTCCGGCGTCCGCCCGACGACATGCGCCGCGAGCAAGGCCGCCGAGGCCTGCCCCAGGGCGCAGGCGCGGGCGAGCATGCCGATCTCGGCCACCCGTCCGTCCGCCGCGAGATTGACGTCCACCGTCACCCGGCTGCCGCAGATCGGCGAGCGTTTCTCGCGCGTCGCCATCGGCGCCGCGAGCCGGCGATCGGGCACCTCGGTCGTCAGCCGCAGGATATGCTCATTGTAGAGCGGCGCGGTCATGACGTCGCGTCGCTATTGTTGTCGGCCGCGGGGAAATGCGATCCGAACACCGCCTGCCCGCGCCGTCGCCGGTCGACGAAATCGGCGATGCTCGCGCTCGTCGCATTGAGCAACGGATAGGTGCGCGCCTGCATCAGCCACGCCGGGCGCATCTTCGGCCCGCCGTCGATCGTATCGAGCACCAGCACGAGCAGCAGGAAGACGAGGCTCGACAGGATCAGCCCCTTGAGCGCGCCGAAGCCGAAGCCGAGCGCGCGATCGACCGGGCCGATCACGGAGGTGCGCACCCGCGTGCCGATCGCATTCGCCACCAGCCGGCCGAGGAAATAGGTGATGCCCCCAATTACCGCGAACGCCAGCACCGCGGCGCCGGAGGGGGTGCCGATCGTCCCCGTCAGGATCTTCGCCATCGGCAGATGGAACATCTTGAGCGCGAAGATCATCGCCACCCAGGCGAACAGCGCCAGCACCTCGGTGACGAAACCGCGCTTGATCCCCAGCAGGGCGCTTCCCCCCACCACCAGCAGGACCATGATGTCGATTCCGTTGAGGTTCATTGCGGTCCGCTTATGTGGGTGGCTGGCCAAAGACGCGCTACCCGCGCCCCAGCATATGGTCAACGAATTGGCCGAGCGTGCGGAATCCGGCGAGCCGCAACTCGCTGCGCTCCCCGGCAAGCGCCGCGGGCAGCAAGGCGCGTTCGAAGCCGAGCTTGGCCGCTTCCTTGAGGCGGAGCGCGGCGTGCGCGACCGGGCGCACCTCGCCCGACAGCGCGATCTCGCCGAACGCCCCCGCATCCGCCGGCACCGGCCGCTCGCTGAGCGCCGAGACCAGCGCCGCCGCTACCGCGAGATCCGCCGCCGGGTCCTGCACGCGATAGCCGCCCGCGATGTTGAGATACACTTCGGCCGAGGAGAAGCTCAGCCCGCACCGCGCCTCGAGCACCGCGAGGATCATCGCCAGCCGCCCCGAATCCCAGCCGACCACCGCGCGCCGCGGGGTCGCCCCGCTCGCCAGCCGGACGACCAGCGCCTGTATCTCGACCAGCACCGGCCGCGTCCCCTCCAGCGCCGGGAAGACGGTGGTGCCGGTCACTCCCTCCTCGCGCTGCGTCAGGAACAGCGCCGAGGGGTTGGAGATTTCGGCCAGCCCCTCCGCCTGCATCGAGAAGACGCCGATCTCGTCGGTGCCGCCGAAGCGGTTCTTGATCGCGCGCAGGATGCGATATTGGTGGCTGCGCTCGCCCTCGAACGACAGCACGGTATCGACCATATGTTCGAGCACGCGCGGGCCGGCGATCGTGCCGTCCTTGGTGACATGCCCGACCAGCACCAGCGCGGTGCCGCGCTCCTTGGCGAAGCGGATCAGCTCCTGCGCCGAGGCGCGGACCTGGCTCACCGTGCCCGGCGCGCCCTCGATCAGATCGGAGTGCATCGTCTGGATCGAATCGATGATCAGCAGCGCCGGCGGGCGCCCCTGCCCCAGCGTGGTGAGGATATCGCGCACCGAGGTGGCCGAGGCGAGCTGCACCGGCGCCATTCCCAGCCCGAGCCGCTGCGCGCGCAGCCGCACCTGATCGGCCGCCTCCTCGCCCGAGACATAGGCGACGTCCGCCCCGGCCAGCGCGAGCTTGGCCGCTGCCTGAAGCAGCAGCGTCGATTTGCCGATCCCCGGATCACCGCCGATCAGCGTCGCC
>NZ_MKRR01000135.1:40284-40656 GCF_001897045.1 Sphingomonas sp. 66-10
TCGGTATCCAGCCCGACGAGGGTGATCGCGCGTCCGCCGCCCTGCAGATTATGCTTGGCCTGAAACGGCGTGACGACCGCCGGGGTCTCCTCGACGATCGTGTTCCATTCCGAGCAATCGACACATTGCCCCTGCCACCGCGACGAGACCGATCCGCACGATTGGCAGACAAAACGTTTCTGAAGCCGGGCCATGCCATCGTCCTTAGCAGCACCGGAACGATAGGGGAACACGCTCACGGCGTGTTAACGGGTACGAAGCAACAGGTGTGACGATGTTTTCCCCCGATTCCCTGCCGCTCGAGTTTAGCTGGTCGCTGGCCGAACGCGACGCGCGTCTCGCATCCTGGCCGCAGGATAGCGGCGCGATCGG
>NZ_MKRR01000135.1:40706-56621 GCF_001897045.1 Sphingomonas sp. 66-10
TATGTCGGCGAATCGCGCACCGCGATGGAGCAGCTCCGCGCGCATGCGATCGCCAATCGGCGCGGCTTCACGCTCGATGTGGAGATCGCTCCCGCGAACGGCGCGCCGAACCGCTGGATGCGGCTGATCGCGGCGCCGCTATGCGCGCGCGGCCGCGCCGTGCGGCTGGAGGGGGTGAAGTTCGAGGTTAGCCCGCTGCACACGCCTTTACGTCCACCCCGCTGAACCCCTTCTCCCCTCCCTTCACCAGGGAAAAACAGGGTTTACCCCCGCGCCGGAATGTTCAGCCCACGCTGCACCGCCGGCCGCGCCAGTCCGCGCTCCAGCCACGCCGCGACATTGGCGTAACCGTCGAACTCGACCAGCTCGCGCGCTTCGTAAAAGGTGATCAGGTTGCGCACCCAGCCGATCATCGAGATGTCGGCGATCGAATATTCTTCGCCGACGAACCAGGTTCGCCCCGCGAGCGCTCGGTCCATCACGTTCAACAGCCGTTTCGCCTCATCGACGTAACGCTGGAGCGGGCGCTTATCCTCCCACTCACGGCCGGCGAATTTGTTGAAGAACCCGACCTGGCCGAACATCGGCCCGACGCCCCCCATCTGGAACATCAGCCATTGCACCGCATGCCATCGCCCGGCGGGATCGGCGGGGATGAATCGCCCGGTCTTGTCCGCCAGATACAGCAGCATCGCACCACTTTCGAACAGCGCCAGCGGCGCCCCGCCCGGCCCGTTCGGATCGATCATCGCGGGTATCTTGCCATTGGGATTAAGCGACAGGAATTCAGGGCTTTTCTGGTCATCCTTGGCAAAGTCGACAAGGTGCGGCTCATAGTCCAGCCCGGTCTCCTCCAGCATGATCGAGGCTTTGACGCCGTTCGGCGTCGGCAAGGAATAGAGCTGGATGCGATCGGGGTGTTTCGCCGGCCAGCGCTGGGTAATCGGGAAGGCGTTGAGATCGCTCATCATGAGGTCCGTTCTATTGCAATGCGGCCATGCTACGGCCCAATCCTGGCCGCAACAATGCCGTGATTATTAATCGCCGCTTCATCGACTTTGTGGTCCGTTCCGCCGCACCGCGCTTGCGGAACCCTGCCTCGGCGGGGTGGTTTCTTTCCTGGAATCATCCGAGGAGTAATCATGTTCAATAAAGTGTATCTGCTTATCGCGGGTGCGATGGTTGCCGCCCCGGCACTCGCGCAGACCAATGCCCCTGCTGCTGCCCCCGCCGCCAGCGCATCGACCGCGGTGAAGGCCGGCGCGACCGTCTATGACGCGCAGGGCGGCGTGGTCGGCACGATCGCCTCGACCGACGGCACCAATGCGGTGGTCGATACCGGCTCGGTAAAGGCCGCGATCGCGCTCAGCTCGTTCGGGTCGAGCCCCAAGGGGCCGACGCTGGGCATGACCAAGGCCGAGCTCGAAGCCGCTGCCGGCCAGCAGGCGCAGACCTCATCCGAGGATTTCAAGGCGAAGCTGGTCCCCGGCGCCACCGTCTACGGCAGCGCCGGCACCGAGCTCGGCACGATCAAGGCGGTCGATTCGCAGTTCGTGACGCTGACCACGCCGAAGGGCGACGCGCGGCTGCCGATCACCGGCTTCGGCCCCGGCACGAAGGGCGTGACGATCGGCCTGACCGCCGAGCAGCTCGCCGCCGCGATGAGCGGCGCGCCCAAGCCGTAAGGCGCGCCTTTGCCGTCATGCCGGACTTGATCCGGCATCCAGCGCCGCGAGCGATGATCTTGGGGCTCTGGATGCCGGGTCGAGCCCGGCATGACGATGCAGATAGAAAACAGGACTTCTGAGCCCGTTCGCCCTGAGCTTGTCGAAGGGCTGCGCTTCTTTCTTCGGAAGAAAGCGCAGGGCTTCGACAGGCTCAGCCCGAACGGTCGCGCGTTAACGAAAACGGCAATCACGCCGCCGCGCGCATCTCCTCCAGCGCGGCGCGCACCGCGGCGAGCGCATCGGCCGCCTTGCCCGCATCCGGCCCGCCGCCCTGCGCCATGTCGGGGCGCCCGCCGCCGCCCTGCCCGCCGAGCACCGCCACCGCGCGCTTGACCAGATCGACCGCGCTGAGCGTCCCGACCAGATCGTCGGTCACCCCGACCGCGACCGAGGCGCGCCCGTCGTTGATCGCGACCAGCGCCGCGACGCCCGAGCCGATCCGCTGCTTCGCCTCGTCGACCGCGCCGCGCAGCCCCTTGGCCTCGAACCCGTCGAGCACCTGCCCGACGAACGCCACGCCGCCGGCCTGCTCGGTCGCCGCGGGTGCCGCCGCACCGCCGCCGCCCAGCGCGAGCGCCTTTTTCGCCTCGGCCAGTTCGCGCTCGAGCCGCTTGCGCTCCTCGAGCAGCGAGGCGACGCGCGCGGGCACTTCGTCGGGGGTGGTCTTGAGCGCGGTGGCGGCCTCGCGCAATTTCTCGTCGCGCTGCGCGAACCAGGTCCGCGCCGCCTCGCCGGTCAGCGCCTCGATGCGCCGTACCCCGGAGGAGACTGCGCCCTCGCTCACCACCTTGAACAGCCCGATATCGCCCAGCGCCTTGACGTGGGTGCCGCCGCACAATTCGAGCGAATAGACCTTGTCGCCATCCTCGCTGCCCATCGAAACGACGCGCACCTCGTCGCCGTACTTCTCGCCGAACAGCGCCATCGCGCCGGCGGCGATCGCATCGTCGGGGGTCATCAGCCGGGTGGTGACCGGGCCGTTCTGGCGGATCATCGCATTGACCGCGGCCTCGGCGTCGGCGAGCTCGGGCGCGGTCATCGCCACCGGGTGCGACACGTCGAAGCGCAAGCGATCGGGCGCGACCAGCGAGCCCTTCTGCGCGACGTGATTGCCGAGCCGCTGGCGCAGCGCCTCGTGCAGCAAATGGGTCGCCGAGTGATTGGCGCGAATCGCGTCGCGCCGCGCGACATCGATCGCGAGCTTGACCGGATCGCCGACCTTCACTTCGCCGGCATCGACCTTGGCGTGATGGACGAACAATTTGCCGAGCGGCTTCGATGTGTCCGAAACGCTCGCGGCAAAGCCGTGGTCGCCGGTGATCGTGCCGCTGTCGCCGACCTGCCCGCCGCTCTCGCCGTAGAAAGGCGTCTGGTTGACGATGATCTCCACCGCATCCCCCGCCCCGGCGCGGTCGACCCGCGCGCCGTCCTTGACCAGCGCGAGCACTACACCCTCGCCGGTCTCGTTGGCGTAACCGGTGAATTCGGTCGCCCCGAGTTCCTCGGCGAGATCGAACCACAATTCGTCCGAGGCCTTGGCGCCCGAGCCCTTCCAGGCGGCGCGCGCGGCGCGCTTCTGCTCGGCCATCGCCGCATCGAACCCGGCGCGGTCGACCGCCAGATCCTGCGCGCGCAGCGCATCCTCGGTCAAATCGTAGGGGAAGCCATAGGTATCGTAGAGCCGGAACGCAGTCTCGCCCGGCAGCACGTCGCCCGCCTTCATCCCGACGGTGGCTTCGTCGAGCAATTTCAGGCCCTTGTCGAGCGTCTGGCGGAAGCGGGTTTCCTCCTGCGCCAGCGTCGCCTCGATCAGCGGCTGTGCGCGGACCAGTTCGGGATAGGCCGCGCCCATCTCCGCCACCAAAGCCGGGACGAGCCGGTGCATCAACGGCTCCTTCGCGCCGAGCAGATGCGCATGCCGCATCGCGCGGCGCATGATGCGGCGCAACACATAGCCGCGCCCCTCGTTGGCCGGCAACACGCCGTCGGCGACGAGGAAGCCCGAGCAGCGCAAATGATCGGCGATCACGCGGTGGCTGGCCTTCATCTCGCCGTCGGTCGCGGTGTGGGTCAGCGCGCCGGACGCGGCGATCAGCGCCTTGAACGTGTCGGTATCATAATTGTCGTGGACGCCCTGCATCACCGCGGCGATCCGCTCGAGCCCCATGCCGGTGTCGATCGACTGGCGCGGCAGATCGCCGACGATCTGATCGGCTTCCTGCATATATTGCATGAAGACGAGGTTCCAGATCTCGACGAAGCGGTCGCCATCCTCGTCGGGCGATCCCGGCGGGCCGCCCGGAATATGGTCGCCGTGGTCGTAGAAGATCTCCGAGCACGGCCCGCACGGCCCGTCGGAGCCCATCGACCAGAAATTGTCCTTGGTCGCGATGCGCACGATGCGGTCGTCGGGCAGCCCGGCGATCTTCTTCCACAGATCGAACGCCTGATCGTCGGTGTGATAGACGGTGACCATCAGCCGATCCGCCGGCAGCCCGAAATCGCGGGTCAGCAAGGTCCAGGCATGGGTGATCGCCTGTTCCTTGAAATAGTCGCCGAACGAGAAATTCCCCAGCATTTCGAAGAAGGTATGATGTCGCGCCGTATAGCCGACATTATCCAGATCGTTATGCTTGCCGCCGGCGCGGACGCATTTCTGCGACGAGGTCGCGGTCGAATAAGGCCGCGTTTCCAGCCCGGTGAACACGTTCTTGAACGGCACCATTCCGGCGTTGACGAACATCAACGTCGGGTCGTTCTGCGGCACGAGCGGCGCGGAGGGCACGATCTGGTGCCCGTTGCTGCCGAAATAGTCGAGGAACCCGCGGCGGATATCGTTGGTCGATGTCATGCCCGCGACTTAGGCGAGCATGAAGCGCGGCTCAAGGGAGTGTCAGGCGCGAAAATTACGCAAATCGTAACTCCGGCCGCAAGTCGGAAGCCTCAGGCGGCCGCCTTGCGCGCCTTGTCGAGCTTCTTGAGCAGCATCTGCCGCTTGAGGCGCGAGATGTGATCGATGAACAGCACGCCGTTGAGATGATCGATCTCATGCTGGACGCAGGTCGCCATCAGCCCGTGGAATTCCTCCTCGTGCGGCTGGCCGTTCTCGTCGAGCCACTTCACGCGGCAACGCGCGGGGCGCTCGACCTCGGCATATTGCTCGGGGATCGAGAGGCAGCCCTCGTTATAGGTCGACAGCTCGTCGCTCGCCCAGACGATCTCCGGGTTGACGAAGGCATGCGGATCGCGCCGCGCCTCGGGCTTGGCGTCTTCCTCCTCGGTCTCGCGTTCCTGCAGGTCGACCACCATTACCCGGCGGATCACCCCGACCTGGCTCGCCGCCAGCCCGATGCCGCGCGCCGCGTACATCGTCTCGAACATGTCGGCGATCAGCGTGCGCACCTCGTCATCGACCGCCGCGACGGGCTCGCAGACGAGGCGCAGACGGGGATCAGGAACTTCGACGATCGATAACACAGTCATAAGGCTGAGCTAGGAGCGCCGGCGCCACGCGTCAAGCGACCGGGCGCCGCGCGCGCAGCGCCTGCGCCAACGTCCCCTCGTCGAGATAGTCGAGTTCGCCCCCCACCGGCAGCCCGTGCGCGAGCTGAGTCACCCGCACCGGGAAGCGCTCGATTCGCTCGGCGAGATAATGCGCGGTGGTCTGCCCCTCCAAAGTGGCGTTCATCGCCAGCACCACCTCGTCGATGCCGCCCGCCTCGATCCGGCGGACGAGCGACTCGATCGCCAGATCCTCGGGCCGCACCCCTTCGAGCGCCGAAAGCCGCCCGCCGAGCACATGGAACCGCCCCGGAAACAGCCGCGACCGTTCGAGCGCCCACAGATCGGCGACCTCCTCCACCACGCACAACGACCGCGCATCGCGGCGCGGGTCGGCGCACACCGCGCACGGATCGCTGGTATCGACATTGCCGCAGATGGAGCAGGTCGAGAGTCGGTCCTCGACCTCCGTCAGCGCGGCGAGCAGCGGAACCAGCGCCGTCTCGCGTTTCTTGACGAGGTGCAGCACCGCACGACGCGCCGAGCGCGGCCCCAATCCGGGAAGCCGCGCCAGCGCGCTCGTCAGCGCCTCGATCTCCTGCGATGCCATAAGCGGAACAGATAGGGGGTTGCGTCGCGCGCCGCCAGCGTGTCGAGAACATGGGCATGCGGATCATCTTCATGGGAACGCCCGCCTTTGCGGTGCCGACGCTCGATGCGCTGGCCGATGCCGGGCACACGATCGCCGCCGCCTACAGCCAGCCCCCCCGCCCCGGCGGGCGGCGCGGGCGCGAGCTCGTCCCCTCGCCGGTGCAAAAACGCGCGGAAGAACGCGGGATTCCGGTGCGCACCCCCGTCAGCCTCAAATCGCCCGAGGAACAGGCGGCCTTCGCGGCGCTCGATGCGGATGTCGCGGTGGTCGCGGCTTATGGGCTGATCCTGCCGCGCGCCGTCCTCGACGCGCCGCGGCTCGGATGCCTCAACGTCCACGGCTCGCTCCTGCCGCGGTGGCGCGGCGCGGCGCCGATCCAGCGCGCGATCCTCGCCGGGGATGCCGAAACCGGTGTGGGCATCATGCAGATGGAAGCCGGGCTCGATACCGGCCCGGTGCGACTCGAAGGCCGCACCCCGATCGACGGCAAGACCGCGGGCGACCTGACCGACGAACTCGCCGCGCTCGGCGCACGATTGATGGTCGAGGTGCTGGCGGATTTCCATGCTTATCCGGCGGTCGTCCAGCCGGAAGAGGGCATCACCTATGCCGCCAAGATCGCCAAGGAGGAAACCCGGCTCGATTTTGCGCAGGATGCGGCGGCGGTCGAACGGCAGATCCGCGCGTTCAACCCGCCCGGCGCGTGGTTCGAGGCGAATGGCGAGCGGGTGCGGGTGCTGGCGGCAACCGTGGTGCCAGATTCCGTTCGGGCTGAGCTTGTCGAAGCCCTGCCCTTTCTTCCGCAGAAGAAAGACGGTCCTTCGCCAAGCTCAGGGCGAACGGGAGAGGTGCTGGATGACCAACTGACGATCGCCTGCGCGAGCGGTGCAATCCGCCCCACCCTCGTCCAGCGTGCCGGTCGCGGGGTGATGCCCGCGCAGGAATTGCTCCGCGGCTTCGCCGTCCCGCCCGGGACGTTCCTGTGACTCGATTCGCGCTGACGATCGAATTCGACGGCCGTCCGTTCATGGGGTGGCAGCGCCAGTCGCACGGCCCGAGCGTCCAGCAGGCGCTGGAAGAGGCGGTCTTCGCGATCACCGGCGAGGCGGCCGCGGTCCAGGCCGCCGGGCGCACCGACGCCGGGGTCCATGCCACCGCGATGCGCGCGCATGTCGATGTCGCGCGCCCGATCACTGCCTTCCGGCTGATGGAGGCGCTCAACGCGCGCGTCCGCCCCGCGCCGGTCGCGGTGCTCGCCGCCGAGGAAGTCCCCGACGACTGGCACGCGCGTTTCTCCTGTGTCGGGCGGCATTACCGCTACAGCATCGTCCAGCGCCGCGCCCCGCTGACCTTCGACCGCGGGCTGGCGTGGCGCGTCACCACCCCGCTCGATATCGCGGCGATGCGCGAGGGCGCGGCGCGGCTGATCGGGCGGCACGATTTCACCACCTTCCGCTCGGTCCATTGTCAGGCCGACAGCCCGCTCAGGACGCTCGACCGGCTCGATGTGACCGCCGAGGGTGCGGATATCGACATCTTCGCCTCGGCGCGGTCGTTCCTCCATCATCAGGTGCGGTCGATGGTCGGCTGCCTCGTGCTGGTCGGCCAGGGCAAATGGACCCCGGACGACGTATCCGCCGCGCTCGACGCGCGCGACCGCGCCGCGCTCGGCCACAATGCGCCACCCGACGGGCTGTATTTTATCGGGGCTGACTATCCGCGCGGGTGAAGCGCGCCGCCAGTTCGACATGCGTCGACCAGCGGAACTGCCCCACCGGCTGCACCCATTCGAGGACGTAACCGCCGTCGACCAGCATCTTCGCATCGCGTGCGAAGCTGCTGGGGTTGCATGAGACATAGCCGATCACCGGCACCTTGCTCTCCGCCAGCGCCTGCGCCTGCTCGCGCGCGCCGGCCCGCGGCGGATCGAGCACCACCGCGGCGAAGCGATCGAGCTCGGTCGTCGTGAGCGGCCGGCGATAAAGGTCGCGATGCTCGGTGAACACCGGCCGCTGCGCGCGCGCCGCGCCGGCCTTGAGCGACAGGATCGCGTCGCGCGCGCCTTCCGCGGCATAGACTTTCGCGGGCAAGGTCAGCGCGAACGTGCCGAGCCCGGCGAACAGATCGGCGACGGTCGGCGCACCCGCCACCGCCTCCCGCATCGCCGCGACCAGCGCCGCCTCGCCCTCGCGCGTCGCCTGCAGGAAGGCGGCGGGGGGCAAGGGCACCGGGACATCGCCGAGCGTCACCGTCACCGCATCGGGTTCCCAGCGCACTTCGGCGCCGTACCCCTCGTCAAACGCCACCCGCGCGAGCGCGTGGCGCTGCGCGAAATCGGTGACCGCCTCCGCCGCCTCGAGTCCCTCGGGAAGCGCGCCGATGATCAGCACGTCCACCCCCTGATCGGCGAGCGTCAGGTGCAGATCGAGCCGTCGCTTCAAGCGCAACCGCCCGAGCAGCCGCTTGAGCGGCGCAACCAGCGCGAACAATTCGGGCGCAAGGACATGGCATTCGGCGAGATCGACGATCGCGTGGCTTTTCTCGCCGGTGAAGCCGAGCCGCCCGGCGGGCTCCCAATGCAAGGTGGCGCGGCGCCGGGTATGCGGCGGCGAAAGCGCGGGCGCGCGAATCTCCGCCTCCAGGCCCTGTGCGGCGAGCGCCGAGGCGACGCGATCGACGATGAAATCGCCCCAGGTCGCATCGTCGAGATGCTGGAGCTGGCATCCGCCGCACGCCGGGAAATGCCGGCACGGCGGGGTCGCGTGATGCGGCCCGGGGGTCAGCGTGCCGTCGTCGGCCAGCATGTCCCCCGGCGCGGCGAAGGGCGCGTGGCGGCCATCGGCGGTCACCCCGTCGCCCCGTGCCGCGACCCGGATGATTTCGGTCTCGGTCACAGACATGCGGCGATCGCCTCCGGCAGATGCCGCGCGAGATCGTCGGCGATGAAAGCGGGGCCGGCGCGGCGCGCCGCCTCGCCGTGAAGCCACACCGCCTCCGCGGCGGCTGCTAGAGGATCAGGCATCGCATTTGATCCGTTGACCGCCAGCCGCGCGGCAACCAGTCCGGCGAGCACATCCCCTGTCCCCGCGGTCGACAGCCAAGAGGAAGCGGCCAGTGCGACCACCACCCCTCCGTCGGGAGCGGCGATCACCGTATCCGGGCCCTTGAAGACGATCGTCGCGCCGCTCGTCGCGGCGGCGTGTCGCGCACGGTCGATCTTGCTCCCCGCGTCCGCGCCGAACAGCGCGTCGAACTCACCGGCATGGGGGGTGAGGATCATCGGCCCCTTGCGTGCAGCGAGCTTTTGCGGGGTCAGTAAACGCAACGCGTCGCCGTCGATCACCAGCGGCCGGTCGGTGGCGAGCGCTGCCTCGAGCCGTTCGCGCGCGCGTTCATCGCGGCCAAGACCGGGACCGACCAGCAGCGCGCCGATGCGTTTGTCGGCGATCACCGCCGCATCGAACCGTCGCCGCACGATCGCATGCGCCACGCGGTCGCTCGCGCCGCCGAGCAGCAGGACATAACCGGCACCACCCCGCGCCGCAGCGGTCGCCGCAAGCACCGACGCGCCGGGCATCGCTCCCGCGACCACCGCGACCATCCCGCGGCTATATTTGTGCGCATCGACAACAGGAGCCGACAGACGCGGCCGGGCCAGGACCGACGCCTCGCTCGCCACCGGCACCGCGATATCGAGCACGATCACGCGCCGCAACCGAGCGGCGGCTGGCTGAAGGAGGTGCGACGGCTTGAGCGCCCCCAGCGCCAGCGTCAGATCGTAATCCGGCACCGGTGAAAGCAGCCGTCCGTCGTCGGTCGCCGCGCCGCTCGGCAGATCGACCGCGATCGTCAGCGCCGCCGCCGCGGCAAGCCGCGTCAGCGCGCCCGCGACATCCGTGCCCAGTCCGCGCGACAGCCCGGTGCCGAACAGGGCATCGACCAGCACCGGCGCCGGCGCGGCCGCACCGAGCGCCTCGACATCCCTGCCCCACGCGTGCCGCGCGGCGATCGCCGCGTCGCTGCGCGGGGCGCCGGTCGCCGCCACGCGCACGCGTTGCCCCGCCGCCGCCAGCAATCGCGCGGCGACATAGCCGTCGCCGCCGTTGTTGCCGGGACCACACAGGATCAGCACCTCCTGATCGCCGGCAAGGCGACGCACCTGCGCCGCGACCGCCGCCCCGGCGCGTTCCATCAGCGCGGAGACGCTGGTGCCGGTCGCGATGATCTGCTCCTCCGCCGCGCGCATCGCGGCAGCGGTGAGGATCGGGCGACCGTCGAGCGGCATCACGGCCGCGCACCGAGCGTCGCCGGCAGGCGATAGCGGTTCGTGCCGAGCGCAACCTCGATCATGCCTTTGTCGAGCTTGGTGACTTTCGCCGGCTCGGCGCCGTCGGCCGCGACCAGCCCGTCCTTGCTCGCCAGCAGGCGGCGGAACCCACCGTCGGGGTGACGCAGCACGAGCACTGTCCCGCGCGCCGTCGGCATACGATCCAGCCCGCAGTCCGGGGCAAAGTTCGCCGCGCCGCCGGGGGCGCAGGCGATGCCGGTGACCTCGCTCGTCGTCGCGACGGGCTGCGCCTTGCAGCCGGCGAGCAGCGTCGTCGTGAGCAATATCGGGATGATCGGCTTCATCGCGCTCGCGCTACGGCTGCGTCGCCCCGGGCGCAAGCCTTGCGCGTCAGCCGCCGAGTTCGCCGAGCGCGCGCGCCACGTCGTCGATCGTGAACGGCTTCATCAGCCGCGGCCGATCGCGATAAGGATCGGCGATCGCCTCGTCGCCCCCGCCGGTCGCGAAGACGAACGGGATGCCGGCCCCGGCCAGCGCATCGGCGATCGCCCAGCTCTTTTCGCCGTTGCGCAAATTGACGTCGACGATCGCGCAATCGATCTCGCCCGCCGCGATCAGCGGCAGCGCGTCGGCCGCACAATCGGCCATGCCGCCGCCGGCATAGCCGAGCGCATCAAGAAAATCCTCCAACATCATGGCGATAAGAGGTTCGTCCTCGACGATCAGGACCCGGTTACGCATAGCTCAGCCATAGCGAGCGCAGGGCGCCGCGCAAGCCGCTTCACGCCTGGCTCAACGCATCGCGCGCGGCTTCGCCCAGTTGCTGCACCGAAAAAGGCTTCGGCAGGAAGGCGACATTGTCGAGGTCGATCGACTTGCGCAATTGCTCCTCGGCATAGCCTGACATGAACAGGATCGGCAGATGCGGGTAACGCTCGCGCACGTGGCGCGCCATCGTCGGCCCGTCCATCTGCGGCATCACCACGTCGGAGATCAGCAGATCGGGCGCCTGGCAGGTTTCGAGCAATTCGAGCGCCGCCTCGCCATTTTCCGCGCTCAGCACGGTATAGCCCTGTCGCGAGAGCGCGCGTTCGGCGACCGCGCGGACCATCGCCTCGTCCTCGACCAGCAGCACCGTGCCGGTGCCCCACATCTCGGCCTGCCGGGTGCGCACCGGTGCGCGCGGCACGGCGACCGCGCCGGCGGCGTGGACGGGGAGGTAGATGGTGAAGGTCGCGCCCTGTCCCGGCTTCGAATCGGCAAAGATATAGCCGCCCGATTGCTTGACGATGCCATAGACCGTCGACAGCCCGAGCCCGGTGCCCTTCCCCACCTCCTTGGTGGTGAAAAACGGCTCGAAGATCTTCGGCAGCACCTCCTGCGGAATGCCGGTGCCGGTGTCGGAGATTTCCAGCGCGGTATAATCCGCCGGGGGCATGATGTCCGACCCGCGCTCGCGCACCTCGGCCGGGCCGACCGCGCGGGTGCGGATCGTCAGCGTGCCGCCGCCGTGCGGGTTCTTGGCCTGCATCGCATCGCGCGCATTGACCGCGAGATTGACCACCACCTGCTCCAGTTGCCCCGGATCGGCGCGCACCGGGCCGAGATCGCGGCCGTGGCTGACGTTGAGCGTCACCGTCTCGCCGAGCAGCCGCTTGAGCAGGTTCGACACTTCGGACACCACGTCGGGCAATTGCAGCACCTGCGGCCGCAACGTCTGCTGGCGCGAGAAAGCAAGCAACTGCCGCGTCAGCCCGGCGGCGCGGTTCGAATTGCTGCGGATCTGCTGGATGTCGTCGTAATCGCTGTCGCCGGGGGAGTGGCGCATCAGCATCAGATCGCAATGGCCGAGGATCGCGGTCAGGATATTGTTGAAATCATGCGCAACGCCGCCGGCGAGCTGCCCCACCGCCTGCATCTTGGTCGCCTGCGCCACCTGACGCTTGAGCCGCGATTCCTCGCTATTGTCCTTGAGGCTCAGCACCACCGCCGCCGCGCCCATCCCGCGTGCGCCGGCGATCGTCAGCACCACCGGCTCCTCGGGGTGATCGCGTAGCCGCACCGCCATGTCGCTCGGCGCGGCCGCGCCATTGGCGAAGCGCCGCACCGCATCGGCCACCGCGGCCTTGTCCTCGCGCACCACCAGATCGCCCGGATAGAGCGGGGGCACCGCGGGATCGATCCCGGCGGCGCGGGTGAAGACCTCGTTCATCTGGACGAACCGCCCCTCGCGATCGACCAAGGCGATCCCGACCGGCATCAGCGAGACGAGCGTGCTGATATGGTTCGCCGCGGTCGGCCCGTCGGCGACCGGCGCATCCTCTTCGTCGAGCAGCGCGATCAGGATCGGCCCGCCCTCGCTTTCATTCTCGGCGAACGGCACCTGCACCGGGCGCAGCGGATTGCCGTCGAGCCCCTCGCGTTCGAACCGCACCAGCCCGCGGCTGTCGGTGATCAGGAAACGCGCGAAATCCTGCCCCTCGATCGTCCCGCCCGGTTGCCCGAGCGCACGATGCGACAGCACCGGATTGGCGCTGAGGACGCGGCCATCGGGGGCGATCAGCGCGGCCATGATCCCCGCCTCGCCCAGCCGGTTGCCGAGATCGCCGGCCAGCGCGTCGGTGAGCCGGTCGACGCGCGTCGCATCGGCGGCGGGCTCGAAGCGCCAGATCAGCATGTCCTGCTGCTCGCCGGCGCGGGTCACCTCAGCGGTGATCGTCTGGCGGTCGAGCCGCAGCGGCCCGCTCGGCGCGCGCCCGTCGCGCCACGCCGCGCGCCCCGCGGTGGCGAGCGCCGCCGCCCCGCCCTCGCCCAGCGGCAGATCGGGCGGCGCGGGAAAGCCGCCGAACAATGCCTCGTAGCGATCGTTGGCGCAGACCAGCCGCCCCGCCCGGTCGGTGATCGCGATCGCATCAGCGGCGGTCTGCGCGATCGCGCGCGCCAGCCCCCAGTCGACCTCGACCGCGGTTGCCTCATCCGCGCCCGCGAGCGAGCGCCATGTCATCGCCGCCCCGGCCAGCACCACCGCCGCGCCGAGGAACCCGCCGGCAAACACCGCGCTGCCGGTCAGCCACAGCACGATCAGCGCGGCGATCCCCCCGGCGAGCAGCGAGGCGAGCAGCGCGCTGCGCTGGGTCAAGTGGATCGGAGGAGCGATCGGTCGGGAAGCCATGACTCCTGCGTGATCCTTCGCCGCCCGTCACGCGTCAAGCGCAACGGGCGGCGAATACGCTCACCAGATGCGAACGCGGGCTTCAGGCGCGAGATACAGCGCATCCCCCGCCTTCACATTATAGGCGCCGTACCACGGATCGAGATTGCGCACGGTCAACACGCGCTGGTGCCCCGGCGCGTGCGGATCGGTGAGCAGGCTCTGGCGCAGCATCGGCTCGCGCATCTTGACCCGCCACACCTGCGCCCAGCCGAGATAGAAGCGCTGGTCGCCGGTCGTGCCGTCGAGCACCGGTGCCGGCTTGCCGCCGAGCGAGGCGTGATAGGCATCGATCGACACGGTCAGCCCGGCGAGGTCGGCGATATTCTCGCCCAGCGTCAGCGCACCCTGGACATGCTGGCCCGGCAGCGGCTCGTAAGCGTCATATTGCGCGACGAGCTTGTCGGTGAAGCCCTTGAACCGCTCGACATCCTGCGCGGTCCACCAGTCGGTCAGCTTGCCGTGGGCATCATATTTGCGGCCCTGATCGTCGAAGCCGTGGCTGATCTCATGCCCGATCACCGCGCCGATCCCGCCGTAGTTGATCGCCGGATCCGCCTTCGGATCAAAGAACGGCGCCTGCAGGATCGCCGCCGGGAAGACGATCTCGTTCATCGGCGGGTTGTAATAAGCGTTGATCTCCATCGGCGTCATGAACCACTCGTCGCGGTCCACCGGCTTGCCGAGCTTGTTCAGATCGCGCTGGAAATCGAATTCGTTGGCGCGCGCGACATTGCCGACCAGATCGTCGCGCTTCACCTCCAGCGCCGAATAATCGCGCCATTTCACCGGATAGCCGATCTTCGGGCGGAAGGTCGCGAGCTTGGCCAGCGCCTTCTGCTTGGTCTCGGGCGCCATCCATTCGAGCTTGCGCAGCCGCTCGCCCATCGCGGTGATGACGTTCTTGACGAGGTCATCGGCCGCCGCCTTCGCCTCGGGCGGGAAATATTTGGCGACATAGGCGCGGCCGATATCCTCGCCCAGTTCGTTCTTCACCAGATCGCTGCCGCGCTTCCACCGCGCCTGCTGCTCGGGCGTGCCGGAGAGCGTGGTGCCGTAGAAGGCGAAGCGGGTCTTGTCGAAATCGCTCGACAGGAAGCGGGCATAGCTGCCGATGACGTGCAGCATCAGATGATCCTTGAGCACGGCAAGCGGGGTTTCGGCCCACAATTTCGCCTCGCCGGTCAGCGCGCTCGGCTGCGCGACGAGATAATCGCCGGTCACCGGCATCCCCGCCGCCTTGGCAAAATCGCTCCAGTCGAACCCCGGCGCGCGCTGCGCGAGATCGGCGAAGGCGAATTTATTGTAGGTCTTGTCGGCGTCGCGGCTCTCGATCCGGGTCCAATGCACGCCGGCAAGCGCCTTTTCGAACGCGAACACCGCCGCCGCGCGCTTTGCCGCATCGGGCTCGCCCGCCAGTTCGAGCATCCGCGTCAGATAGGCCTGATAGGCGGTGCGGGTCTCGGCCAGCTTGGCATCGTCTTTCAAATAATAATCGCGATCGGGGAGCCCGAGCCCGCCCTGCGAGAGCCCGACGATATAGGCATCGGGGTTCTTGTCGTCCTGCCCGACCCCGGCGCTGAACAGCCCCGACACGCCATAGCGCTGCATCTTCGCGGCCTCGATCGCGAGCGCGCGGCGATCCTTGGTCGCCTTGATCGCGGCGAGCCACGGCTTGATCGGCGTGGCACCTTTGGCGTTGATCGCGGCTTCGTCCATGAAGCTGGTGTAGAAGTCGCCCGACTTGTTGCCCGGCTGCTTCGCCACTTCCTCGAGCAGCGAACGGAGCCGCTGCTGCGACAGATCCTGCAACCGGTGGAACATGCCGTAGGCCGAGCGATCCGCCGGGATCTGCGTCACCTTCTGCCAGTCGCCATTGGCGTAATCGTAGAAATCCTTGCCCGGCGCGACGCTGGTGTCACGCCCCGCGAGATCGAAGCCGAAATCGCCAATTTCGGGCCGGTCGGCGCTCGCCGCCGCTGGTTGCTGCTGCGGCGCGGTCTGCGCGACGGCGCCTGTCGCGGCGCCCGCGAGCAGGGTAATGAGAACAATCGCACGCATCTGGGAAAGCCCCTTTTCGATCTTTCGAATGCGTGTGATTTACCTCGATAAGACGCCTCGTCAATCTTGGTTACGAGTGCGACGATTGCGCCATTTGCGCGCGATCCACATCCGCCAGCCGAACATCGACAGGAAATAGCCGCCGATCGCAAAGGCGCCGGTGACGATCAGCAGCCCGACCGCGGTCGCCGGCGCGGCGTCCGAGAGCAGCCATTGCGCCCAGCCGGCATTGGCTGCCTCACGTACCGGATCGCCGGGCAGCGCCGCATCGATGCGCAACGCCCATTTCCCGATCCAATAAGCCGCCACCCACAAGGGCGGCGTGGTGAAGGGATTGGTGATGAAAGTGGTCAGCGCCGCCGCGGGAATATTGGCGCGCAGCGGCAATGCGAGCATCGCGGAGAAGGGAATCTGCGCCACCGGGAAGAGGATACCGGTCACCATCCCCAGCGCGACCCCGCGCGGCACCGAGCGG
>NZ_MKRR01000135.1:56637-65834 GCF_001897045.1 Sphingomonas sp. 66-10
TGCGCCACCGGGCGCAGCAGCCGGCTGTTCTCCATCGATTCGCGGGTTGGCAGGTTGCGCGCGCACCAGCCGGCGAATCGCTGCCACAGCCCCGGCGCGGCGGAGGCCATCAGCCCCGGTCGCGCATCAGCCGCCCGGCCTCACGCTTCCATTCGCGCTCCTTGATCGCCTCGCGCTTGTCGTGCGCCTTGCGGCCCTTGGCGAGCGCCAGTTCGACCTTCGCGCGCCCCTGCGCGTTGAAATAGACCGACAGCGGGACGAGCGTCATCCCCTCGCGCGCGACCGCGCCGTGGAGCCGGTTGATCTCGCGCTCGTGGAGCAGCAATTTGCGCGGTCGGCGCGGCTCGTGGTTGTAGCGATTGCCGTGGCTGAATTCGGGGACGTTGGAATTGATCAGCCACACCGCCCCATCGCTGACCTCGGCATAGCTTTCCGCGATCGAGCCTTCGCCGAAGCGCAAGGATTTCACCTCGGTCCCGGTAAGCACGATCCCGGCCTCGAATTTGTCTTCGATCGAATAGTCGAAGCGGGCGCGCCGGTTCTCGGCGACGATCTTCTTCTTGTCGAATGTGGCTGGCTTGGGACGCGGCATAAGGCGCGCGATGTAGGGTCCAAACGCGACGAGGGCAACGTGGGCGTGCGAGGCATTCGGAAACCCGACATCGCCTCCGTCCAGAGCCGGACGGCAAAATGACGCTAAAACGGGACCTTCAGCCTCACCATCGCGCGATTGCTCGAAACCCCGCCGACCGAGCCCTGATCGGTCTCGACACCGAGCCTGGCATTGCCGAGCACCGTCGTCTCGGCTTTGGGCAACGCGCTCTCGTCATAGCGCTCGGGCAGCCGCTTCAGCCGGAACGGCTCCTCGCGCCGCCCGCACACGGTAACCTCGCCCTCACGCGCCGGCGGGCAGGTCCTCTCCGCGAGACGCGGCCGCGCCTCCGCCAGCACCGGTCCGGCGACAGCCTGCAACGCGAGCAGCAGCAACTCCATCCCGGCGAGGCTGCGCCGCGATTGTGGCGCAGCCGTGTCCGGCGCGCGTCACAATCCGGCGCGCGCCAATCCCGCGTCGACCGCCTTGCGCGCGGCTTCGCCCGGCCAGGTCATCGGCAACCGCAGCCCCTCGGGGAAACCGGGGCGCACCTTGGTCATCGCGTATTTCACCGGCCCCGGCGAGGCATCGGTGAACAGCGACACGTGGAGCGCGAACAGCCGGTCGTTGAGTTCGAGCGCCTTGGCATAATCGCCCGCCGCGCACGCCGCCTGGAAATCGGCGCACAGTCGCGGCGCGACATTGGCGGTGACCGAGATGCACCCCACCCCGCCGGTGGCATTATAGCCGAGCGCGAGATCGTCATTGCCCGAAAGCTGGCAGAAACCGTCGCCCAGCGCGGCGCGGTGCTGCGACACGCGCTGGAGCACGCCGGAGGCATCCTTCACCGCAACGAACAGCTCGGGAAAGTCGCTGACGATGCGGATCAGCGTCTCGGGCTGGATATCGGTCACGGTGCGCGCGGGGACGTTGTACAGCACGATCGGCAGCGGCGATTGCGGCGCGAGCGCGGCGAAATGCTGGTAGATCCCCTCCTGCGACGGGCGGTTGTAATAAGGCGGCACCATCAGCGCCGCATCCGCCCCGGCTTCCTTCGCGGCGATCAGATTGGCCGCGGCGACCCGCGTGTCGTTCGATCCCGCCCCGGCGATCACCGGCACGCGCCCCTTGGCCTGATCGACGCACACTTTGACGATCGCGAATTGCTCGTCCTTGGTCAGCGTCGCCGCCTCGCCGGTGGTGCCGCACGGCACCAACGCCGCGGAGCCTTCGGCGATCTGCCACTCGACGAGATCTCGATACGCCGATTCGATGAACTCGCCATGCGCGTCGAACGGCGTGACGAGCGCCGGAATTGAGCCGGAAAACATGATTTTACGCCCCCGAAATGGCGATAAGTTAAGGTTCGTTCAGGACAGATACGGGTTGAACCGCTAGTCTGTCCATAACGGTGGCTCGAATTGAAGGCAGGTGCTTTGATCGGATTGACTCTAATGGCCGGCGCGGCCCTGGCGCTCGCGCAGGATCAGGACGATTCTTACGCGACGCGGATGGCCAATATGCGCGCCGAACAACAGGGTGGGCAGACCAATGCGTCGCCGAGCGCACCGACCACCCCGGCGGTGCCGTTCGCGCCCAATGCCGCCGCGATCGCCGGGCCGATCGCGCAATGGACCGCGCTGCGCCAGACCGATTCCCTGCCGTTCGACAGCTATGCCAGCTTCCTGATCGCGCATCCCGGCTGGCCGGGCGAAGCGGCCAACCGCCGCGCGGCGGAACGCAAGGCCGACACCGCCTCGCCCAGCGCGGCGGTCGCCTATTTCCGCCGCTATCCGCCGCAGTCCGCGACCGGCGGGCTCGCTTATGCCCGCGCGCTCGCCGCGACCGGCCGCAGCAGCGAGGCCAATGAGGCGGCGCGCGCGGCGTGGCGGCGCGGCGCGCTCGCCGCCAACGACGAGGCCGCGCTCCAGCAGCAATTCGGCAATGCGCTCCGCGCCGAAGACCAGGATGCGCGGATGGACGCGCTTCTGTGGCAGGGCGCGACGAGCATCGCGGCGCGGCAGATCGTGCTCGTTTCCTCCTCCCGCCTGCCGCTGTTCACCGCGCGGCTCGCGTTCCGCAGCGGATCGGCTAATGCCGCCGAGCTCGCCGCGACGACCGACGCTGTGGGCGAGCGCGACGCCGGCTATATCGCCGACAAGGCGATCTGGCTCGGCCGCACCAACCCCGCCGCGGCGCGCCAGTGGCTCGCGCGGACCCGCGCGCCGGGGATGAACCCGCCGGGCAACCCGGAAAAATTCTACGCGACGCTCTATTCCAACGCCAAGAGCGCTGCGACCGACGGCCAGTGGCAGACCGCTTACGATATCGCGCGGCAAATCGATGACGCTTATCCCGCGGGGACCGACGTCTCGACCAAATCCTATGGCGAACGCGATCAATATACCAACCTCGCCTGGCTCGCCGGGCAGGTCGCGCTCAACAAATTGGGCCGCCCGGCGGATGCGATGCCGATGTTCGAGCGCTACGGCCGCGGCACGATCGCGCCGCAGGTCCGCGCCAAGGGCTTTTACTGGGCGGCGCGCGCCGCCGAGGCTGCCGGGCGCGCGAGCGAGGCCTCATCTTTCTACGAACGCGCCGCGGGGTTCCGCGATCAATATTACGGCCAGCTCGCCAACGAGCATCTCGGCCGCGCGCTGGTCGCGCCACCGCCGGTCGGCACCCCCGCGATCGACCCCGCGACCCGCGCCGCTTTCTACAACCGCGAGGTGGTGCGCGCCGCGCAATATCTCGGCGCGACCGGCAATTGGCAGGACCAGACCGCCTTTGTGAAGGAAATCGCGCTCGATGCGGACAGCGACAGCGATCACCTGCTCGCCGACGAACTCTCGCGCGCGATCGGCCGCCCCGATCTCGGGGTGCTGGTCGGGCGGCGCGCGATGCTCAACGGGCTCACCGAATATCGCGCCAGCGGCTTCCCCACCGTATCGGTGCCGAGCGGGTTCGAGAGCGACTGGACGATGATCCACGCGATCGCCCGGCAGGAGAGCAATTTCGATCGTATGGCGATCTCGGGCGCGGGCGCGCGCGGGCTGATGCAGCTGATGCCGGGCACCGCGCGCGAACAGGCCGCGAAGCTTGGCCTCGCCTATAACGCCGGCGCGCTGACCACCGACACGAGTTACAACATCCAGCTCGGCGCCAATTATTTCCAGCGCATCTTCAATATGTTCGGCAGCTACCCGCTAGCGATCGCGGCGTATAACGCCGGGCCGGGCAATGTGAACAAATGGCTCAACGCGAACGGCGATCCGCGTACCGGCTCGGTCGACATGCTCGACTGGATCGAGGCGATCCCGTTCACCGAGACACGCAATTACGTCCAGCGTGTGCTGGAAAATGCCGTGGTCTATGATCTGATGAACCCGGCGCGCGCGCGCAGCCGCGGGCCGGCCAATCTGAGCTGGTATCTCGGCCGGTCGAAGCGAGGCTGAGCCAGGAATGGATCGCCCCAATTACATTACCCCGGCGGGCTATGCCGCGTTGCGCAGCGAATATGACCAATTGTTCGCGCGCGAGCGCCCCGCGCTGGTCGATACGATCGCCTGGGCGGCGGGCAATGGCGACCGCTCCGAGAACGGCGATTATATCTACGGCCGCAAAAGGCTGCGCGAGATCGACCGCCGGCTCGGCTGGCTCTCCAAGCGGATGAAGGCGGCGAAGGTGGTCGATCCGGCGCAGGCGCCCGATCGCGCGCGCGTCTTCTTCGGCGCGACGGTGACGATCGCCGACGAGGACGACAATCACCGCACCCTCACCCTCGTCGGCGACGACGAGGCGGATGCCGGCAAGGGGCTGATCGGGTGGAACGCCCCGCTCGCCCGCGCGCTGCGCGGCGCCGCGATCGGTGATCTGCGCCGCGTCTCGCTGCCCGCCGGCGAACGCGAATATGAAGTGATGGCAATCGCCTATCCCGCCGGTTGACCTTCCCGCCCGCGCTATCGTTTAGATAGCATCACCCCTCCCCTCCCGTTCGCCCCCCCGGAGCTTGTCGAAGGGCTGCCCTTCTTCCTCGGAAAGAAAGGACAAGCTCAGCCCGAACGGGGATCAAAGGACCGCCAATGCGTAACGCTCTCCTCGCCCTTGCCCTTACCACCGCGCTCGCCGCTCCCGCGGCGGCGCAGACCGATCCCCAGCAACTGTCGGAGATCGTCCGCACGCTCGCCTCACCTGAATTCGGCGGCCGCGCACCGGGCACCGCGGGCGAGAAGACGACGACCGACTGGCTCGTCGCGCGGTTCAAATCGCTCGGGCTCGAACCCGGCGGTGCGGACGGCGCGTGGATCCAGCCGGTGCCGCTGGTCCACACCCGCCTCGGCGAGGGCAAGGCCAGCATCGGCGGCACCGCGCTGGCGCAGGGCACCGATGTCGCGCTCACCACCGTCCGCGCCGACCCGCATATCGCGATCAACGACGCGCCGATCGTCTTCGTCGGCTACGGTGTTTCCGCCCCCGAGGCGAAATGGGACGATTTCAAGGGCGTGGACGTACGCGGCAAGGTCGTCGTGTTCCTCGTCAACGATCCCGATTTCGTCGCCCGGCCGGGCGAGGATGCGATCGGCCGGTTCGGCGGCAAGCGCATGACCTATTACGGCCGCTGGACCTATAAATATGAAGAAGCCGCGCGCCGCGGCGCGGTCGCGGCGCTGATCGTCCATGATACTGATGCGGCGGGCTATCCCTGGTCGACCGCCAATGCCTCGAACGGCGAGAATTACGATATCGTCCGCGGCGCAGACGATCAGCGCATCCCGCTGCAAGGCTGGCTCTCGCACGAAGCCGCCGAGCGGTTGTTCGCCGCCGCCGGGCAGGATCTCGCCAGGCTGCGCGTCGCGGCACGCTCGGCGAGCTTCCGCCCGGTTGCGCTCAACACGCGCTTCTCGGCGGATTTTCCGGTGACCGCGGAGCGGATCGAAAGCGCCAATGTCCTCGCCAAAATCCCCGGCGCCAAGCGGCCCGACGAGACGGTGATGTTCGGCGCGCATTGGGATGCTTATGGCGAAGGCCCCGCCGACGCGACCGGGCGGACCTTGCGCCCCGGCGCCAATGACGATGCGCTCGGCACCGCCGGAGTGATCGAGCTGGCGCGGCAGTTCAAGGCCGGGCCGAAGCCCGACCGCACCCTGGTGTTCGCGTTGTGGACCGGCGAGGAGCGCGGGCTGCTCGGCTCGGAATATTATGCCGCGCACCCGGTCTATCCGCTGGCGAAGACCGCCGCGAACCTGACGCTCGATATCCTCCAGACCGCGGGGCCGGCGAAGGACGTGACATTGGTCGGCGCGGGCGCCTCGTCGCTCGACGCGCTGCTCGCCGATGCGGCGAAAACGCAGGGGCGCACGATCACCCCGGAAACCGCGAGCGAACGCGGGCTGTTCTATCGCGCCGACCATTTCTCGGTGGTGCGCCGCGGGGTGCCGTCGCTTCTCCTGATGGCCTTGGGCGGCGCGCCCGATCTCAAGGCCGGCGGGCGCGAGGCGGGGCAGAAGTGGCTCGACGCTTATATGGCCTGCTATCACAAGACCTGCGACACCTGGTCGGCCGACTGGAACCTCAAGGGCGCGGCCGAGGATGTCGATCTGTTCCACGCGATGGGCGAGCGGCTGTCAAAGGCCGGCGTGTGGCCGACGTGGAGCGCCGGCAGCGAATTCCTCGCGCTGCGCAACAAGAGCGCCGGCGAGCGGGAGTAGTCCACGACCACCCCGGCATAACCTTGTGCTCCCGCGAAGGCGGGAGCCCAGACTGGGTCCCCGCCTTCGCGGGGACACAAGGAGAGGTTCGTGGCCCCTACCCCCTAGGGGCAAGGGTGAGCAGCGCGGCAGCTACCGCGTCAGCTTCTTATACGCCAACCGCGTCGGGCGGTCGGCGGCATCGCCCATGCGGCGGCGCTTGTCTTCCTCGTAGCTTTCGAAATTGCCCTCGAACCATTCGACATGGCTGTCGCCCTCGAAGGCGAGAATGTGGGTGCACAGGCGATCGAGGAAGAAGCGATCGTGGCTGATCACCACCGCGCAACCCGCGAAGCTCTCGAGCGCCTCCTCCAACGCACGCAACGTCTCGACGTCGAGGTCGTTGGTCGGTTCGTCGAGCAGCAGGACGTTGCCGCCCTCCTTGAGCATCTTCGCCATGTGAACGCGGTTGCGTTCGCCGCCCGAAAGCTGGCCGACCTTCTTCTGCTGGTCCGGCCCCTTGAAGTTGAACGCGCCGACATAGGCGCGCGTCCCCAGCTCCTGCTTGCCGAAGCGGAAGATATCGAGCCCGTCGGAGATTTCCTCCCACACATTCTTGTTGGGATCGAGATCGTCGCGGCTCTGGTCGACATAGCCGAGCTTGACGGTCGAGCCGACCTCGATCGTCCCCGCGTCGGGCTGCTCCTGCCCGGTGATCAGCTTGAACAGCGTCGACTTGCCCGCGCCGTTCGGCCCGATCACCCCGACGATGCCGCCCGGCGGCAAGGTGAAGGACAGATCCTCGAATAGCAGTTTGTCGCCATAGGCCTTGCTCAGCCCCTTGGCCTCGATCACCTTGCCGCCGAGCCGCTCGGGGATCTGGATCAGGATCTGCGCCTTGCCGATCGCGCGGTTTTCCTGCGCCGCCATCAGTTCGTCGAACGCGCGGATACGCGCCTTGGACTTGGTCTGGCGCGCCTTGGGGGTCTGGCGCATCCACGCCAGCTCGTCGGCGATCGCCTTCTGGCGCCCGGCCTCCTCGCGCTCTTCCTGTTCAAGCCTTTTGGCCTTCTTCTCCAGATAGCCGGAGTAGTTCGCCTCATAGGTGTAATAGCGGCCGCGATCGAGCTCGAGCACCCAGTTGACCACATTGTCGAGGAAGTAGCGGTCGTGGGTGACGAGGATGACGTTACCCGTATATTCCTTGAGGAAATTCTCCAGCCACGCGACGCTCTCGGCGTCGAGGTGGTTGGTCGGCTCGTCGAGCAGCAGGATATCGGGCTTTTCGAGCAGCAGCCGGCAGAGCGCGACGCGGCGCCGCTCGCCGCCCGACAAATTGGTCACCGGATTGTCGGACGGCGGGCAGCGCAGCGCTTCCATCGCCTGTTCGAGCTGGCTGTCGAGGCTCCAGCCGTCGGCCGCGTCGATCTCCGACTGCAGCTCGCCCATTTCGGTCATCAGCGCGTCGAAATCGGTATCGTCCTTGGGATCGCCCATTTCGGCGGAGATCGCATTGAAGCGCTCGATCTTCGCGACGATCGGGCCGGCGCCCATGCGGACGTTCTCGATCACCGTCTTGGTCGGATCGAGCTGCGGCTCCTGCGGCAGATAGCCGACGCGGATGCCATCGGCGGCCCAGGCCTCGCCCTGGAAATCCTTGTCGATCCCGCCCATGATCTTCATCAGCGTGGACTTGCCCGCGCCGTTGGGGCCGATGATCGCGATCTTCGCGCTCGGCAGGAACTGCAGGTGGATATTGTTGAGCACCGGCTTGTTGGCGCCGGGGAAGGTCTTGGTCAGACCCTTCATGACATAGGTATATTGCACGGCCATGGCGGTTCGGTCGCTCCGTCGAAGATCACATCTGCTGGGTTTGGGCGCCATTTAGGGGGGCGCGGCGCTCTTGGCAATTCGCGGGTTGGCAGGAAGGCGACGATCGGTGTCCCTGCTCCGTTCGGGCTGAGCTTGTCGAAGCCCTGCACTTTTCTTGCCACGAAGAAGGACAGCCCTTCGACAAGCTCAGGGCGAACGGTGGTGGGCTGTTACCGCCCGCGCACGATCTCGCACCCCACCGCCGCATCGGGGTAGACGTCGGGCTTCATCGACCGCACCCGCACCCGCCGCACCCGCTTGTCCTCCAGGCACAAGGCCGCGACCGCCTCGACCAACGTTTCCTGCAACGCGAAACCCCGCGCCTCGGCCAATGCGCGGATCCCGGTGCGGATGAAATCATAGTCGAGCACCTCGTCGATCGCATCGTGGTGCGGCGCGGCGGGATAATCGACCGTCATCTCGACGGTGAGGCGGACGCGCTGCGGCACCGCCTCGTGCGGGTGGATGCCGAGCTGCATCTGCACCTCGAGCCCCTCCAATATCGTGGTGAATTCAGCCATTGCGCCCTTCGAACATCACATCGGAATCGCGCTTGAGAAAGCGCTGTCCGCAATCGACGAACAGATTCTGCCCGGTCACGCTGCGCGCATCGAGCAGATAGACCACCGCCCGCGCCACCTCCGCCGCATCGACCGGCCGCCGAAGCAGGTTGGCGCTCGCCACCGCGGCGAATTCGGCCGCGCTCTGGTCGCCGCTCGGCAGCGTCAGCCCGGGGGAAACCGCATTGACCCGCACCCGCGGCGCCAGCGCCAGCGCCAGCATCTCGGTCGCCCCCGCCAGCGCATATTTGGTCAGGCTGTACGAGAAGAAGTCGGGGTTGGTATTGGCGAGCTTCTGGTCGAGCAGATTGACCACCGCCCCGTCCGCCAGCCCCGGCTGCGCCGCGAGCGCCTGCGCGAGGACCGACGGCGCGAGCGCGTTGATCGCGTGGAGCCGAAGCGCGAGCCGGTGGTCGATCGCCTCGGGCCGGTCGTAGACGAAGGTCGACGCGCTGTTGACCAGCCCGTCGATCACCCCGCCAGCCG
>NZ_MKRR01000135.1:65861-97323 GCF_001897045.1 Sphingomonas sp. 66-10
AATGAATGACAGGCCGATGCCCGGCGGCTGCGACCGCGCGGACGATCGCCGCGCCCAGCCGCTTCGCCCCGCCCGTCACCAGCACGCGCCGCGGCGTCACTCCTTGAGGCCCATCAGCGCCAGCACCTCCTTGCGGCTGCGGTCATCCTCGCGGAACACCCCCATCATCCGGCTGGTGACCATCGCGACCCCGGGGGTGCGCACGCCGCGCGCAGTCATGCAGGCGTGGCTCGCCTCGATCACCACCGCGACACCCTGCGGCTTCAGCCCGTTCCAGATACAATCGGCAACCTCCGCGGTCAGCCGCTCCTGCACCTGCAACCGCCGCGCGAAGGCATGGAGCACGCGCGCGAGCTTGGAGATTCCGACGACGTGGTTGCGCGGCAGATAAGCGATATGCGCCTTGCCGATGATCGGCGCCATATGATGCTCGCAATGCGACTGGAACGGAATGTCCTTGAGCAGCACGATCTCGTCATAGCCGCCCACTTCCTCGAAGATCCGCGACAGGTGATGCGCCGGGTCGTCGCCATAGCCGGAACAATATTCGCGCCACGCCCGCGCGACGCGCTTCGGCGTATCGAGCAGCCCTTCGCGGCTGGGATCGTCCCCGGCCCAGCGGATCAGCGTGCGCACTGCTTCCGCTACGTCATCCGGCACTTCGAGCTTGCCGTCCGGCCCCAAGATCGCGGCGGGGGGGGATTTCTTCACGGGCTTCTCCTCGTCGATCATACCGCATTTGCGAAAAATTCCCGCGACGCGTCATGAACAGGTTCCAAAATGCAACTGTTTCCTTTCGGACACAGCCTGTAAAACTCCTTTACGCGCGCAGGCCGATTTCGTTTGACTGCGCAAAAATTCGAACGTTACTCTCCATACCGCAACATCAAACCGCAACCGGCAAAGACCGGTGCGACCCAATGGAGGGGGATGCCGATGACAAAATCCACTTTGCTCGCCGCTTCTGCTTTGACGATGGCATTTGCCGTTCCGGCATGGGCTCAGCAAGCCCCGACCGAAACGGCAGCGACCGGCGTCCAGGATATCGTCGTCACCGCGCAGCGCCAGTCGCAGCGGTTGCAGGACGTGCCGATCGCCGTCTCCGCCTTCACCTCGGAGAATCTGGAAAAGCAGCAGATCGTCAATCCGAGCGCGCTGCAGCAGACGCTGCCCAACGTCACCTTCACCAAGACGAACTTCACCTCGTCGAGCTTCACGATCCGCGGCATCGGCGATCTGTGCGTCGGCACGACCTGCGACAGCGCGACCGCGATCCACATCAACGACATGCCGCTGCTCAACTCGCGCCTGTTCGAAAGCGAGTTCTTCGATCTCGAGCGCGTCGAGGTGCTGCGCGGGCCGCAGGGCACGCTGTTCGGCCGCAACGCGACCTCGGGCGTGGTCAATTTCATCACCGCCAAGCCGGATCTCTCGGGCATCCACGCCGCGGGTGAATTCGAATATGGCAATTATGATTCGAAGCGGCTGAAGGGCATGTTCAACCTGCCGCTCAGCGACACGCTGGGGATCCGCGTCGCGGGCACCTGGCTCAACCGCGACGGCTATACCAAGAACCTCTACACCAACAGCAACATCGACGGGCGCGACCTCTATTCGGTGCGCGGCACCTTGTCGTGGGAACCCTCGGCCGACACCCGCGTCGATTTGATCGGCTATTATTTCCACGAGCGCGACAACCGCAGCCGCATCCAGAAACAGCTCTGCCACCGCGACCCGACCGGGGTGCTGGGCTGCTTGCCCGACAAGCTGACCAACCAGACGCTCAACGGCAATTCAACGCTGGCGACGATCCTCACCAGCCGCGAATTCCTCTCGCTGGCGGTTTCGCCGGCACTGGCCGGGCTCGGCCTCGGCAGCGTCTATCAGGCGCGCGACAGCTTCGCCGGGGTGGTCAACCCCGCCGACGTCCGCACGGTGAACATCGATTACCAGCCGACCTATTTCGCCGAAGAACAGCAATATATGGCGAAGATCTATCATAATTTCGGCCAGGTGAGCCTCAACATCACCGGCGGCTATATGAAGAATACCGTCGACTCGACCTCCGATTACAACCTCGCGGTCGAAAATTCCTATGCCACAAATGTCGGGCTCAACACGCTCTATGCCGCAGCCGGCCCGGGCGGCCCGCTGAGCGGATTGTTCGGCAAGATGCGCAACGCGCTCGTCCCCAACGGGCCGGGCTCATTGTGCCAATCGCTGGCGGATCCGAACGGCGTGGGCGTCTATGGCGGCAACGGCGTCTGCGCGCCGACCAGCCTCGACTTCGATCGCTCGCGCGCGACGATCCGGCAATATTCGGCCGAAGCGCATATCGACAGCTCGTTCGACGGGATGTTCAACTTCCTGCTCGGCGGCATCTATTTCGACAGCAAGGCGACCAATACCGATTATTACGTCAACAGCTTCGGGCTGGATTATGCCGCCGGCCTGCTGGGCGGTGCGCAGAGCGGCGGTGCGGCCTTCGCCGCGACGCCCTTCTATCGCAACAACGCCCCGAATTTCCGCCTGAAATCCTATGGCCTGTTCGGCGAAACCTATTTCAAGTTCAACGACAAGCTCAAGCTGACGCTCGGGCTGCGCTACAATCATGACGACAAGGAAGTGTCGGCGCGCACCACGTTGATCTCCGACACCAAGAGCGCCGTGGTCCCCAACGCCGCCGGAACCGGCCCGCTGCTCAATGCAGAGGGCAATCCGATCGTCGCCAGCGCCTCGTCGAGCGTGCTGGTGCCTTACGGCTCGACCAACGCCAATCCGTTCCTGAGCAACGGCAGCTACGACTTCGACTCGTCGACGGCGGGCAACCAACCGTTTGCCACCACCTCGGTCAGCTTCGGGCGGCTCACCGGCCGCGCGGTGCTCGATTACAAGATCAGCGACAACAACCTGATCTACGCCTCCTATTCGCGCGGCTACAAATCGGGCGGCATCAATCCACCGCTGTCGCCGGTGTTCTCGGTGCCCACCACCTTCGCGCCGGAAAAGGTCGATTCGTTCGAAATCGGCTCGAAAAACACCTGGGATCACGGCCGCTTCCGGCTGAACGTCACGGGCTTCTACTATAAGTACAAGGGGCTGCAGCTCAGCCGCATCGTCGCCCGCACCTCGGTCAACGACAATATCAACGCCGATATCTACGGCGTCGAGGCGGAAGCGATCATCAGCCCGATCCCGGCCTTCGTGGTCAACGCCAACTTCAGCTATATGAAGTCGAAGGTGACGGGCGACACCTATCTCGCCAATCCGCGCGACCCGTCGGGCGGCCGTTCGGACGCGGTGATCATCAAGGACCTCACCAACGCGTCGAACTGCGCGATCCGCCCGGCCAAGGGCTCGGCCGCCACCGCGGCGCAGGTCAATGCCTTCGTCAACGGGTTCAACTCAGCGGTGGGCCTACAGCCGACCACCCCGATCCCGGGCACCAACACGACCGGCGCCTTCTCGATCTGCTCGCAATTGGCGATCACCGCCGCGCGCAGCGGGCTGCCGTTCGTCGTCGATCCCAGCGGGGTGGAAACCAACGTCCGCGGCAACAGCCTGCCCAACGCCCCGTCGTACAAATGGGCGGTCGGCGCGCAATATACGATCAACGCCGGCGAATGGTCGATCGTGCCGCGCGCGGACCTCAACTATACCGGCAACAGCTGGGGGACGATCTTCAACAAGAACCCGATCGATCGCATCCCGGGCTATGCGGTGGTCAACGCGCAGCTGCAGATCAACGGGCCGAACGACCGCTTCTACATCCGCGGCTTCGTCCAGAACCTGACCAACAACAGCGCCACGACCGGCATGTACGTGACCGATCAGTCGTCCGGCCTGTTCACCAACATCTTCACGCTCGAACCGCGCCGCTACGGCGTCGCCGCCGGGTTCAAATTCTGACCCTCTCCGCCGGCCCCGGATCGCTCCGGGGCCGGAATTTCTGCCTCAACCGCCTAGTCTCTGAGACGAAAGCCTATCATTTCCCCTCTGAGGGAGGTGACAACGGGAAAAAGGCGGCGCACAAGCATCGCGCGCTCAAGAAGGCGTGATTCCGAAAGAGGCCGGTCAACCGGCGCAACAGGAAGGAATACAATGGCTACGACTACCAAGAGCGGCGGCATCCATGCTCCCGTCCAGCCCTCGGCGGAGCTGGGCGCCATCGTCGGCAACGACAAGCTGCCGCGCAGCCAGGTGATCAGCAAGGTGTGGGACTATATCAAGTCGCACAAGCTGCAGAATCCCGAGAACAAGCGTGAAATCCTCGCCGACGACAAGCTCAAGAAGGTCTTCGGCAAGGACAAGGTGACGATGTTCGAGATGAACAAGTACATCTCGCAGCACGTCAAGGCCTGACACTCAGCATTCGGCGCCGGTCGGTTTCGATCGGCGCCGTTTTTTGTGGGCGTGATTGCCTCAGGCAATCGTCACCCCGGCCTTGAGCCGCCCCCCCTCTCCCCGTTCGGGCTGAGCTTGTCGAAGCCCTGCACTTTTCTTCGGAAGGAAGAAGTGCAGCCCTTCAACAAGCTCAGGGCGAACGGAGGGGAGCCCGCGACGGGCACCCCTCAGGCCGCCTGCGGCGCCTGCGTCACCTTGACGATCGACAGCGCGCGGCGATGCCCTTCGCGATCGGGCCACAGGATCGATTGCCCTTCGCGCAGCCCGATCAGCCCCGCCCCCACCGGGGTGAGAATCGAAACGCGCCCGGCCGAGATATCGGCCTCCTTCGGATAGACCAGTTGCACGGTGCGCGCCGTGCCGTTCGCCTCGTCGATGAATTCGACGCTGGCGTGCATCGTCACCACGTCGCTGGGGATGCGCGCGGCGCGATGGATATGCGCGCGGCCGATTTCCTCCAGCAGCATCTCGCTCACCTCGGGCAGCCGATCCTCGGCGCCGATCGCGAGATTGGTCAATTTGTCGGCTTCTTCGTCGATCATATGGATCGGCGGACGCTTGGTCGCCTTGCTGCTCGTCATGTCTCTTGCTTTCCGCGGGGGTAGAATGAGGCGCGCGCGCCGGTTGATCGGGTGCCCCGGGTTCGGGGCATGTCGCGCCGGAACCCGGGGCTAAATGCCCGCGAGAAGCTGCCCCCCGTGGTGGCGAAAGCGAAAAAGGCAGCGTTCGATCTGCATCGCGCGATGATGTCTCCCGCGCGCGCTCAAGTCAAACCTCATGCATGACGGTGGCTGCGCATGGCGAAGCTCGAGGTGATCCGCGTCACCCCCGGCAGCCGCGACAGCACGTCGCGGTGGAAGGCGGCATATTCCTCCATTCCCGCGATCTGCACCCGCAGGACATAATCCCCCGCCCCGGTCATCAGATACCATTCGCGCACCTCGGGATGCTGGCGCAGCGCGCGTTCGAAGCGGAGCAGATATTCCTCAGTCTGCCGTTCGAGCTCGACCTGGACGATCGCCACCGTCCCCTCGTCGGGCGCACCGCCGGCGACGATCGCGGTATAGCCGCGGATCACCCCCGATTGTTCGAGCAACTTCACCCGGCGCAGGCAGGCCGAAGGCGAGAGCCCCACCGCCTCCGCCAGCGCGTTGTTGGCGATCCGCGCATTGAGGCGAAGCTGGGTGAGGATACGGCGGTCGGCCTCGTCGAGGGTAGACATGCAGAATATGCCATTTGATCGAAGATTATTCTGTCATGTCCTATCCCACGCAATAATGCACGCCAAATCGGCGGAGAATTCGAACGGGTCGCTGGCATTCCCGCACTCGGAGGATGCTCATGGCGAAACATCTTTGCCCCACCAGTTCGAGCCGGCTGACGATCGATCTGGGGGCGATCCGAGATAACTACCGGCTGATCGCCGCGCGCATCGCTCCCGCGATGTGCAGCGCGGTCGTCAAGGCCGATGCGTATGGGCTCGGCGCGGCGCGGGTCGCACCGATGCTGCGCGACGCCGGGTGCGGCATCTTCTTCGTCGCGCAGCTCGGCGAAGCGATCGCGCTGCGCGAAGCGCTCGGCGCCGGCAGCGAGATCCTCATCCTCAACGGCGTCGACCCCGGCGGCGAGCGGCTTTGCGCCGACCGCGGCCTCATCCCGGTGCTGAATTCGCTGAGCCAGGTCGAGCGCTGGCGCACACTGGCGCGCGAACGCGGCGCGGCGCTGCCCGCGGCACTGCAGGTCGATAGCGGCATGTCGCGGCTCGGCCTCGACGCCAGATCGGTGGCGACGCTCGCCGACGACGCCGCCTTCCCCCGCGAGGTGTCGCTACGGCTGCTGATGACCCACCTCGCCTGCGCCGACGCGCCCGGCAATTCCGCTAACGAAGCCCAGCTCGCACGGTTCGCGTTGGCGCGCGCGCGTTTCCCCGGCGTTCCCGCCTCGATCGCCAACAGCGGCGGCTCATTCCTCCCCGAAGAATTCCATTGCGACGTCGCGCGCCCCGGCATCGCGCTCTACGGCGTCGCGCCGAGCGCGCTGGCCGAGGGGCTGCGCCCGGTCGCGACGCTCGCCGCGCGCGTGATCCAGATCCGCGAGATCGAGGCCGGCACCGGGGTCGGCTACGGCCTGGATTACATCGCGTCCGAGCGGCGCCGGCTGGCGACGGTCGGCATCGGCTATGCCGACGGCTGGCCCCGCCACCTTAGCAATGTCGGCGCGGTCTGGCATCAGGGCACACGGCTGCCGATCACCGGGCGGGTGTCGATGGACAGCCTGACGGTCGACATCTCGGCGCTCCCCGACGAGGCGCTGGCCGAAGGCGATTTCGTCGAACTGCTCGGGCCCTCGCAAACGCTCGACGACGTCGCCGGCGAGGCCGGGACGATCGCTTATGAAATCCTCACCCAGCTCGGCCGGCGCCACGAACGCCGCTATGTCGACGGAGCACAGATATGCGCGTGATCGTTCTCGGCGCCGGCGTGGTCGGCGTGACCTCGGCTTATTATCTCCAGCAGGCCGGGCATGAGGTGGTGGTGATCGATCGCCAGCCCGGCCCCGCGCTCGAAACCAGCTTCGCCAACGCCGGGGAGGTTTCGCCCGGCTATGCCTCGCCCTGGGCCGCGCCGGGCATCCCGCAAAAGGCGGTGCGCTGGCTGATGATGAAGCACGCGCCGCTGATCCTGCGCCCCAAGCCCGATGCGGCGATGCTGCGCTGGCTGGCGATGATGCTGCGCAACTGCACCGAGGCGCGCTATGCGCTCAACAAGAGCCGGATGGTCGGCCTCGCCGAATTCAGCCGCGACGAATTGAAGGTGCTGCGCGAGAAGCTCGGCATCGCCTATGACGAGCGCGCGCAGGGCACGCTCCAGCTGTTCCGCACCGAAAAGCAGCTCGCCGGCGCGGCCAAGGACATGGCGGTGCTCGACGATTTCGGGGTCGAGTATGAATTGCTCGACCGCGCCGGCTGCGTCGCCGCCGAGCCGGGGCTTGCCGCGACGAGCGGCAAGTTCGTCGGGGGCTTGCGGCTACCCGGCGACGAGACCGGCGATTGCCAGATGTTCACCCGCCAGCTCGCCGACTGGCTGGCGGCAAATGGTGTCGACTTCCGCTACAACACCAATATCGAGGCGCTGGAACGCGACGCCGGCCGCGTGTCGGGGGTCAGGACCAATGCCGGATTGGTGCGCGGCGACGCCTATCTCGTCGCGCTCGCGAGCTTTTCCCCCGCGCTGCTCAAGCCGTTCGGGCTCGGCCTGCCGGTCTATCCGGTGAAGGGCTATTCGATCACCGTGCCGGTGGCGGACCCGGATCGCGCGCCCGTCTCGACCTTGCTCGACGAGACCTACAAGATCGCGATCACCCGGCTGGGCAGCCGCGTCCGCGTCGGCGGGATGGCGGAGATTTCGGGGTTCGACAACAGCCTCCCGGCGCGGCGGCAGGCGACCTTGCTCCACTCGCTCACCGATCTGTTCCCCGGCGGCGCGATCGTCGACGGCGAGACCAATTACTGGAGCGGCCTGCGCCCGATGACCCCCGACGGGCCGCCGGTGATCGGCGCGACCCCGGTCGACAATCTGTTCCTCAACACCGGGCACGGCACGCTCGGCTGGACGATGGGCTGCGGCTCGGGGCATCTGATCGCCAGCCTGATCGGCGGGACCAAGCCGGCGGTCGACCCGGCAGGATTGGCGATCGACCGCTATCGTTGAACCCCCACTTCCGCTGCTCCTCCCCACGTCACCCCAGCGAAAGCTGGGGTCTCGTGCCCCTGGTGGTGAGAGCACAACAGATGAGTCCCGGAATCCTTTCCCGGCATGACGGCTGAGAGAAGCGGGAACCATCCGTCTGAATCAATCCACCAGCGATCCGCGTGTGGAGGGAGATGCCAGCTTTCGCTGGCATGACGATGTGGGGTGCCGGATTTGCTTAGCCCCCTAGCAAAAAACCCAAGCATCACTTAGCGATAATCCGGTGAACGGGGTCATCGATAGTTCGTCCCGCCGGCGTCGGCGGTTGTCGCGGTTTGCGCTGGGAATAGCGGCGGCCGGCCTCCTCGCCGCCCCCGCGCTCGCGGCGGAAAGCGATCTGACGCTCTACGCCGATGCCATCGTGATCGATGGCACCGGCGCCCCGGCGCATCCGCATCAGGATATCCTCGTCCGCGGCGAGCGGATCGTCTCGATCGCGCCGCACGGGACGATCGCGGAGGACGCGACCGCGCGACAGGTCGATCTCGCCGGGCGTTATGTCATCCCCGGGCTGATCGACAGCCACGTCCATCTCGCCACCCCGCCCAACAATGTCCGCGCCAAGGCGCTACTCCGCCGCAACCTGTTCGGCGGGGTCACCGCGGTGCGCGACATGGCCGACGACCTGCGCCCGGTCGGCGAGTTGAGCCGCGAGGCGCTGACCGGGGAGATTCCCGCGCCCGATATCTATTATGCCGCCCTGATGGCCGGGCCGCCGTTCTTCCAGGACAAGCGCGTGCTCGCGGTATCGGTCGGCGCCAGGCCAGGCACCGCGCCGTGGATGCAGTCGATCGACGACGCCACCGATCTGCCCGCCGCGGTGACGCTGGCGCGCGGCACCTCGGCCACCGCGATCAAGATCTACGCCGATCTTCCGCCACGGCTGGTCAAGGCGATCACCGCGGAGGCGCATCGCCAGAATATCCGGGTGTGGGCGCATAGCGCGGTCTTCCCCACCCGCCCCGCCGACGTGATCGCCGCCGGCCCCGACAGCGTAAGCCACGTCTGCTATCTCGCCTATCAGGCCGCGCCGGTGATGCTCGCCGCTTATGAGGATCACACCCCGGTCAACGAGGCGTTGCTGGCGAAGAAGGGCGACGATCCGGTGATCGCGGGCCTCTATCGCGAGATGCTGAGGCGCGGCACGATCCTCGATGCGACCGGCAGCCTGTTCGTGCGCCCCGGCAAGGGGCACCGCTGCACCGGGCCGGCCACCATTCGGCTGACGCAACAGGCGTGGCGCGCGGGCGTGCCGATCTCGACCGGCACCGATTTTTCGCTTGGCGCCGACCAGCAATGGCCCGAGGTGCACGAGGAACTGCTGTTCCTCGCGCGCGACGTGGGGATGCCCGCGCTCCAGGTGATCCGGTCGGCGACGCTGATCGGCGCCGAGGCGGCGGGGCAGGCGCGCGACATGGGGTCGATCGAGCCGGGCAAACTCGCCAATTTCGTCGTGCTGACGCGCGACCCGCTCGCGGATATCGCCAATATCCGCGCGATCGAGATGACGGTGAAACGCGGCCGCGCCTATCCGCGCGCCGATTACCGGCCGATCACAAAAACTGAACTGGGGGATGAGGATGGCGATTGATCGACGCGATTTCGTGACGCGCGCAAGCGCGCTCGCGGCAATGGGCATGGTCTCGGCGCCGGTGCTGGCGGCGGCTGAGGCAGGCGGCGATCCGATCGCCGACTGGATCGTCGTCAATGCGCTCGGCGGGCTCGGCGACCCCAATAGCCCGCCCGACGGCACGCGCAGCGCGATCAGCCAGCGCGTGCTGGCGGACGCGCACGCCTCCGGGGTGACCGCGATCAACATCACGCTCGGCTATGTCGCCGGCCCCGAGGAGCCGTTCGAGGACACCGTGCGCGATATCGCGACGACCGACCGGATGATCCGCGACAATCCGCGCGACCTGATCAAGATTCTCTCCGCCGCCGATATCCGCCGCGCCAAGGCGGAGAAGAAGGTCGGGCTGCTCTACGGCTTCCAGAATTGCGCGATGCTCGGCAAGGATGCGACACGGGTCGATGTCTTCGCCGACCTCGGCGTGCGGGTGTTCCAGCTTACCTACAACCCCGCCAATCTGCTCGGCGACGGATCGATGGCGCCCGAAAATCGTGGGCTCACCCCGTTCGGCCGCGAGGTGATCGCGCGATTGAACGACCGGCGGGTGATGGTCGATCTGTCGCATAGCGGCGAGCGCACCTGTCTCGACGCCGCGCGCGCCTCGCGCGCGCCGATCTCGATCAACCACACCGGCTGCCGCGCGCTGACCGATCTGCCGCGCAACAAGACCGATGCGGAATTGCGGCTGGTCGCCGAGCGCGGCGGGTTCGTCGGGATTTATTTCATGCCGTTCCTCAACCAGAGCGGGCATGCCACCGCCGAGGATGTCGTGGCGCATATCGATCATGCGGTGAACCTGTGCGGCGAGGATCATGTCGGGATCGGCACCGACGGCACGGTGACCCAGATCGACGATCTCAAGGTCTATGAGGCCAAGCTCGCCAAGGAGATCGCCGATCGCCGCGCCGCCGGGATCAGCGCCACCGGCGAGCGTCCCGATACCTATCCCTTCGTCGTCGACCTGCGCGGCCCCGATCAGTTCCGCAAGCTCGCGCGGTTGCTCGAAGCCAAGGGCTATTCCCCGCGCCGCGTGGAGAAGATCCTCGGGCTGAACTTCCTGCGCTACGCCGAGACGATATGGGGCGGCTGACGCGATGATCGTGATCGGCGCGGACAAGGTCGCACGCGCGCTCGACCATTCCGGCTGCATCGCGCTGATGCGCGAGGCGATGATCGCCCTGTCCGAAGGGCGCTCGCAGCAATTGCTGCGCGGGATCATCGATCTCGGCGGCGGCGATGCCTTCGGGGTGATGCCCGGCGCGCTGGAGGACGCGGGGTTCGGCGCGAAAGTGGTGAGCGTCTTCCCGGCCGCTGCCGCGAAGGGGCGGTCGCATCAGGGCGCGATCCTGCTGTTCGACCGCGACAGCGGCGCGCCGGTCTGCGTCGTCGATGCCGGCGAGGTCACCGCGATCCGCACCGCCTGCGCCTCCGCCGCCGCGACCGATGCGCTGGCGCGCGCCGATGCGACGCGGCTCGCGATCCTCGGCACCGGCGAACAGGCGTGGCAACATGCGCTGGCGATCCGCCACATCCGGCCGCTCGACCGCATCATCTTGTGGGGCCGCGAGATGGAGAAGGCCGCCGGGCTCGCCGGGCGGATCGCCGAAACGCTCGCGCTGCCGGTCGAGGTCGCGCGCGATCCCGCGGAGGCGGTGCGCGACGCCGATATCGTCTGCACCACCACCGCCGCCGCCGAACCGATCCTTACCGGCGACGATATCGCGCCGGGCACCCATCTCAACCTGGTCGGATCGAGCCGCGCCGGCCCCGCGGAGATCGACGGCGCGCTCGTCCGCCGCGCGCGCTTCTTCCCCGATCATCGCGAGGGCGTGCTGGCGCAGGGCGCGGAGTTCCTGCGCGCGAAACAGGCCGGGCTGGTTGCCGACGATCATGTCCTGCCGGAAATCGGCGCAGTCTATGCCGGCGCGGTGCAAGGCCGACGCGACGCGCGCGAGATCACGATCTACAAGTCGCTCGGCTCGATCGTGCAGGATCTCGCCTGCGCGGCCTATCTCTATCGCAAGCTGGCATAGGGCGGCCGACACTCAATTTATCTCGTCATGCCGGCCCTGATCCGGCATCCAGCGCCACACGCGGCCGTGTTTGTGGCTCCGGAGGACGGCAAGAGCGACGACCTGCCCCAGCGGCGCTATTTCACGGGAGACCCACTTGTTCACGATCGAGGAATTGGAGCGCGCGCATCGGCTCGTCCGCAGCATGCTCCCCGAAACGTTGCATTATGCCTGGCCGACGCTCGCCGCGCGGGTCGGCACGACCACCTGGATCAAGCACGAAAACCATTTGCCGACCGGCGCGTTCAAGGTGCGCGGCGGGCTCGTCCATGTCGAGCGCCTCGCGCGCGAAGGCCTCGCGCCCAACGGGCTGATCTCGGCGACGCGCGGCAACCACGGCCAGTCGCTCGCGCTCGCCGGGCGGCATTTCGGGGTGCCGGTGACGATCGTCGTCCCACGCGGCAACAGCGTCGAGAAGAATGACGCGATGCGCGCATTCGGCGCGACGCTGATCGAGCATGGCAATGATTTCGACGCCGCCAAGGTCGAGGCGGTCCGGCTCGCCGACGAACAGGGTCTGTGGTTCGCCCCCTCGTTCCATCGCGATCTGGTCACCGGGGTCGCGACCTGGGCCTATGAGCTGCTCAGCGCCGCGCCCGATATCGATATCCTCTATGTCCCGATCGGGCTGGGCTCGAGCATCTGCGGCGCGATCCGTGTGCGCGATCTGCTCGGCCGCAAGACCGAGATCGTCGGGGTGCAGAGCACCCACGCCCCCGCTTACGCTCGGTCGCTGGAGGCCGGCGAGCCGGTCGAGATCCCCTCGGCCGACACCCGCGCCGACGGGCTGGCGGTGCGGATTCCCGACGCCGCCGCGCTCGATATCATCCGCGCCGGGGTGTCGCGGATCGTCACCGTCAACGATGCCGAGATCGCCGATGCGGTGCGCGCTTACTGGGCCGACACCCACAATCTCGCCGAGGGCGCCGGCGCCGCCGCGCTCGCCGCGGTAGTGCAGGAGCGCGACCAGCTCGCCGGTCGCTGCGTCGGGCTCCCGCTGAGCGGCGGGAATATCGATCTCGCGCTGTTCAGCCGCTGGATCCTGGCGGGGGACTGAGCCGCTATTCCTTAATTTCCGTCATTCCCGCGAAGGCGGGAATCCATTGACGCTGAGGGTGCGATTCTAACGCCAGACCTGCGTGAATGGATTCCCGCCTTCGCGGGAATGACGAGAAGGGATCACTCCACCGTCACCGATTTCGCCAGGTTGCGCGGCTGATCGACATCGGTGCCCTTGGCCACCGCGACGTGATAGGCGAGCAATTGCACCGGCACGGCATAGACCAAAGGCGCGATCAGCGGGTGGACCTTGGGCATCGTGATCGTCGCGAGGCACCCCTCGCCCGCCGCCTCGACCCCGTCATAGTCGCTGATCAGCACCACCTTGCCGCCGCGCGCCTGCACTTCCTGCATGTTGCTGACGGTCTTGTCGAACAGCGGCCCGCTCGGCGCGATGACGATCACCGGGACATTCTCGTCGATCAGCGCGATCGGGCCGTGCTTCATCTCCCCCGCCGCATAACCTTCGGCGTGGATATAGCTGATTTCCTTGAGCTTTAACGCGCCCTCCAGCGCCAGCGGATAGTCCGTTCCGCGGCCAAGATAAAGCACGTCGCGCGCCCCCGCGACCGCGCCGGCCATCGCCTCGATCGCCTCGTCATAAGCGAGCGCGGCGTTGAGCGCCGCCGGCGCCTGCGCCAGATGCTTGACGATCGCCTTCTCATCCGCCGGGGTCAATCTGCCCTTGGCGCGCGCGAGATTGGCGGCAAGCGCGGCGAGCACCGCGAGCTGACAGGTGAACGCCTTGGTCGAGGCGACCCCGATCTCCGGCCCGGCGTGGGTGGGGAGCAGCAGGTCTGCCTCGCGCGCCATCGTGCTCGTCGGGACATTGACCACCGCGGCGATCGTCTGCCCCTCGCTGCGCGCGTGGCGCAGCGCGGCGAGCGTATCCGCGGTCTCGCCTGATTGGCTGATGACGATCATCAGCCCGCCCGGCTCCATTACCGGCGTGCGATAGCGGAATTCGGATGCGACATCGAGGTCGACCGGCACCCGCGCGAATTGCTCGAACCAATATTTGGCGACCATCCCGGCGTAGAAGCTCGTGCCGCAGGCGACGATCGTCACGCGCTTGATCGACGACAGATCGTAATCGGGGATCGGCAGCGTGACGCGATCCTCCATCCGCTGGAGATAGGCGCGCAGCGTCTGGGCGACGACGATCGGCTGCTCGTAAATCTCCTTCTGCATGAAATGACGGTGGTTGCCCTTGTCGATCAGCGCCCCGGTCACCCCGGAGATCGTCACCGCGCGCTCGACGGGGGTATTGTCGCGATCGAACACCTCGGCGCTGTCGCGGGTGCAGATGACCCAATCGCCCTCCTCGAGATAGGCGATCCGCTGGGTCAGCGGCGCCAGCGCCAGCGCGTCGGAGCCAAGATAGGTCTCGCCGTCGCCATAGCCCACCACCAACGGCGAGCCGAGCCGCGCGCCGATCAGCATGTCGGGGTAATCGCGGAACAGGATCGCCAGCGCAAAGGCGCCGTGGAGCCGCGGCAGGATTTCGCGCACCGCCTCGGCCGGGGCGAGCCCCGCCTCGACCTTCTCGCTCACCAGATGCGCAACCACCTCGGTATCGGTCTCACTGGTGAAGACCCGACCGCGCGCGATAAGTTCCTCGCGCAACGACTTGAAATTCTCGATAATTCCATTGTGGACCACTGCGACGTGATCGGTCGCGTGCGGGTGCGCATTGTTGGTCGTCGGGCCGCCGTGGGTCGCCCAGCGGGTATGCGCGATCCCGACCGTGCCGGGCAGCGGATTGGCGGCAAGCTCGCGCGCCAGATTGACCAGTTTCCCCGAGGCGCGGCGACGATCGATCACCCCGTCGTGAACGGTGGCGACCCCGGCGGAATCATAGCCGCGATATTCCAGCCGCCGCAGCCCGTCGAGCAATCGCTCCGCCACGTCTTCCTTGCCCAGAATGCCTACGATGCCGCACATGAAACGCCTCGATCATCTAGAGTGTGTAGGGAATGCGGACCCCCGGCATCGTCGCCGGAAAGTCTTTGGTATTACGCGTTACCAGGATCGCCCCATTAACCTGCGCCGTCGCCAGGATGAAGGCATCGAGCAAGGTCATCCGCATCCGCTGACGGATGTCCGCCGCCAATCTGGCGATGCGCTGGTCGATTTCCACCACCTCGAACGGCTGGAGCAGCGCCTGGATCTCGCTGCGCGTCTCCGGGGGCTCGCCAGCGAGCAATTCGGTCCAGACGATGCGGCTGATGCGATGCCGCGAATAGCGCCCGAGCTCGCCGATCGCCTCGGCGCGGCCGAACAGCCAGTCGACCAGGATATTGGTGTCGAAGAACGGGTCGGACACGCCGGTCAGCCGCGATCGTCACGCATCGCGCGCTGATAGTCGACCGCATCGCCGATATCGCGCCGCGCACGCCAATAGCCTGCCCCGCGCGCGATCCAATCGCCCCCGACCTCGGCACGAAACGCGGCCACCGCCTCGCGCACCAGCGCAGCGCGCGACTTGCCCTGCTCGGCCGCGCGGCGATCGAGCCATTCGATATCCTCATCAGGAATGTCGACTAAAGTGCGCATGATTACCGTAACTTATCGACTCAATCTCCGTTCGCTCTGAGCTTGTCGAAGGGCTGCACCTCTTCATCGGAAGGAAATGCAGGGCTTCGACAAGCCCAGCCCGAACGGGGCAGGTATGATATCTAGATATCATATCGCGATATCATTTCAACCTTTCTTCCGCGCGATCATCTTCTCGCGGAAGCGCGCGGCCCAGCCCGGCTTTTCTTCCTGCGCCGGGCGGACGAGCGCGAGCGCGTCGGCGCTCACCTCCCGCGTCACTACCGAGCCGGCGCCAACGATCGCGCCGTCCCCGATCGTCACCGGGGCGACCAGCGCCGAATTGGAGCCGATGAACGCCCCCGCGCCGATCTTGGTCTTATATTTGAAGAAACCGTCGTAATTGCATGTAATCGTGCCCGCACCGATATTGGCACCGGCGCCTATCTCGGCATCGCCGAGATAGGTCAGATGGTTGGCCTTGGCGCCCTCGCCGAGCACCGCTTTCTTCATCTCGACGAAATTGCCGACCCGCGATTTGGCCTCCATCACCGCGCCGGGGCGGAGCCGCGCATAGGGGCCGACCGAACAGCCCGCGCCGACGCTGGCGCCCTCGAGATGGCTGAAGGCGTGGATGATCGCGCCGTCGGCGATCGTCACCCCGGGGCCGAACACCACATTGGGTTCGATCGTCACATCGCGGCCGACCTTGGTATCGTAAGCGAACCACACCGTCTCGGGCGCGATCAGTGTCGCGCCGTCGGCCATCGCCTCGGCGCGGCGGCGATCCTGCCACGCCCGCTCCACCGTCGCGAGTTCGGCGCGGCTGTTGACCCCGGCGACCTCGGCCTCGCCCGTCTCGATCACCGCCGACGCGCGCCCGTCGGCAGCGGCGAGCATCACGATATCGGGAAGATAGAATTCGCCCGCCGCATTGTCGTTGCCGACTCGCGCGAGCAGCGCGAACAGATCCTCGCCGCGCACCGCCATCAGGCCCGAGTTACAAAGATTTACAGCGCGTTCTTCAGGCGTCGCATCCTTATATTCGACCATCTTGACGATCCGCCCGTCGGGGCCGGCGACGATCCGGCCATAAGCCGCGGGATCGAGCGGCCGGAAGCCGAGTACGACCGCGGCGGGGCGGTCGGCGGCGTGGAGCCGATCGAGCATCTCGCGCATCGTCGCCGTCCCGATCAGCGGCACATCGCCATAGAGAACAAGCACATCGCCCGCGAACCCGCCCAGCGCCGTCTCCGCCTGGCGCACCGCATGCGCGGTGCCGAGCTGTTCCGTCTGATGCACCACCTCCGCGCCGAGCGGGGCAACCGCCGCCTCGACCTGCGCCCGCCCGGCACCGACCACCACCACGGTGCGTGCCGGCGCCAGTGCCGCAACATTGTCCAGCAGATGCAGCAGCATCGGCCGCCCGGCGAGCGGATGGAGCACTTTGTGCAGATCGGACTTCATCCGCGTGCCCTTGCCCGCGGCGAGGACGATGGCGGCGATCGGAGCGGCAGACGGTTTGTCGTTCATAAAAGACGCTTTCGCATTGGATGCTTGCCATTTCCAGAGCGCTGCTGTCTGGCGCATGACCGATGCATGTTTTTCCGTTCACGATCGTCGGGTTCGATCTCGACGGCACGTTGCTCGATACCAGCGCCGACCTGACCGCGGCGGTCAACCACGCCCTCGCGGCTGACGGGCGCGCGCCGCTGGCGTTCGACGACCTGCGTTCGATGATCGGCGGGGGCGGGCGGCGGATGATGTCGCTGGCGCTGGCGGCGACCGGCGGATATGACGAGGCGCTGCTCGACCGGCTCAATGCGGTGATGATCGACTTTTACGCGGCACATATCGCGGACCATACGATCCCTTTTCCCGGCGCGGTGGCGATGCTCGACGAATTGGCGGCGCGCGACGTGAAGATCGCGGTGGTCACCAACAAGGCGGAGGCGCTGACCCGCCCGCTGCTCGATACGCTCGGCCTCACCGCGCGCTTCACGACGATCATCGGCGGCGCGGGCAAGCCCTCCCCGCTGCCGATCGAGACGATGATCGCGCAATGCGGGGGTCTGGACGACGGCGGCCGCGCGGCGTTCGTCGGCGATTCGCATTTCGACGTCGACGCCGCGCAGGCCGCGGGGATACCCGCCGTGGCCTGTGCGTTCGGGTTCCTCACCAAGCCGGTCGACCAACTCGGCGCCGACGCCGTGATCGACCATTTCGACGAACTGATCCCGACCCTCGAGACATTATGACTTACCAGGAACGCCTGACGATCTGGCGACTGTTGCTTGCGGTCGCATTGTCCTTCGCCATCACGATGGCGCTGCTGCCGCACCCGCCGACGCTGGTGAACGTCAGCGACAAATGGCAGCATATGGCTGCCTTCGCGACGATCACGATGTTCGCGGTGCTCGGTTACCCGCACACCCCGCTGCTGCGCATCGCCGAGCGGCTGTCGTTCGTCGGCGCGCTGATCGAGGTGGCGCAGTCGATCCCCGCGCTGCACCGCGATTGCGATATCTTCGACTGGGTCGCCGATACCGCGGCGATCCTTGCGGTGATCATCGTCGTGGCGATCATCCGGCATGTCCGGAACGACGCCACATTTTGATCCACAGATGCCGCGCGAGCATCGCCGGCGGCATCCGCAGCCAATGTGACCTGACGTAAAAGGCGAGCCGCGTCGCCGGCCGCGTCCCGCGCCCCCAGCCGTCGCGCGCCAGCAGGCGGCGGCGCGCGGCGGCGTCGAACAGCGGCTCGGCGGGTTGCGGCGGGATTGGCGTATCGAACAGCGCCGCCGCCAGCCGCAACGCGCGCGCGACCGCCCGCGACGCCTGATGCTCGGCCGCACGGGAGACGAGCCGCGCAGGATAATCGGCATCGCGCGCGGCGAATTCGCGCACCAGCCGGTCGATATCCCACAGGTTGCGCAGGCCCCCCGAAAGATCGCCATCGGCGAACAGATGGATCGCGGCATGGATCACCACATCCTCGGGCGACAGCATCGCGACGCCATCGGCCAGCGGCACCGCGTCGGCGATCAGCTTCGCCGGATCGGGGGTGGAACGCGCGGTCGGCGGAAGGATCGTATGGTGGACGTCGATCATGCGATCGCGCTCGCGGTGGATCAGCGGTGGCAGCTCGTGCATCCAGCGCCGGTAATAGGCATCGTCATAGGGATCGGATTTCACCCATTCCCACCCGGCATCGAGCAATGCCGCCTCCGCCCGTGCCAGCATGTCCGCCGGGACGAGGATGTCGAGATCGCCGATATGCCGCCCCTGCCCCGCATCGAGCCCGGCGGCGACGAACGCCGTCCCTTTGAGCAGGATCACCGGGCAATCGAGCGCGGCAAGCGCGCGCCGCGCCATCACCGCCTCCCACAAGGCCTGCCGCCGCCCTTCCTCCGCCGACAGGATTGCCGCCGCGAGGATCGCCTCGACCGGGGCCGGCAGCGGCAACCCGCGCAACCGGAATGCGAGCGTGCCGATCAGCAGCTCGGCGCGCGCGATCGCGATCACCGCATTCCATTGCGCCGCATCGAGCGCGCGCGCCTCGCCCGGCGCGGCGAGCAGGCGGCACAGCAGCCGCGCGCTCATCCTTCGGCCTCGATCGCGGCGATCGCGGCGTCGGCGTCGGGATAGTCGAGCGCCATCGCCGGGGTTTCACGGACGAAGCGGGTCATCGCCGCAAAACCGCGCTCGCCCAACGCGACATAATTGGTCGAGGCCTGGGTCAACCGCACGAACGCCTCGCCGGCCCCCACCGCGCGGCGCTCGGCCGCGAAGCCGAAGCGCGGGAACACCAGCCGCACCGCGCGCGCCGGCACCTGCATCGCCGCGACCGCCGCATCGTCGGGGACGAGGTGACGGATATCGCCCTTCGGCGTCCCCGCCATCAGCGGCCCGAACCGCGCCGCCGGCAACGCCGCGCGGACGACCGCAATCGCCGCGTTCTTCAGGCTGACGAGCCGCGGAAAGGCGTGAACCAGCCCGGTCTCGGGATCGACCAGCGCGAATTCGTCCCCCATCAGCCGCCAGCCGCGCGCGGCGAGCAGCGCCGCCAGCGTCGATTTCCCCGCCCCCGATTCGCCGGTCAGCACGATCGCTTCCCCGCCGCGCTCGACCGTCGCGGCGTGGAGCAGCAGGAAGCGCCGCTCGCCCAGCGCGAGTTGCAGGTTCATCGCCATTTCGGCGGCGAGCAGCCCGTGCGCCAGCGGCAGCGGCGCGGCATCGGGGAGCATATAATCCCCCGCGATCGCCACCGAGGGGCGGATGAACCGCCGCCACGGCCGCGTCGCCGAGAGCCGGACATTGTAATCGGCGATCCCGTCCTCCGGCGTCGGATAGCCCGCGTAAAGCGTGCGCAGCGCCGCCACCGGCGCGCGCCAGTCGCTCCCGACGCGAAACCCCACCGGGCCGATGCGGACCGAAAAGACGTGTCTCATCGCGCCTCGACCAGCCCCGCGGCGACCAGTTCGTCGAGCCGCTCGATCAGCGCCGCATGTTCGTCATCGGCAAGCCCGAACGCCGCCGCCAGCGCCTCGATCGAGCGCCACTCCCCCGCCATCGCCGCGAGCAGCTCGGGCACCGGCGCGACGACGATATGGGTCAGCCCCGACGCGCGATGATAGATCGCGACGAGATCGTCGAGCGGCGCAACGCACAGCCCCTCGGCAACCGGCGCGCGATAGCGCGTCGCGGCCACCGCTTTTTACTTCCGCAGCATCTGGAGCGAGGCGAAGCAGGTGAAGCCGGCGGTGCCGCGCTGCAGCCGGCCGACATATTTGAGATAGGCCCGGCTGCGTTCATAATCCACGCCGGGCAGATTGCCCCCGCTCGCCAGCGCCCGCTTCACATCCTCGCCCTTCAGCGGGCGCGGCGGCGGGGCGAAGGCATTCTTGGTGCCGGCGGGGACGACATTGCCGTTGCTGTCGATAAACCCGCCCGCGCGGCTCGGATCGGGCACCGGGATGTCGCAGGCGAGCACTGAGCCGGCGGTCTGCGCCAGCGCCGGGCGGATCGAGACGACCGCCGCCGCCCCGGCCGCGCCGAGCATCAGCGCACGCCGCCGCGTCGCGCCCTCCGCTGTCGTATCGCCCTCGTCGCTCATCGCCGTGTCAGTCCCATAATCGGCCCCGGCAGACAAGCCGGGCAAAGAAAGCGTATCGCAACGGGACGTTACGATATGATTTGCGTTCTCTGCGCATGCTTTCCCCCTCCCCTGTGTCCCCGCGAAGGCGGGGACCCAGGCTGGCCTCCCGCCTTCGCGGGAGCACAATGCGGGTTGCCGTACGCTAAAAAGATCAGGAAATGCCGAGTTCCGCCGGGCACCGATCCGCCCTAAACGCGGGGCTGTGCTGGACGGAATCACCCCTCGCGGCTGGCTGGCGGCCGGGATCGTCGCCGTGACGGCGATGACGGCTTATGCCCTGTCCGGCGACTGGCAGGTCGCGACCGTATCGCTGGCGGGCGGGCTCGTCGCGTTGCTCGCCGCGTCGCAGATGCGCGAGGAGCGCGAGGCGGAAGCCGCCGCGCTGGCGCGCGAGACGGCGGTGCCCGGCCCGGCGATCGAGGTCGCGATCGACGCGATCATCGAGCCGGTGCTGCTGATCGAGGGCACCCGCGTCGCGCTCGCCAACCGCGCGGCACGCACCTTGCTCGGCGATCATGTCGCGGGCGAGGACGTGCGCACCGCGATCCGGCATCCCGCGGCGGTCGCCTATCTCGCCGAACTGGCCAACGGCAAGGCGCAGCCGCCGATCGAGCTGGTCGGGCTCGGCGGGCTGAGCCAGCGCTGGGAAATGCGCGCCAGCGCGCTCGACGGCCACCGCCGGCTGGTCCAGCTGATCGACCGCACCGACAGCCACGCCGCCGAGAAGATGCGTGTCGATTTCGTCGCCAACGCCAGCCACGAGCTGCGCACCCCGCTCGCCTCGATCATCGGCTATGTCGAAACGCTTGCCGACGAGGCCGGCGAAGACCCCGACATCCGCGCGCGCTTCCTGCGCATCGTGCTCGACGAGGCGAAGCGGATCGAGCGGCTGGTCGAGGATCTGATGAGCCTGTCGCGGATCGAGGCGGACAAATTCCGCCCGCCCAGCGATACGGTCGATCTCGGCGAGCTGATCGACGATGTCGCCGCCGCGCTGGCCGGCGCGCACAACGGGCGCGGGCGCGACATCACGCTTCACGTCACCCCCGGGCTGCCGATGCTGACCGGCGATGCGGTGCAATTGTCGCAATTGCTCCACAATCTCATCGGCAATGCGATGAAATATGGGCGGCCGGGCACCCCGATCCGGGTCGAGGCCGCCCCCGCCGCCGCCGGGATGGTCCGGCTGGTGGTCGCCGATCAGGGCGACGGCATCGCGGCGGATCACCTGCCGCGGCTCACCGAGCGTTTCTATCGCGTCGATGCGGGGCGCAGCCGGTCGCTCGGCGGGACCGGGCTCGGACTCGCGATCGTCAAGCACGTCGTCGAGCGGCATCGCGGCCGGCTCGACATCGCCAGCATCGTCGGGGAAGGCACGCGGGTAACGGTGATGCTGCGCGCCGCCGATCCGGCTGTCATATTATCGTAACAAGAATGTCACACGGGCGCAGAGGGAACCGGCTGCGCCTCCGCGTGGCCGATGGGGACAGAATGATTTGCCGCCTCGCGCTGCTTGCCGCCATCGCGTTGCTGCCCGCCTGTCGAGATCAGGCGGCGGGCGGCGGCGGCGGCGCGCGCGGCCAGATCAAGGTGGTGGGTTCGTCGACCGTCTATCCCTTCACCGCGATCGTCGCCGAACGTTTCCTTGCCGACACGCCGGGCGCGAGACCGCCGGTGATCGAATCCACCGGCACCGGCGGCGGGATGCGGTTGTTCTGCAGCGGGATCGGCGCGGCCTATGCCGATATCGCCGATGCCTCACGGCGGATGAAGCGCAGCGAATATGAATTGTGCGCGCGCAACGGCGCCGGCGATCTGCTCGAAATCCAGATCGGCGTCGACGGCGTCGCCTTCGCCGAATCGCGCGAGGGGCCGGGCATGAGGCTGACCCCGGCCGACCTCTATCGCGCGCTCGCCGCGGCGCCGGGCGGGAAGCCGAACCGGGCGAGCGTGTGGCGCGACGTCAACCCGGCGCTGCCCGACGTGCCGATCCGCGTCTACGGCCCGCCCGCGACCAGCGGCACCCGCGATACGCTCGCCGGGCTGATCCTCGCGCGCGGCTGCGAACAGGTCGATCCGACCGCCGCCGCGCTGCACCGGCGCGACCCCGATGCCTTCGCGGTCCGCTGCGAGCGGATGCGCGACGACGGCGCCTATGTCGATGCGGGGGAAAACGACAATCTCATCGTCCAGAAGCTCGCCGCCAATCCCACCGCGATCGGGGTGTTCGGCTACAGCTATCTCCAGGAAAACACCGCCACCGTCAGAGGGTTGCCGATCGCCGGGGTGGCGCCGAGCCGCGCCACGATCGCCGACGGCAGTTATCCCGGCGCGCGCGCGCTCTACATTTACGTCAAGAAAGCGCATCTCGGCGCGGTGCCGGGGCTGCGGCAATTCCTCGCGCATTATGCCGCGGCCTGGGGCGCCAACGGGCCGCTCGCCCGGCGCGGGCTGATTGCGGCGCCGGATGCGGTACAGGCGCGCTCGGCGGCGATCATCCGCAACGAAACGCCGCTCGATCCGCGGGAGCTGCAATGATGCTGGCGCATCGCTCTCCCCTTTGTGTCCCTGCGAAGGCGGGGACCCAGTCTGGGCTCCCGCCTTCGCGGGAGCACAAGCGGTGGCTGGGCACTACGCTCTCCATTTACCTGCGGGCGGACAGCGCATGTCCCCGCTGACGCTCATCTTCCTCATCTTCGCGCTCGGCATGATCGGGTGGTTCACCGCGCGCGCTCGCGCGGTGCGCTTCCGGCTCGCGAGCACCGGCCGGTTCGGGTCGCTCCCCGGCCACCACGCCGCCTATGTCGCCTTGTGGACGATCCTCCCCCCGCTCGCCTTCCTGCTGATCTGGCGCTTCGTCTCGCCCGCCTTGGTCACCGACGCGGTGCTGGCGACCCCGGCGGCGAGCACGCTGCCGCCGCCCGGCTTCGAGCGCGCCGCGATCCTCTCCGAGGCGCGCCACCTCTCCCACGGGCGCGGCACCGGCGCGTTCCATACGCTGTCGACCGCGCTCGCCCCGGCCTATGCCGCCGCGCAATCGCGCTACGACGTGATCGCCGCGGCGATCGCGCTGCTGCTCGCTTTGGGCGGTGGGATGCTCGCCTTCCTCCGCGTCGCCCCGGCGCTCACCGCGCGGACGCGGGTCGAGCGGCTGGTGATGGGGCTGCTGCTCGCCGCCTCGCTGATCGCGATCCTCACCACCCTCGGGATCGTCGCCAGCCTGCTGATCGAAAGCGCCCGCTTCTTCGCGATCGTCCCGATCGGCGATTTCCTGTTCGGCACGCACTGGTCGCCGCAGGTGATCGACCCCGCCGATCCCGGCGCGGCGCTCGGCGCGGTGCCGCTGTTCTGGGGCACTTTCTTCATCGGCGCGGTGATCGCGATGCTCGTCGCGATCCCGTTCGGGCTGATGAGCGCGATCTACCTCACCCAATATGCGCATCCCGCGACGCGCCGCCGGGTCAAACCGATGCTCGAGATCCTCGCCGGGGTGCCGACGATCGTTTACGGCTATTTTGCCGCGCTGACCGTCGCCCCCGCGGTCCGCGATCTCGGGGCGACGCTCGGCATCGCCTCCGCCTCCTCCGAAAGCGCGCTCGCCGCGGGGCTGGTGATGGGCATCATGATCATCCCCTTCGTCTCCTCGACCGCCGACGATTCGCTCGCCGCCGTCCCCGCCGAGATGCGCGACGGCAGCCTCGCGCTCGGCGCAACGCCTTCGGAAACGATCCGCCGCGTCCTGCTTCCCGCCGCGCTGCCGGGCGTCGCGGGGGGCGTGCTGCTCGCGATCAGCCGCGCGATCGGCGAGACGATGATCGTCGTGATGGCCGCTTCCGGGGTGGCGTCGCTGACGCTCAACCCCTTCGCCCCGACCACCACCGTCACCAAGCAGATCGTCGACCTGCTGACCGGCGAAGCCGCGTTCGACAGCGCCAAGACGCTCGCTGCCTTCGCGCTCGGGCTTACCCTGTTCGTCATCACCTTGTTGTTCAACGTCGTCGCGCTGGTGATCGTGAAACGATATCGCGAGGCGTATGAATAGCCGCCCGCCCGCCACCCCGACCGATTGGTCCGGCGCGCCGATGCAGCGCCGCATCGCGAAGCGCTATCGCGCCGAGCGGCGCTTCCGCCTGCTCGGGCTGGCCGCGGTCGGCCTGTCGGCGGCGTTCCTCGCGATGCTGATCGGAGTGATGCTGTTGCGCGGCGTCGGCGGCTTCACCGAGACGCGGATCGCGCTGCCGCTCGATCTTGCGGGAACCAAGATCGCCGGGCTCGAACAAGCGGTCGATGCCGCCGCCGACCGCGCCTATCCGCGCCTCGGCGGTGCCGCATTGCTGTCGGACGGCGCCTGGCTGCGCGTGCGCGACGCGGTGAAGGCCGATCCGGGCCTCCTCACCCGCCCCGCGACGCTCGACGTGCCCGCGGCGAGCGCGATCGACCTCGCTTTCAAGGGCAAGGGCACGCCTTCGGCCGAAGCCGCGGTGGCGGCGCTGGGCGATCGGCTGTCGCGCGCGCCCAATATGACCTTCCTCACCGGCGCGGATTCGACCGATCCGACGCGCGTCGGGATCTGGGGGGCGCTCAAGGGGTCGTTGCTGACGATCATCGCCACGATCGCGATCGCTTTCCCGGTCGGGCTCCTCGCGGCGCTCTATCTCGAGGAATATGCGCCCAAGAACCGCTGGACCGATCTGATCGAGGTCTCGATCAACAATCTCGCCGCGGTGCCCTCGATCATCTTCGGGCTGCTCGGGCTGGCGGTCTTCCTCGGCACTTTCGGTCTCACCCGCTCCGCATCAATAGTCGGCGCCCTGACGCTGGCGTTGATGACGATGCCGGTGATCGTCATTACCGCGCGCAATGCGATCAAGGCGGTGCCGCCGTCGATCCGCGATGCGGCGCTCAGCGTCGGCGCCTCGCCGGTGCAGGTGGTGTTCCACCACGTCCTGCCGCTGGCGATGCCGGGCATCCTGACGGGAACGATCATCGGCACCGCGCGCGCATTGGGCGAGACCGCGCCGCTGCTGCTGATCGGGATGCGCGCCTTCATCGCCGCGCCGCCGACCAAGCTCAGCGATCCGGCGACGGTGCTCCCGGTGCAGGTGTTCCTGTGGTCCGACGAGGTCAACCGCGGCTTCGTCGAGAAGACCTCCGCGGCGATCGTCGTGCTGCTTGCGCTGCTGCTCGCACTCAACGGCCTCGCCATCTATCTCCGCAACCGTTTCGAGACCCGCCGGTGACCCGCGACGACACCCTTCCCAAGATGACCGCCCGGCACGTCAACGTCTTCTATGGCGCGAACCAGGCGATCGCCGACGTGTCGATCGACGTGCGCCGCGACGAGGTGACCGCGTTCATCGGCCCCTCGGGCTGCGGCAAATCGACCTTCCTGCGCACGCTCAACCGGATGAACGATACCGTCGCCGCGGCGCGGGTGGAGGGCGAGATCCGTCTCGACGGCGCCGATATCTATGCCCGCGACATGGACGTGGTGCAGCTGCGCGCGCGGGTCGGGATGGTGTTCCAGAAGCCCAACCCCTTCCCCAAGTCGATCTACGAGAATGTCGCTTACGGTCCGCGTATCCACGGGCTGGCCAAGGGCAAGGCCGATCTCGACCGGATCGTCGAGGAGGCGCTGTCGCGCGCCGGGCTGTGGAGCGAGGTCAAGGACCGGCTCGGCACATCGGGCACCGCGCTTTCCGGCGGGCAGCAGCAGCGGCTGTGCATCGCGCGCGCGATCGCGGTCGAGCCCGAGGTGATTCTGATGGACGAGCCGTGCAGCGCGCTCGATCCGATCGCCACCGCGCGGATCGAGGAGCTGATCCACGAATTGCGCGGCCGCTACGCGATCGTCATCGTCACACACAATATGCAGCAGGCCGCGCGCGTCAGCCAGAAGACCGCTTTCTTCCACCTCGGCCGGCTGATCGAATATGCCGACACGTCGGACATCTTCACCAACCCGCGCGAGGAGCGCACCAAAGATTATATCACCGGCCGCTACGGCTGAGAGGAACCGCGATGGCAATCGGGCAGGAACATACGGTCAAGGCGTTCGATCTGGATATCGGTGAGCTTCGCGGGCTGATCGGCCAGATGGGCGGCGTCGCGGAGCAGGCGATCGCCGACGCGATCGCCGCACTGCAGCACGGCGACCTCGATCTCGCCCAGCGCGTGCGCGAAGGCGACAAGGCGCTCGACGCGCTCGAACTGGAAGTGGAGCGCAATGCGGTGCGCATCATCGCGCTGCGCGCGCCGCTCGCCAACGACCTGCGCGAGGTGGTCGCCGCGCTCAAGATCGCCGGGGTGGTCGAGCGGATCGGCGATTATGCCAAGAACATCGCCAAGCGCGTGCCGATGATCGAGGGCGAAGGCGCCGACCGGATCGAGCCGGTCTCGGTGATCGCGGCGATGGCACGGATGGCCTCCGGCATGGTCCATGACGTGCTCGACGCCTTCGCCGCGCGCGACACCGAAAAGGCGCTCGCCGTCTATGAGCGCGACGATGCGCTCGACGATTTCTATGACAGCATCTTCCGTACCCTCGTGACCTATATGGTCGAGAACCCGCGCACGATCAGCCAGGTCGCGCACCTGCTGTTCGTGGCCAAGAATCTGGAACGTATCGGCGACCATGCAACGAATGTCGCCGAAATGGTGTATTTTGCCGCCACCGGCACCCGGTTGGCTGATCGAGAAAGGGTAACCCACTGATGCCCCGAGCCCGCATGCTTCTGGTCGAGGACGACGCCAGCCTCGCCGAATTGCTGATCTGGCATTTCAAGCGCGAGGATTTCGACGTCGCGCATACCATCGACGGCGAGGAAGCATTGCTGCTCGCCAAGGAGAAGGTGCCCGATATCGTCCTGCTCGACTGGATGGTCGAGGGCATTTCGGGGATCGAGGTGTGCCGCCGCCTGCGCCGCGCCGCCGATACCCAGAACGTGCCGATCATCATGCTCACCGCGCGCGGCGAGGAAGAGGATCGCGTGCGCGGGCTGGAGACGGGCGCGGACGATTATGTCACCAAGCCCTTTTCCCCGCGCGAGTTGGTCGCGCGGGTCGGCGCGGTGCTGCGCCGCGTGCGCCCGGCGCTCGCCGGCGAGGCGCTGAGCTATGCCGATCTGGAGATGGATACGGTGGGGCATAAGGTGCGCCGCGGCGGGCAGATCATCCCGCTCGGCCCGACCGAATTCCGCCTGCTCAAGCATTTCCTGGAGCATCCCGGCCACGTCTTTTCGCGCGAGCGGCTGCTCGACAGCGTGTGGGGCCACGACAGCGATATCGAGAGCCGCACCGTCGACGTTCATATCCGCCGGCTGCGCAAGGCGATCAACGAAGGCGGCCGCCAGGATATCATCCGCACCGTCCGTTCGGCCGGCTATGCGCTGGACGCCGGCGGGTAAAAAATTGTGCCGTTGTCGAATCGCTACCGAAACGACGGAGCCAACCGGCGGGTCGTGCGTTGGGCTGTGGCGTGCGTTCGACGCACGGAGCGTTTCCTGACAGGAGATTTTCGCATGAAGTTCGTTCTTCTGGCGGCCGCGGCGCTGATCGCCGCCCCCGCTATGGCACAAGACCAGGCGCCCGCCCCCGCTCCGAACCCGGGCGGCTATCAGCCGAACGCGCCGGCGCTTCAGGGCACCCCAGCGCCGGGCTCGACCGTGCGTTTCCAGCAGGCGCCCGATCCCAACACCGCCTTCCCGCCGCCGCCGGCGAAAGAAAGCTATCCGGTCTGCAAGAAGGGCCAGTTCGACGGCTGCCGTCAGGTCGGCAACGGCGACGGCTTCTCCGAGGGCGCCGCTGCCGGCAAGCATGCCAAGAAGCACGCTCGTCATCACGGCAAGAAAGCGGTCCACAAGACCACGGTGACGACCACTACGACCAAGACCACTACGCCCGCTAAATAAGCGGCGGGTTCGACGGGCGGTTGCGCCCGTTTGAATGATGAGTATGGAAAGGCGCTTCAATCGTATCGATAGGAGCGCCTTTTCCATGTCCATCCGTTTCGACGACAAGGTCGCGATCGTTACCGGCGCCGGCGGCGGCCTGGGGCGCGAATATGCGCTTGAGCTCGCCCGGCGCGGCGCGAAGGTGGTGGTCAACGATCTCGGCGGCGATCGCACCGGCACCGGCGCGTCGGACGCCGCGCAGAAGGTTGTCGCTGAGATCGAGGCCGCCGGCGGCACCGCGATGGCCAATGGCGCCAGCGTCATCGACTATGAGCAGATGGCCGAAATGGTCGCCCGCGCGAAGGAGAAATGGGGCGGCGTCCACGTCCTGATCAACAATGCCGGCGTGTTGCGCGACAAGACCTTCGCCAAGATGGAGCCGGCCGATTTCGAATTCGTGGTCAAGGTCCATCTGATCGGCTCGGCCTTCGCCACCAAGGCATGCTGGGAAACCTTCCGCGAGCAGAATTACGGCCGCATCCTGATGACCGCCTCGTCGACCGGGCTGTTCGGCAATTTCGGCCAGGCCAATTACGGCGCCGCCAAGCTCGGGCTCGCCGGGCTCACCAAGACGCTCTACCTCGAAGGCGCGAAAAACAACATCAAGGTCAACACGATCGCGCCGGTCGCCGGCACGCGGATGACCGAGGACCTGTTCCCGGCCGAGGCGTTCAAGGCCTTCTCGCCGGAAAAGGTGGTGCCCGCGGCTTTGTTCCTGGTCAGCGAGGATGCCCCGACCAACCAGATCGTCGGCGCCGGCGCCGGGGTGTTCCAGGCGAGCTATGTCACGCTGACCGAAGGTAAATTGCTGACCGGCGAGGATCTGTCGCCGGAGGGCGTGCAGAAATATTGGGCCGAGATCACCAACCGCACCGGCGAGATCGTCCCGGAATCGGGCGCGGCGCAATCGATGCTGATCGGCAAGAAGCTCGCTGGGGGCTGATCTTCGCCCGCCCGCGCGCCCCTCCCTTGAACAAGGGAGGGCCCGGGGGTGGGTGGTTTCTCTAGGAAAATTAGGAGGCGTCCGCGCTGCTACGATGGCGCCTCGGCAGACGCGCTTAGGGCTGAAACTGTCTCCACAATATCCAGATTCAGACAGCAAATGCGACAAAACTTTAATAATAATCATGTCGCGAGAGTAGTCGCGATATTCCTGGTGGCAGCGCAGGCGGCTATCGCTTTTCTTGGTGTATTGTCCGGAATAGCTGGCCGCTTCCGCTATATGCCACATATCCACATCTAGGATTATTGCTGTTATTCTGCACGTACCCAATGATCGGGTTTTATTTCATAAGAAAAAAGATGTACGTTTCTGTGTTTGCCACGCTCCCGCCTGTTTTCATTATGTTTTATTTGTTCTAGTTTTTATTAGAGGGTTGCCGGCCCGCTTCTCGTAAGCCAAACCCAGCACCGTCCCCTTGAACAAGGGAGGGGAAAGTTTTCACTCAACCAATTTGAGCAACCGCCGCTCGACCGGCGCCAGCACCGGGCCGAGTTCATGCCCGCGTTTCAGCACCATCCCGGCCTCGTTGACCAAGGCCCACATCCCCTGGCGGTTGCGCAGATCGGGGCGTTTCTCGATGCGGAATTCGGGGCGTTCGGCGGCGCGGCGGAACGCGGCGAAGATCGCCGCATCACGCCCCAGCTCGATCGCATAATCGCGCCAATGTCCGGCGGCGACCATCCGCCCGTAAAGATCGAGGATCCGCGTCAATTCGAGCCGGTCGAAGCCGATCTGGCTCGGGCGCCCGCCGGCAGCCGGAAACGGGGTGACGACCCCCATCAGGCGCGGGTCGCCGCCCGATCAGACCCCGCCTGTTCCCCCTGCTCCGCGATCAGTGCGTCGAGCCGGCGGCGCATCGTCTCGAGTTCGCAGCGCAGCAGTTCGACCTTCTGCGTCGCCGGGTCGAAGACCTCGCTGCACGGCGTGCCGTAAGGGACGAACTTGGGCTCGGGCGCGTGCCCGCCCTCCACCATCGTCGGGCGCGCCGGGATGCCGACCATCACCGCGCCCTCCGCCACGTCCTTGGTCACCACCGCATTGGCACCGACCCGCGAGCCGCGCCCGATCGTGATCGGCCCGAGCACCTGCGCACCCGATCCGATGATCGCGCCGTCGAGGATCGTCGGGTGGCGCTTGCCGGCGACGCCATTGTCGGGGCTCGTCCCGCCCAAGGTGACGCATTGGTAGATCGTCACATTGTCGCCGATCTCGGCGGTTTCGCCGATCACCACGAAGCCGTGGTCGATGAAGAAGTTGCGCCCGATCTTGGCGCCGGGGTGAATGTCGATCGCGGTCAGGAAGCGCGACATATGGTTGACCATCCGCGCGAGCAGGAACAGCCGCGCGCGGTAAAGCCGGTGCGCGACGCGATGCCATGCCAGCGCCCAGACGCCCGGATAGAGCAGGATTTCCGCCCGCGAATGCGGTGCGGGATCGCGTGCCCGGATCGAATCGAGATAATCCGTCAATCGCGCCATTACGTGAGATCCCCTAGAAGCTCCGTAATCTAAGTCTTTCCCCACGCGATTTCCAGCATCGTGCCGATCATGCAACCTGCCGCCACGTTTCTATGTTATCCCTATCAAAATGGGAGAGATTAGTTTGGAGCTATCCATTGTCGGCGCGGAAGCGTTGCTGCCCTTCATCCTCGTCGGTTTCGCGGCACAGCTTGTCGACGGCGCGCTCGGCATGGCGTTCGGCATTATTTGCAACACCTTGCTCGTCGCGGTGGTCGGGATGGCGCCGGCACGGGCATCGGCCAACATCCATATCGTCGAGACCTTCACCACCGCGGTGTCGGGGATCAGCCACCTGATCCACGGCAATATCGATCGCGTGCTGTTCCTGCGGCTGCTGATCCCGGGGATCATCGGCGGGGTGAGCGGCGCCTATCTGCT
>NZ_MKRR01000135.1:97335-113366 GCF_001897045.1 Sphingomonas sp. 66-10
GCGCGGGGTGATGTATCCACCGCGCCAGCGGCCGGCCAGGGTGGTCGCGCCGCTCGGGCTGATCGGCGGCTTCCTCGACGCGGCGGGCGGCGGCGGCTGGGGGCCGGTGGTCACCTCCAACCTGCTCGTCCAGGGCGTGGAGCCGCGTCGCGTGATCGGCACGGTCAATTCGGTCGAATTCTTCCTGACGCTCACCGTCTCGGCGACCTTCATCTCGCAGCTCGGGCTGAAGGATTTCGCGGTGGCGAGCATCGGGCTGCTGATCGGCGGCATCGCGGCCGCCCCGCTCGGCGCGGTGATGGCGAAACGCATCCCGCCGCGGACGATGTTCATCCTGGTCGGGGCCGTGCTGTCGCTCACCAGCGCTTACGGGGTGATGCACGCGGTGGGGCTGTAATCACAATTCGTCATTCCCGCGTAGGCGGGAATCCATTCCGGCTGGCGGAGCGGTTCTTTCCCCGACCTGCGCGAATGGATTCCCGCCTTCGCGGGAATGACGGGCGCTCTTTACGCACTCACCGCATGAACCGTGGCGACCGCCTGCATCACCGAGGCGATGCGCACCGCGGTCTGGATGATCTCGGCGGTGACGCCGGCATTCTTGAGCACCTGCTCATGCGCGTCGATGCAGCGGCCGCAGCCGTTCATCGCGCTGACCGCGAGGCTGAACAGCTCGAAATCGATCTTGTCGATCCCCGGCGAGCCGATCACGTTCATCCGCAGCTTGGCGGGCATCTTCGAATATTCTTCGTTCCCGGCGAGGTGCGTGAAGCGATAATAGACATTGTTCATCGCCATCACCGCCGCCGCCGCACGCGCCGCATTGGCCGCCTCGGGCGAGAGCTTGTCGGCGACTTCCGCCTCGGTCGCCTCGACCAAGGGCTTGTGCCCCGAGCCGTGCGCGCAGGCCAGCAACGTGCCGTATTTGCGCTGATCGTTGAGCACCGTCTCGTTGAGCAGCGACCCGACGTTGAGCCGGATATCCTTGGCATAATCGGGCAAGGTGCCCGCGAAATCCTTGAGCGCCATTTTCATTCTCCAACAGCAGGCATGAAAAGGGCGCGAAACCGAGGCCGGTCCCGCGCCCTCTCACTTTTTCTGCGCATTTCCGGGCGGAAAAGCGGTTCCCGCTTTTCCTGAAAATGCTCTAGAAACTAGAAGATCGCGCGGCTTAGGCGGCGACCTTCAGGACGTCGTCGCCCTTGTTCCAGTTGCACGGGCAGAGCTCGTCGGTCTGCAGCGCGTCGAGCACGCGCAGCGTCTCCGCCGGGTTGCGGCCGACGTTGAGGCCGTTGACCTGCACCGCCTGGATCACATTGTCCGGATCGATGATGAAGGTCGCGCGGAATGCGACATGCTCGTTCTTGTCGAGAATGCCCAGCGCGTCGGCCAGCTTCGCGCCATTGTCGGCGATCCACGGGAAATCGGCCGCCGCAAGGTCAGCGTCGGACTTGCGCCACGCGAGGTGGACGTGCGCGGTGTCGGTCGAGGCGCCGATCAGCACCGCGTCGCGATCCGCGAAATCGCCCTTGAGCTGGCTGTAGCCGACGATCTCGGTCGGGCAGACGAAGGTGAAATCCTTCGGCCAGTAGAACAGCACCTTCCACTTGCCGGGGAAAGCGGTGGTGAGGTCCAGCGTCTCACCGGCGGGCAGCGCATCGGTGCCCTGCTGGACGGGAACGGAAATGGCGGGGAAAGTATCGCCGATGGTCAGCATCTTATTGGGCCTCCTGGTGGTAAAATTCGGGCCTCATCGCATCCTTGCTCCTCGTTTTCGTCCGCGGGACGATTCGCTCGCCTTCCACGTACCGGGCGATATAGGGCGTTCTCCTGATCGAACAAATAGGCTATTCCATTATAATAGATCGATAGAGGCGATTAATGGCGCAGACCTATCTCCCGACGCTCAAGCAGCTGCAATATCTCACCGCGCTCAAGGACCACGGCCATTTCGGCCGCGCCGCGGAAAGCTGCTTCGTCACGCAATCGACGCTCTCGGCGGGGATCCGCGAGCTCGAGATGCTGATCGGGGTCACACTGGTCGAACGCACGCGCCGCGTGGTTCGTTTCACCCCGCTGGGCGAGCGGATCGCGATCAAGGCGCGCAAGGTGCTGCGCGAGGCGGAGGAACTGGGCGATATGGCGCGCGCCGCCGGCCGGCCGCTGTCGGGCGAGATGCGGATGAGCGTGATCCCGACGATCGCGCCCTTCCTGCTGCCGCGCATCCTGCCGCGGCTGCGCACCGATTATCCCGACTTGAAGCTGTTCCTGCGCGAAGAGCCGAGCGCCGCGGCATGCGATTCGCTCCACAACGGGCGCGCCGATTGCGTGCTGCTTGCGTTGCCCTATGCCTGCGGCGAGGTGTCGACGCAGATGCTGTTCGACGACCGGCTGTTCGTCGCCTTCCCCGAAGGCGAGATGCCCACCACCCCGGCCCCGGTCGCTGCCTCGGAGATCGACGAGACGCGGCTGTTGCTGCTCGAGGACGGGCATTGCCTCAAGGATCACGCGCTCGCCGCCTGCAACCGCCCCGAGTTGCGCGCCGAGGCGCAGATGCTCGGCACCTCGCTCCACACGATCGTCCAGATGGTCGACAACGGGCTGGGGGTGACGATGCTGCCCGAAATGGCGCTGAAGGCCGGCATCCTCGAACACACCCATATCCGCGCGCGGCCGCTCGCGGGGGAGCATCCGCTGCGCACGATCGCGCTGGCCTGGCGCCGCGCTTCGCCGCGCGAGCGGGACTTCAAATTGCTGGCGGATGTGCTGGCCGAAGCGGGGTGACCTTCTTCTTCTCCCCTCCCTGGTGAAGGGAGGGGCTGGGGGTGGGTGGGTATGGGGGCATCGGTCCGCTTCCTCGCAGGCCAACCCACCCTCCCTTGTTCAAGGGAGGAAGAGGAAGCCTATCCGGCCTTCCACCGCGCCGCCGCGGCATGATCGCCGTCGCGCTGTTCCACCCAGCGCGCATCATCCCCTCGCCGCTCGCGCTTCCAGAACGGCGCGTCGGTCTTGAGCCGGTCGATCAGGAACGCGCAGGCCTCCAGCGCCGCCGCGCGATGCGCTGCCGCCGTCCCCACGAACACGATCCGCTCGCCGGGGGTCATCGCCCCGACCCGGTGGACGATGCTCGCCGCGGTCAGCGACCAGCGCGCGCAGGCTTCCTCCGCCAGCCGGGTGAGCGCCGCCTCGGTCGCGCCGGGATAATGTTCGAGCGCCAGTTCTTCCACGCCGTCATCGGCGCGGACCAGCCCGGTGAAGGTGGCGACCGCCCCGCCCTGCTCGACGCGCGCCTGTTCGGCGGCGATGTCGATCGGCGCGGGCGAGACGCGGATATGGATCATCCGCCAGTCACCGGCGGAAACAGCGCCACTTCGCGCGCGCCCGCGATCGCCGCATCGAGCCCGACGAATTGCTGGTCGACCGCCGCGCGCAACCGCGTGCGATCGGCAAAGGCGGCGGCGTGGCCGGGGCTGCGCACCGCGAGCCAGTCGACCAATGCATCGACCGTCGCGACCGTCGCGGGCGGCTCGACCTCTTCCGCGGGCACCCCGATCCGCTCGCGCACCCAGGCGAAATAGACCAGCCGCATCAGTCCATATGCCTCAGCCCGACGCGCAGATAATCCCAGCCGGTGATCACCGTCAGCGCCGCCGCGCCCCACAGCGAGACGAGCCCGACCAGCTTGACCCAAGGGACCAGCGGCACCGCTCCGGCAAGGATCAGCGCGCCGAGCGCGACGAGTTGCAACGTCGTCTTCCACTTCGCCAGCCGCGAGACGGGAACCGAGACCTGCAATTGCGCGAGGAATTCGCGCAGCCCGGAAACCGCGATCTCGCGCAACAGGATGATGATCGCCGCGATCAGATGGACCCCGACGATGTCCTGCGTCGCGACCAGCATCACGATCACCGCCGCGACCATGATCTTGTCCGCAATCGGATCGAGGAAGATGCCGAGCTTCGACACCGTGCCCTGCGCGCGGGCGAGATAGCCATCGAAATAATCGGTGATGCCCATCAGACAATAAAGCGCGAAGGCGAGCCAATACCCCGGGGTCCACGCCGGCCACCACAGGCACGCGACAAGCAGCGGCACCGCGACGATCCGCGACAGGGTGAGCAGGTTCGGCACGGTCAACATCGGGAGAAGACTTAGGGGCGCCGCCCCGCGCTCGCAACGATCCTTTGGGTTTTGCGCTCCGAGCCACATGCGTCCGCCGGCCGTCTGTCCCACGACCGTCATCCCGACTTTGAGCCGGGATCCATTGTGCCGCGAATTCCGCGACAAGAAGCTCTTACGCTGCGCATGCCTCCCGATGGATCCCGGCTCAAGGCCGGGATGACGGTCGTGGGAATATCGTGCGCGCTCTACGCAGTCCCGCTGAAGGCCGGGGCGCAGCATCAGGTCGGTCGTGACCGGACGCCATTCTTACCAGTTGGCGTCCGCCGGGCCGCTGGGCTATGCCCTGCCACGATCTCGCCATATCCAGGGCTCTTTCCCATCATGATCAATGCCCTAGGGCTTCTGAAGCGCCGACGGTTCCTGCCGCTTTTCTCCACGCAGTTCCTCGGCGCGTTCAACGACAATCTGTTCAAGACCTCGATGGTGCTGTTCGCCACCTATGAGATCTTCGCCGATCCCAAGCAGGAAAGCTTCTTCAACGCGCTGGCGGCGGGGCTGTTCATCATCCCCTTTTTCCTGCTCTCCGCGCTCGCCGGGCAGATCGCCGACACCACCGACAAGGCGCGGATCATCCGCTACGTGAAGCTCGCCGAGTTCGCGATCATGGCGGTCGGCAGCGCCGGTCTGCTGCTCGCGCGCGCCGGGGTGCCGACGCTGCCGGTGATCCTGATGCTCGCCGCGGTCACCGGGCTCGGGGTCCATTCGACCTTCTTCGGCCCGATCAAATATGCCATCCTGCCGCAGCATCTCGACGAGGACGACGTGCTCGGCGGCACCGGGCTGGTCGAGGCGGGCACCTATCTCTCGATCCTGCTCGGGACGATCCTCGCCGGGTTCATCTATCATTCGGTGATCGCGGTCGCGGCGCTCACCTTTGCGGTAGCGCTCGCCGGCTATATCACCGCGCGACAGGTGCCGCCCGCGCCGCGGCTCGGCCCGCCGCTGACGCTCGATCTCAACCCGCTGCGCGCCTCGTGGCGGCTGGTCAACGGGACGATGCACATTCCTCGGCTATTCCTCGCCATCTGCGCAATCAGCTTCTTCTGGGCGATCGGATCGGTGCTGATCGTGATCTTTCCCCCGCTGGTGAAGAACGTGCTGACCGCCGACGCCAGCGTCGCGAGCCTCGTCCTCGCGATCTTCTCGGTCGGGGTGGCGATCGGGTCGGTCGTGATCAACCTGATGCTGCGCGGGCATATTTCGGCGAAATTCTCGCCCGCCTCGGTGATCGCGATGGGCGGCGCGGTGCTGGCCTTCTGGCTCGCGGTCAAATCCTGGACCCCGGCGCCCGCCGGGACGCTCTACGGCATCGGCGAGTTCGTCCATCAGCCCGGCGCGGCGTTCGTCGGGTTGTCGCTGGTCGGCGTCGCGGTGTTCGGCGGGATGTTCGTCGTGCCGCTGTACGCTTTCCTCACCACCACCGTTCCCAAGGACCAGACCGCGCGGACGGTGGCGGCGAACAATGTGGTCAATTCGGGCGCGATGACGATCGGGTCGCTGGTCGTCGCGGGGCTGACCTGGTTCGGGGTGACCCCCAACGATCTGCTGCTCGCGGTAGTGGCGATGTGTTTCGTCTCCGCCTGGCTGGCGCAGAAGCTCCACCTCGCCTGCGACTGAGCGTTGTCTGGAAATGCCCCTTCGGTCATTTCGCGGGGAAGCGGGCCGGCGCCGTCACATCAGCAGCGTCCAGATGCAGATGAAGAACGCCGTGAAGCTCAACACGAACAGCTTGAGGTCATTGTCTTCGCTGCGCGCCGCCGGAGCGGCGATCGCGACGGGCGGCAGCGAGCGGCGCATCGGATGCCGGGCAGCCTCGTTGGTGGTGACGAGCGGGCGTTTCATAGCGGTGAGTTAACGCCTCATTTACGATTTGGGCCATGCCTAAAGAGCGTTAACGCGCGGCTGTCCCACCGTGGCACGAAAAAAGCAGGAGGAAGGTTCATGGCGCTCTACGAATTCCGCGGAAAACGGCCGACCGCCGACGCCTCCGCCTGGGTCGCCCCCAGCGCCGACGTGATCGGCGATGTCGTACTCGCGGCGGAAACCAGCGTGTGGTTCGGCGCGGTGATCCGCGCGGACAACACGACGATCGCGGTCGGCGCACGCAGCAATGTGCAGGACGGCGCGATGGTCCACTCCGACCCCGGCGCTCCGACCACGATCGGCGAGGATTGCACGATCGGCCACCACGCGATCCTTCACGGCTGCACCGTCGGCAACCGCGCATTGATCGGGATGGGTGCGATCATCCTCAACAATGCGGTGATCCCCGAGGATTGCATCGTCGGCGCCGGCGCGCTGGTCACCGAGGGCAAAACCTTCGCCCCCGGCAGCCTGATCGTCGGCTCCCCGGCCAAGGCCGTGCGCCAGCTCGACGACCAGACGATCGCCTTCCTCAAGCTTTCCGCGCAGGGCTATGTCGGGCGGTCGCGAGAGGTAATGACCGATCTCAAGCGGATCGATCCGCAATAAACGCGAGGCGGCCAGTGGACAGATGATAACGGCGTTGACATAACCTCGGTTATGACGACGCCAGCGCTTCTTTCCCGCCTGCGGTTGCCGGTCATCGGCTCGCCGCTGTTCATCATCTCCGGCCCCGATCTGGTGATCGCGCAATGCAAGGCGGGGATCGTCGGCTCCTTCCCTGCGCTCAACGCGCGGCCGCAGGGGCTGCTCGACGAATGGCTGCACCGCATCACCGAGGAACTGGCGGCGCACAATCGCGCGCACCCCGATCGGCCGGCGGCGCCGTTCGCGGTCAATCAGATCGTCCACCGCTCGAACGACCGGCTCGAGGCGGACCTTGCGACCTGCGAGAAATGGCAGGTGCCGATCACGATCACCTCGCTCGGCGCGCGCGAGGAGCTCAATCAGGCGGTCCACAATTGGGGCGGCATCACCTTCCACGACGTGATCGACGACCGCTTCGCGCGCAAGGCGATCGAGAAAGGCGCCGACGGGCTGATTCCGGTAGCGGCGGGCGCGGGCGGACATGCCGGGCGGCTCTCGCCTTTCGCGATCGTCGCGGAAATCCGCCAGTGGTTCGACGGGCCGGTCGCGCTGTCCGGATCGATCGCGACCGGCGACGCGGTGCTCGCGGCGCAGGCGATGGGGGCCGATTTCGCCTATATCGGCTCGCCCTTCATCGCCACCGTCGAGGCCAATGCCGACGAACGCTACAAACAGGGCATCGTCGAGGGGCGTGCGGCGGATATCGTCTATTCGAACCTGTTCACCGGGGTACACGGCAATTACCTGCGCGGGTCGATCACCGCGGCGGGGCTCGATCCGGACAATCTGCCCGAGGGCGATTTCAAGACGATGGATTTCGGCCAGGGCAACAACGCCAAGGCCAAGGCGTGGCGCGACATCTGGGGATCGGGCCAGGGGATCGGCGCGGTCGAGCGCATCGAGCATGTCGCCGATCGCGTCGACCGGCTGGAGCAGCAATATCGCGCGGCGCGCGCGCGGCTGGGGTTGGGTTAGGCTCTACCGGGATCGGAACACCAAGCCCCGTTCGGGCTGAGCTTGTCGAAGCCTGCACTTCTCTTCGCGATGAAGAGGAGGCAGCCATTTGCCAGGCTCAGGGCGAACGGGCCTCGGGCCGCTCAGAAAACCAGCGACAGCCGGTCCTGCATCCGTCGTGCCGGGCTGACTTGCGGCACCTCGCCCACCTGCGCCGCATCGAGCCGCGCGACGCGGCGATAAAGGTCGATGCTGGAGGCGATCATCTGCCGCGCCTGTTCGGGCAGGTTGCTGAGCACATCGGGCTCGGTCACCGGCGCCTCGCCCAGCCGGCGCGAGGGATCGAGCGCGTCGCGCGCCGCCAGTTCCCCCTGCTGCACCGCGCGCTGGGTCAGGAGCCAGGCGATGACATGCATCAGCCGCGTCGTCACCTTGAGCGATTCGCATGAAAAGCCGACCCGCATCACCGGCGGCAGCGCCTCGCGCTCGATCCGTCCGCCTTCGTCGAAATAGCCACGCGCCTCATCGGCGAGCAGCATCGCCTCGGTATAAAGTCCATCGACCAGCCGGCGGTAGACCGCCGAATCGTAATGCGCCGCACCCATCTCGCTTGGGTGACAGGATTTGCGATTCGGCGCCATCATCGCCCCTGCATCCGGCTGTGGATAACGTCCCAAACGGATACAGCGCGTATGTTAAGCAATGATATCCGGGATCAGCTGGTCCTCGAGCATCGTGATCTCGTCGCGCAGCCTGAGCTTGCGCTTCTTGAGCCGGGCGAGCTGGAGCTGGTCGACGACGCTCGCGCTGCCCAGCGCGACGATCGCCGAGTCGAGATCGCGATGCTCGATCCTGAGCGCGCTCAGCCGTGCCGTGATTTCACTGTCGTTCACCCGCCGCGTCCTCCGGCCTTGCCCCTAGCAGAAGTGAACGATCCTGTCGGGCGGAATTTGTCGTGTCGGGAACGTAACGGCGGGGCGCCTCCGCATCCCGCCGAAGCGGCGCAAATTGGGTGGCGACTTTTCGCGCACAGCGTGATTTACTCCTCCTCCCTTCAACTCAACCAAGGAGGTTCCCCGCCATGCAGACTGCGCATCTTTCGGCTCTTGAGGCCAAACATGCGGTGCTCGATCGGCGTATCGCCGAGGAGGAGCATCGCCCGATGCCTGACACCTTTGTGCTGACGGACCTCAAGAGGCAGAAATTGCGCGTAAAAGAGGAAATCGCCTCCGCGCATTGACCGTGGAAAAAGGGGCGCCCCGGCAAGGAGGCGCCCCTTCTTGCATTACCCCCCGATCTGCCGCGCCACCGTTTTCCGAGTCGCGGCGCCATAAGGCGGCTTCAACCCCGCGAGCTTCGCCACATCGAGTCGCGATTGTTTGAACACGCTCTTGGCGTGGCTGAACGTCACGAAGCCGTCGCGGCCGTGATACGCCCCCATTCCCGACGGCCCGACCCCGCCGAACGGCAGATCCTCCATCGAGACGTGGAACACCACGTCGTCCAGCGTCACCCCGCCCGAGATGGTGCGATCGAGCACGCGGCGGCGCTCGCCCTCGTCGCGGCCGAAATAATAGAGGCCGAGCGGGCGATCGCGCCGGTTGACCTCGGCGATCGCATTGTCGATCCCGTCATAGCGGCGCACCGGCAGGACCGGCCCGAAAATCTCCTCCTGCATCACGATCATGTCGTCGGTCGCATCGCGGACGATATGCAGCGGCATCTTGCGCGAATTGGTCGCGGCGAAATCCTCGCCGGCCGGATTGACCACCTCGATCCGCGCACCCTTCGCGCGGGCATCGTCGATCCAGGCGTTGAGCCGCTGATAATGCCGGTCGTTGACCACGCTGGTATAATCGGGGTTGCCGAGCAGCGTCGGATACATCGCGCTCGCCGCCGCCTTGAGGTTGTCGACCAGCCCCTCCTCCTTCGCGGAGGGGACCAGCACATAATCCGGCGCGAGGCAGATCTGCCCGGCGTTGAGCATCTTGCCCATCGCCACGCGCTGCCCGACCTGCGCCAGATCGGCGCTGTCACCGACGATCACCGGCGATTTGCCGCCCAGTTCGAGCGTCACCGGGGTGAGATTGTCCGCCGCGGCGTGGAGGATATGCCGCCCGATCCCGGTCGCGCCGGTGAACAGCAGATGATCGAACGGCAGTTCGGCGAAGGCCTTGCCCACCTCCGGCCCGCCCGAGACGAAGACGAGTTCGGCCGGGTCGAAATATTTGCCGACGATCTCCTCGAACAAGGCGGCGGTGGCGGGGGTGAATTCGCTGGTCTTGACCATCGCGCGATTGCCCGCGGCGAATATGCCGGCAAGCGGCGCCATCACCAGATTGACCGGGAAATTCCACGGCGCGATCACGCCGACCACGCCCTTGGGCTGATATTCCACCCATGCCCGCGCGCCGAGCAGCCCGAGCGGGAATTGCACCCCGCGCCGGTCGCGCCGCGCCCAGCGGTCGACATGTTTCAACGCATGCTGGAGCGGACCGATCGACCCGGCGATATCGGTGACCATCGTCTGCTCGGGGCTGCGATGGCCGAAATCCTCCGACAGGGCGTCGCAGAACCGCGTCGCCGAATCGCGCACCATCGCGATCGCGCGCTTCAGCCGGTCCTTGCGCAGCGCAAGCGGCTCGGGCAGCGCCGCCATGAAACTGTCGCGCTGCGCCGCCAATAGCTCGTGCATCCTCGCCTCCCTGTCATCCGGGCATGATGTGCAAGGCATAAACCGTTCGCCCCGAACTTGTCGAACGGGGGCGAGCGACCGCGGTTCAGCCCGACGCGCCCTCTTTCGCGCAGCCGATCAGCCCGGCGAGCGGAAGCACGATCCCGTCCTTGCCCGTGCGATCGATACGCAGCGTCGCGCTGGGGACGAGCGCGCCGTCGGTCACATCGGCGCGGCGCACCACCGTCATGTCGAGCGACAGCGTCACCTCGCCCAATTGGTAGTCGGTGACGCTGGCAAAGCCGTAATCGCCGGTGCCGCGCTGCGCGACGCGCGGATAATCCGCCACCTTGCCGTCGAGCGCGATCCGCAATGCGGCGGGATCGCTCGCCACGACGACCGCGAGCGCGCGGGTCTGCCCCGCGCTGAACAGATAGGCCGAACAGCCGCGCGCCGGCAGCGCCTGCGGCGCGAGCCCGGCGATCGGCAGCCCGTCGATCGCCGCCGGCGGCGGGGGTGGCGGCGGCGCGCGCCGCTCGGCCGCGGCCGCCAGCGCAAGGAAAAGCGCGATCATGCCCCCAGCCCTATCATCATCAGCCACGCCGGATAAGCCGCGATCGCCAGAAACGCCCCGAACGGAAGCTTGGCGTCGGCGGCCACCTCGCGCCCCGTCAGTCGCGCCGCCAGCACCGCGCCGAGCCCGACCAGCGCGGCGAGCAGCATCACCCCGGGCAGCAGCCGCCAGCCCAGCCACAGCCCGATCGCGCCGAACAATTTCGGATCGCCCCCGCCCAGCCCGTCGCGCCCGCGCATCAGCCGATAGCCGCGCGCGATCGCCCACAAGCTGGCGAATCCTATCGCACCGCCGATCAACCGATCCTCGATCGCGGGGATCACCCCCAATGCGCCCGTCGCCACCCCCGCCAGCGCCAGCGCCCCGGTCAGCGCATCGGGCAGCCACAGCGCCGCCATGTCGAGCGCCGCCAGCGTCAGCAATAGCCAGCCGAACATTGCCCCCGCCGCGCCGACCGGGCCGGGCGCGACATAGCCCGCGGCCACGCCGATCAGCGTACAGCCGAACTCGATCCAGATATGCCGCGGATCGATCCGCGCGTCGCAGCGCCGGCACCGCCCGCGCTGGACGATCGCGCTCGCCAGCGGCACCAGCTCGGTGGCGCGCAACGTCGCGCCGCATGCGTCGCACGCCGATCGCCCGTCGCGCACCCGCCGCCCCTCGGGCCAGCGCACGACGATCGTCGCGAGGAAACTCCCCACGATCGCGCCCAGCACGGCGAGCAGCAGCGACCATATCATCGGCTTGCCGTACTGCCTTTCTCCCCTCCGTTGAACAAGGAAGCGCGAGAGAAACTGAGCAGGTGCAACATTGCCCTCCCCGCCTTCGCCCCCTAGATCGCCGACAAACTCCAGGAGCAGCACAATGGCTACCGATCCCGTCGTGATTCTTTCCTACGCCCGCACCCCGATGGGGTCGTTCCAGGGCAGCCTCGCCGGCGCCAGCGCGACCGAGCTCGGCGCGACCGCGGTGAAGGCGGCGGTCGAGCGCGCCGGGGTCGCCGGCGGCGATGTCGAGCGCATCTATATGGGCTGCGTGCTCCCCGCCGGTCTCGGCCAGGCGCCGGCGCGCCAGGCGGCGCTCAAGGCCGGGCTGCCGCAGTCGGTCGAGGCGACCATGGTCAACAAGATGTGCGGTTCGGGGATGCAGGCCGCGATCATGGGCGCCGAGGCGCTCGCCGCCGGCAGCGTCGACGTGATCATCGCCGGCGGGATGGAGAGCATGACCAACGCACCCTACCTGCTCCAGAAGCATCGTTCGGGCGCACGGCTCGGCCACGATCGCGTGATGGACCATATGTTCCTCGACGGGCTCGAAGATGCCTATGAGCCGGGCAAGGCGATGGGCGTGTTCGCCGAGGAGACCGCGGGCGAATATCAGTTCACCCGCGCCGCGCAGGACGATTATGCGATCGCCTCGCTCACCCGCGCGCAGGCCGCGCAGCAGAGCGGTGCGTTCGATCGCGAGATCGTCGCGGTCGAGGTGAAGGGGCGCAAGGGCGTCGAGACGATCGACAAGGACGAGCAGCCGCTGAAGGGCGACGCGAGCAAGATCCCCACCCTCAAGCCCGCCTTCGTCAAGGACGGCACGATCACCGCCGCCAACGCCTCGTCGATCTCCGACGGCGCCGCCGCGCTGGTGATGACGCGCGAGAGCGTCGCCGCGGCTAAGGGATTGAAGCCCGTCGCGCGGATCATCGCCACCGCGGCACATGCCCACGCCCCCGCGCGCTTCACCACCGCCCCGGTCAATGCGATCGAAAAGGCGCTGGCAAAGGCCGGGTGGAAGGCGAGCGAGGTCGATCTGTTCGAGGTCAACGAGGCGTTCGCCTGCGTCTCGATGATCGCGATGCACGATCTCGGGATCGATCACGCCAAGGTCAACGTCAACGGCGGCGCGACCGCGCTGGGCCACCCGATCGGCGCCTCGGGCGCGCGGATCATCGCCACGCTGATCGCGGCGCTGCAGAACCGCGGCGGCAAGAAGGGCGTCGCCTCGCTGTGCATCGGCGGCGGCGAAGCGACCGCGGTCGCGCTCGAACTGATCGACTGAACGGATGCGGGCCGGGGACGACCCGGCCCGTTTTTCAGGCTGCCCTCTCAACCGTTCGCCCTCAGCTTGTCGAAGGGCTGCCCTTCTTCATCGGAAGAAAGTGCAGGGCTTCGACAAGCTCAGCCCGAACGGATCGAGGCTAAAGTTCAAACCTTCGCCCGGAACGGCGTGAAATCGGTATGGCGGTCGAACACATCGACCCCCTCGCGTCGCTTGAGGAAGCCGACCACCGCATAAGTGAACGGGGTCAGCAGCACCTCCCACGATACCTTGAGCACGAACTGGCTCAACATCACCATCAGCATCGCCTGCACCGGCCAGTCGGGCGCGCCGAAGAAGGCGAGCGGGTAGAAGATCAGGCTGTCGACCCCCTGCCCCACCACCGTGCTGCCGATCGTGCGGGTCCAGAGGTGCTTGCCCTCGGTCCAGATCTTCATCTTGGCGAGGACGAAGCTGTTGGCGAATTCTCCCGCCCAGAAGGCGCAGATCGACGCGGCGACGATCCGCGGCACCTGCCCGAACACGCTCTCATAGGCGGCCTGCCCGGTCCAGCCGACATCGGGGGGCAATTTCACCACCACCCACGACATGAAGACCATGAACAGCATCGCGCCGAACCCGGCCCAGATGCAGCGCCGCGCGCGGGCATAGCCATAGACCTCGGTCAGCACGTCGCCGAGCACATAGCTCACCGGAAAGAACAGGATGCCTGCGCCGAACGGCCACGGCCCGATCCACGGCAGATCGATCACCGCGCGCTTGCCCGCGCCGATCACGTTCGACAGCAGCAGGATCGTGACGAACGCCGCCATCACGAAATCGAAATAGCGGAAATGCCCGCCGCTCACCGCCTGCGCGTCCACCGCCCGCAGCGGTTCGTTTTCGCCCCCGTTCATAACGACATGATGCAACCAGTTTCGCTGGCCCGCAATCCGCGCTAGGCGCATCCGCACGCGCCCGTAGCTCAGTTGGATAGAGCACGAGCCTTCTAAGCTTGGGGTCGCAGGTTCGAATCCTGCCGGGCGCGCCATCTCAATACCGTTTAACCTTCGCACCATCGCTGGTCAGACGTCGCCACACGCATCAAATCTCGTAACAATGTCTCGCTAAACGCAACAGAATCTTCTTGCCAACGTCACCCCATAAACATAACATGTTAAGCGAATGGAGGCATATTCGCATGAGTGGAACGATTGAAGCCGCCAAGCCCGGCGAGATGACCGGTGGGCAGGCGTTGGTTGCACAGTTGATCGTCGAGGGCGCGAAGGACATTTTCGCGATCCCCGGCATCCAGCTCGACTGGGCGGTGGACGCGATCCGCCAGCGCTCGAACGAGCTTCGGCTGATCGTCCCGCGCCACGAACAGGCGACTTCCTATATGGCGGACGGCTATGCCCGCACCACCGGCCGCGAGGCGGTGTGCATGGTCGTGCCGGGGCCGGGGATGCTCAACGCGCTTTCCGGCATCGCCACCGCTTATGCGTGCAACGCGCCGGTGCTGTTCATCGTCGGGCAGATCCCGAGCGACACGATCGGCGCGCACCACGGCATGCTCCACGAAATCCCCGACCAGAGCGGGGTGCTCAAGGCGATGACCAAGTGGCACGGCATCGCCAAGACCCCGGCCGACATCCCCGGGCTGGTGCATGAAGCGTTCGTGCAGCTGCGCAGCGGCACCCCGCGCCCGGTCGCGCTCGAAGTGCCGCCCGATGTGCTCCAGTCGGCCGGGGTGGTGACCTTGCTGCCGCGCGCCGAGCGGGTGCGGCAGGCACCCGCCGCCGAGGCGATCGCGCAGGCGGCCGAGGCGCTCACCAAGGCGCGGCATCCGGTGATCTGCGCCGGCGGCGGCGCGGTGGCGAGCCAGGCGACCGCCGAGATCCAGGCGCTCGCCGAGCGGCTGCAGGCGCCGGTGGTGATGACCGAGGCGGGCCGCGGCTTGATCGACGATCGCCACCCGCTCGCGCTGATCGGGCTCGGCGGGCGCGCGGTGCTGCCGCACGCCGATGTCGTGCTGGTCGCGGGCAGCCGCTTCCTCGACGGCACCGCCACGCCGACCGACAAGCGCGACGGCGTGACCTATATCTATCTCAATACCGATCCCAACCATATGGGCGCGCCGCGCGCCGCGGGGATCGTGCTCGAGGGCGATGTGCAGGAAGGCGCGCGCGCGCTGCTCGCGGCGATCGGCACGGGCGAGGCGCCGGCGGCGACCGACCGTATCGCCAAGGTCAAGCAATGGTGCGCACAGCAGATCGAGGCGATCCGCCCGCAGCACGATTATGTCCAGGCGCTGCGCGGGACGATGGCCGATGACGATATCCTCGTCAGCGAGCTGACCCAGGTCGGCTATTATTCGAACATCGCCTTCCCGGTTTACGGGCCGCACCGCTTCATCACCCCGGGCTATCAGGGGACGCTGGGCTACGGCTTCAACACCGCGCTCGGCGCAGCGCACGGCAACCCCGACCGCCGCACCGTCTCGCTCAACGGCGACGGCGGGTTCAGCTGGGGGATGCAGGAGTTGGCGACCTTGGCGCGCGACCAGTTCAACCTCTCGGTGGTGGTGTTCGTCGACGGCAAGTTCGGCAACGTCCAGCGCATCCAGCGCCGCGTGTTCGGCGCGGAATTCGGCACCGATGTCGCAAGCCCGGACTTTGCGCTGCTCGGCCAGGCTTACGGCCTGCCGACGGTGGTGACCGACTCCCCCGAGGGTCTCGCCGAGGCGCTGCGCGACGCCAAGCAGCGCGGCGGCCCGGCGCTGATTGCGGTGAAGGTGGGCGAGATGCCGAGCCCGTGGGCGCTGATCCACCCGTTCGTGCCCTCGCCGGTGCCGGTGCCGCCGAACCCGCTCGGCGAGCCCGCCTGATCGCGCACCCCAGCGAACGAAAAGGCCCGATCCGGGATGCCGGATCGGGCCTTTTCTTTGTCTCTTAACTCCCCTCCCTTGTGAAGGGAGGGGAGCCAGAACGTTTCACCCCGCCTGCCCCGCCAGAAACCGCCGCCGCGCGCGCATCAGCATCACGCTGAGCCCCAGCGACACTGCCATGATCACCGGATAGCAAGCGACGATCGCCCAGACGATCC
>NZ_MKRR01000135.1:113378-124427 GCF_001897045.1 Sphingomonas sp. 66-10
GGCCGAGGAAATTCTGCGCGAGATTGAACAAGGCGACGATCTTGCCGATGTGGTTGCCCGGCGTGATCTCGGTGAGGATCGCGAACGCCGCGACCGGCATCGATCCGATCAGCAGATTGGCGAGCGCGAGGCAGATCCACACCCCCGTCGTCCCCTGCGCGAGGAACATCCCGACCACCGGCACGATCTGCAGCACCTGCAGCGCGATCGAGATCTTGAGGATCGCGTCGCGGTCGCCGGCGAGCGCGCGGCGGTCGATCACGAAGCCCGCGCCGAGCGCGCCGATCGCCGAGCAGATCAGCGCGATCGTCCCCGCGGTCGGCCCGACCACCTCGGGCGGCAGGCCATGCTGGCGCTCGATCGCCGGGGCGAGCCACGCGCTCCACCCGGTATTGGCGAGCGACCACAGGATCATCGCGCTGAACAGCAGGACATAGAGCCCGGCATGGCCGCGCATATGGCGCAGCGACTCCTTGAAGCCCGCGTTTTCCGAGGCGTCGGTATCGACATCCACCCGGCGCGGCTCGCGGAACAGGAAGATCGCGAGGCCGAGGCACAGCCCGATCAGCCCCGGCACGACCATCGCGAACTGCCACGGCTCGATGCTGCCGAGGATCGGAATCCCGTGCGTCCCGCCCGATTTGGCGAAGCCGTAGAGCGCGCCGCCGATCACCAGCGCCAGCGCCGATCCGACCAAAGGCGCGGTGGTGTAAACCGCGAGCGGCCAGGCGCGGCGCTGCGGCGGGAAGCTGTCGCGGATCATCGACATCGCGCACGGCTGCAGCGCCGCCTCGCCCACCCCCAGCCCCATGCGGCTGACGAACAACATGCGATAGGAGGAGGCGAAGCCGGAGAGCATCGTCATCCCCGACCAGCCGACCACCGCCGCGCCGAGCACGGTACGGCGGTTGAAGCGATCGGCGGCGAACCCCATCGGGATGATCGCGAGGCTGTAGAGCGTTGCGAAGGCGGCGCCTTCGAGCAACGCGATCTGGACGTCGCTGATCCCGAGCGAGGCGCGGATCGGATCGACCATCGATCGCATCATGTTGCGATCGATGAACGAGAGGACGAACAACAGGGTCAGATAGGAGAGCAGCAGCCACGGCCGGGAGCCACGCGGATAGGCGCTATCGTCGGCAGCGCTCCCGCCCGCGCCCGCGCGCCCGATCGCCATGCCTGCCATCCGCCCACTCCTGCCTCATCGCCCCGTACCGACGCAGCAAGCGCGGCACGATATACGCAACTTCGTCTCGTTATACGATATAGATAACATGTTATCTGTGCAAACGGTATCGGCATTTCCGAGGAGGTTGAGCGCGCTTCACCTCATCCGTCATTCCCGCGAAGGCGGGAATCCATTCTGGCTGGCCTCACGACTCTTGCCCCGGCCTGCGCGAATGGATTCCCGCCTCCGCGGGAATGACGGTTAAGAGGAAAGCGCTTCCCTCAATCCCGCCCGCGCGCGGGCTCGTCCGGCGCGAACCCGCCGAGCGCGTCGCGGAACGCGGCGAGTTCGGCCATCAGCCGCTCCAGCCGCTCTTCGCCGAATGCCTTGCGGTAATTCTGCACCAGCACGCGGGTATGCTCGGCGGTGCGGTTGACCAGCGCACGCCCGGCGTCGCTGATCGCGATGATCGAGCGGCGCTTGTCCTGCGGATCGACATCGCGCGCGATCAGCCCGCGCTCGCCGAGCTCCTTGAGGATCCGCGTCACGCTCGGCCCGTGGAGCATCGCGCTCGCCGCGAGCGCCGCGATATCAAGCCGCCCCTCGTCGCTCAGCACGCGCAGCACGCGCCATTGCTGCTCGGTGACGTCAGCGGCGCGCAATTTGGGGCGGATGGGCGCCATCGTCGCCTCGCGCGCGGCGAGCAACAGACCGGCGATCGACTGCCGATACGGCGGCAGGCCAGAGATTTCGTCGTCAGACATCGGCGACGTGCATCGCATAAACCGATCCGCGCGGCAAAACGTCAGCCTCCCTGCCCAACCAGTCGGTTGCGCAGCACCCCGATCCCTTCCACCTCGAGTTCGACGACATCGCCGTCGTCGAGGAAGGTCAGGCTTTCATAGCCGCAGCCGTCGCCGACGGTGCCCAGCCCGATCAGGTCGCCGGGATGCAGCGTTTCGTCGCGCGAGATATAGGCGATCGTCGCCGCGATCGAATGCTGCCCGCCGCCCGACGAGGTGCGCACCTTCTCCACCCCGTTGACGCGCGCGATCATCGTCAGCGCCTCTGGGTCGGCGATCTCGTCGGCGGTGACGATGCACGGGCCGATTACATTGCCGGTATCGAAATCCTTGCCCTTGGCCGGGCCGAAGCGGAACTGTGTCTCACGCGACTGGATATCCCGCGCCGAAAAATCGTTGAAGATCGTATAGCCGAACACCGCGTCGAGCGCATTTTCCGGGGTGAGGTCGCGCGCGGGGCCGCCGATCACCACGCCGAGCTCCAGCTCGTAATCCATCAGCTTCGCCGCGCGGGGGCGGATCACCTCCGCCTCGGGGCCGACGACGCTCATCGGATTGCCCTTGTAATAGAGCGGCTGCTCGTACCACACCGGCGGAATCTCGAACGCGCCGGCGGCGCGGAACTTCTCCAGCGTCGCAGCGGGATCGGGGGTGGCGCTGGCGCGAAGCTGCATCGCGGCGGCGATCGCCTGACGCACATGCTTCTCGTAATTGCCGCAATCGCGGATCTGCGTCGGGCGCGGCAGCGGGGCGAGCAAGGTCACCTCGCCAAGCGCGATCGTGTCGCCCGCATCGGCGAGCGCCGCCGCGATCCGCGCCAGCCCGGCGCGACCGGCGGTAATTACCGCGAGCATGTCGCCCAGCATTTCACCGCCGTCGCGCGCGGTCGCCGCGGCGATATCGAACACGCGATCGTCGCCGACCAGCACGCCGGGGCGCGCTTGCCCCTCATGATTGCGGAAAGTCACCAGCTTCATCGCTCGCTCCCTGGAACGGAAAACATAAACCCCGTTCGGGCTGAGCGTGTCGAAGCCCTGCACTTTCTTCCGATGAAGAAGGGCAGCCCTTCGACAAGCTCAGGCCGAACGGGGAAAGGTGGTCGCGACACTCTCAGCCGCGCGCCCCGCGCAATTGATCGACCAGCCCGACGACATCGCCCGGCAGCGCATCGCCGCGCCAGCCGACATGCAGGTCGGGCCGCGACACCAGCAAGGCATGACGATAGACCGCGGTACGCTCGTCCGGCGCGATATCGAGCAGCTTGAGCGGCATCCCGGCCGCGGCCGCCGCCTGCTCCAGCGGCGCCACGTCGATCGTCGAATCGAACCGCAGCAAGGTATAGTCCGCCCCGAAGTCGTCGTAAGCGGAATTGCCGTTGCGGCGCCAGAAATGCGGGGTGCGGCACCCCGGCACGGTCGATTGCTCGAAGCCGGCCATCGAATAGCCCGGCTGCTGCTCGCCGTCGTAGGCGATAATGGGCGAATCCGGGTAAAAGTACCCGAAGTTCAGCCCGCCGCAGCAATATTGCTGGACGTTGAGCGCATAGACCTGCGCGCCCAGCGCCGCCCGCGCGGCTTCGCCCTCGGCGCCGTCATGCTCGACCGCCTCGGGCACCGCGCGACGATGCGCGATCGCGCTCAGCGCGTGGTTCATCGCGAAATGCGACACCTGCTCGGTGATCGGCAGCCGCTCGGCTTCATAAGCGTCGAGCAGATGCGCCCCGCCCCAGCCGTTGACCGTCGCCGCGAGCAGCCACGTCAGGTTCATCGCGTCGGCGATCCCGGCGTTCATCCCGAAGCCGGCATAAGGCACCCACAGATGTGCGCTGTCGCCGCAGATGAAGATACGGCGATCGCGGAACTTGTCCGCCACCAGCCGGCGGCCGATCCAGTCCTCCTTGCTGATCACCTCATAATTGAAATCGTCCCCGACGCCGAGGATCGTGCGGATCGACGCATCGCGATCGATCGCGTCGAAATCCTCCTCATGCTCGTAGAGGTAATTGTGGATCAGCCAGGTCTCGCGCCCGTCGATCGCCACGGTATTGCCCGAGCGGCGCGGGTTGAGCGACAGGTTCATCCAGCCGGGGCGCCCCTGCATCATCTCGAGCAGCCTGGGCGCGCGGATATAGGTCGATTGCACGCGCTGGACGACCGCATCGCCCGACAGTTTCGCGCCGATGATCGAGCGCACGCGCGACCGTCCGCCGTCGCAGCCGACCAGATACAATGCGGTCAGCGTCTCGGTCGCCCCGCTCGGCAGATCGCGCACGTTGACGGTCACCCCGGCATCGTCCTGCGTCGCCTCGATCAATTCGGTCCGGTTGCGGATCGTGATCAGCGGATGCGCCGCGGCCTGCGCGAAGATCAACGGTTCGAGATAGATCTGGTTGATCCGGTGCGGCGGCTCCGGGGTCGGCCACCAGGTATCGGGCCCGGCGAAGTCGGTCCAGCGCTCCGCACGCGCGGGGATCGCGATGCGGGTGATTTCATGCCCCCGCGTCACGCTGGTGCGATAGACGCAATCGTTGGGATAATCCGCTGGCAGCCCGGAATCGCGCACCACGTCGGCGAAACCGAGCCGGCGGAACGCCTCCATCGTGCGCGCCGCGACATGATTGCACTTCACGCTCGGCGGCTCGCCCGCCTGCCGCGTCTCGACGATCGTCGAGCGCACCCCGCGTCGCGCGAGATCGAGCGCGACGACCAGCCCGACCGGGCCGGCGCCGCTGATGATGACCTGCGTATCGGTCGCCATCACTGCCACGCCACGAATGCGCACGACGATCCGGTGCCGCCCTCGGTGCGGTAGAGCGTCTGATAGTCGATTTCGGTCATCTTGAGCCCGGCGTGGCGCATCGCCGCGGAGGTCGCGATCCAGCTCTTGCACTCGGAGGTGCCGGCCATCAGCTCGTTCTGCGGAATCGCGGAGAGCGTCGCCTCGTCGTCGCTGGCGAGCGCATTGAGGAATTTGCGATCCCATTCGGGGTCGACCACGAAATGCGTCAGCCCGCCGGTGGTAAGCACCGCGACGCGCGCATCGCTGTCCCACGCCTCGATCGCGCGGGCGACCGCCCCGCCAAAGGCATAGCAGCGCGCGGCGGACGGGCTGTTGTCATAATACCAGCAATTCACGTCGACCGGGACGTTGGGCTTCACCAGATCGCGCAGCACGTTCTTGTAGAGGAAGCCGTAAGCGTGCGGCAGGCCGTACATCAGCGACTTTTCGTTCACCACGGTCGGCTTCTCGTGGCACAAAGTCACGTCGAACCCGCTCTCGCGTACCAGATGCCGCGCGATATGCTGGCCGAACGCGCGATCGCCCGGGAAGGCGACCCGTTCGTCGGGGAGATGGCCGTGGTCGGAAAGTTCGATCCCGATCGGCAGCCGCGCATTCTGCTCAGCCGTGCGCGGCAAATTGGGCAGTTCGTCGGTCGCGATCACCGCGAACGAGGGCACGATCTCCGAGAAGAATTCGTGCTGATCGTTGCCGATCATCACCACCACATCGGGATCGACCGCGCGGAACATGTCGTGGAGCCGGTCCATCGCCGCGAACGACGCTTCGAGCGCGGCTCGCCGCGTTTCGAGCGCGAGCCGATCGCCGATATTCTCGCCCGCGCGCTGCGCCGCCAGCTCGGCATAGGGCAGCTTACGCCCATGGAACCACAAGGGCACGCCGTCCTTGCGATCGCGGTCGCCGCGGAGATCCCAGTCCTCCGCCATCGTATGAAGCTGCGGCGTATGCGCGCAGCCGATCCCGAGCACTATCTTGGCCATAAATCCTCTACACGCAGACCTTTACCACCGTCATGCCAGGCTCGACCCGGCATCCAGAGCCACAAACATCATCGCTCGTTGCCCTGGATGCCGGATCAAGTCCGGCATGACGGCAGAGGTGTTACCGGTGGTGATCAGGAACCGACCGAAATACGGTTGGACAGCCGGCCCAGCCCGTCGATCTCCACATCGGTCAGCTTGCCGTCATAGAGATTGAGGTAGGTGCCGATATTGCCGCGCGGATGCTTCTCGGTGCCCTTGGAGGCGGTGCCGGTGTGGAGGCAGTCGCCCACTTCCATCGTGAACCACTTGCTGGCTTCCGAAATCACCCGCTCGACCGGAAAGAAATAGTTCGCGGTGCTGTCGTCGGCATAGCATTCGCCGTCGATATAGCCGCGGACGCGCAGCGCGTTCGGGTTGGGGATCTCGTCCTTGGTGGTGAGCCACGGGCCCATCGCCGCAAAGGTATCCGCGCCCTTCGACTTGCTGTGATAGATGAACAGCAAATAGGTGTCCTCGCCGCCCTCGAACTTCGGGCGCCACGCCAGATGGTGCGGCTTGATCACTTCGGGGCGCTGCTTCAGCGCGATCGAATCCTGCGAGAATTTCACGCCGCTCGCGGTGACGTCATTGGTCAGCGTATAGCCGAAGACGTAATCGAGGGCGTTTTCCGGGGCGACGTTCTTCGCGGTCTTGCCGAACACGATGACGGGTTCGGGCTCGGGGATCGACTGGCCGTGATCCTTGAGTAGCTCGATCGACTTGTTGTGGCCGGTCAGCGCCGAGCGCCCCTTGGTGAAGAACATCGGCGCGGTCATCGGCTTGACCGCATATTGGTTGAGATTGTTGTTGTTGACCGCGCAGCCGAGGATCTTCGACGGGCGCGGGTTGGGCGCCATCCAATCGGCGTTGGCGAGATCGATCACCGGCAAGCGCCCGGCGACCGCCGCCTCGATCGCGGCGGCAGCGCTGTCGAGCCCAGCATTGCCGGCCTCGATCAGATCCTCCATCCACGCGAAATCGAGCGCGACCGCTTTGTCGTCCGCAACCCGCGCGATCACCGTCGGCTTGCCGTTAATCCTGATCGTACCGAGCTTCATGTCACTCTCCTGCTTTGCTGCGAGCGCCCGTTTGGGGGAGCGGTCAGATGGTGTGTTCGGCGTCGGCGGGGATCATCCCCATCGCCACCTGGAATTCGCGTTTGACGGCTTCGGGCTGCCCCACCTGATGCGGGTAGTGCGGCTGGTTGAAGCGGTAGGCGAGCTTCTTCCCCAGCGCCCAGCTCTCCTCGAGCGTCATCGAGGTGGTGAAGATCTCGCGATGCTTGATCGGCAGTTCGACGCATTTGTTGCGCTCGGCGTCGCGGATCAGCCCCTTGGGGTCGCGCCCCTCGGCCACCGCCTTCATATTCTCGTCGAACGAGCGCCGCAGCATGACGATGCCGAGATCGCTCTGCCCGAGATGCTCCTCGGTGCGATCGGCGATGACGCCCTGCCCGGCCCAGGCGACGATATCCTGGTTGAGCACATGGCTGGTGATCCAATTGTCCTCGGCATCCTTCACCGGCCCCTTCCAATAGGGCACGCGCTGCTGGACATAGGGCTCCTGCCCGACCGGCACGCGGTGGAACATCCAGGTGATGCTCAGCGTGTTCTCGTCATCCACCGGGATGCGCCATTCGATATGGTCGCCGAGGAAGAAGGCGTTGGGCCACAGAGCGGTCGAGCCGACCGTCCAATGCTGGCTGTCCTTGTCGGTATCCTCGCGGACGCGGCGATAGATGTGCCCGAACTCGAATTCGTCGAACTTCAGCTCGAGATGCTTCGGGCCGTAGCTGCCGTCGCCGGCCAGCCGCGAGGTCCAGTTGCGGTGCATCCATTCGAAATGCACCGGATCGAGGCTGTTCTCCTGGCATTGGAACCAGTTGCACGGCACATCGGCATAGACGACCTGGCGGAAGCCATTGTCCCAGGTGAAGGGTTCCCAATTGGGCACCAGCGGCGCGGGATCGGGGCCCATATAGGCCCATAGCATCCCCGCCTTTTCCTCGACCCGATACGCCTTGGTGCGGATCTTGTCGCGAAAGCGCGCCTTGGGGTTGGCGATATCCTCGAACGGCTGTTCGAGGCATTTGCCGTCGGTAGCGAAGCACCAGCCGTGATAGCTGCAGCGCAGCCCGTCTTCCTCGATGATGCCGAACAGCATGTCGGCGCGGCGATGCGGGCATTGCCGGTCGATCAACCCGTAGCTGCCGTCGCCGGCGCGGAAAGCGACGAGCGATTCGCCCAGCAATTTCACCGGCTTGATCCCAAGCTCGTCGATCTCTGCGGTCGCCGCGAAAGGATGCCAGTAGCGGCGCAGCAATTCGCCCATCGGCGTTCCCGGGCCGACGCGGGTCAATCGCTCATTCTGTGCCGGACTAGCCATTTTCCTCCTCTCCCAGCGGTCGAAAATCCCTGTCGCCGCGCTATCGCCCGGTATCGACATCCGCAACAACGAGGTCTATTTGTTGCGTATGTCGCAACAACTCGAGTCCGAAACCCGCGATCGCGACCCGCGCCGGCAGGCGCCGACCGCCGGGCTGGGCAAGATCGAGGCGGTGGCCACGGCGACCGCGATCATCGATTTCCTCGCCGAGCGCGGCAGCAAGGTCGGGGTGCAGGATGTCGCGACGATGCTCGGCATCACCAAGTCGCGCGCCTCGCGGCATCTCGCCAATCTCGAACAATTGGGGCTGGTCGGGCGGCAAGGCAGCCGCGGCTATGAGCTCGGCTGGCGGCTGGTGCGCTGGGGGCATATCGCCGCGGCGCGGCTCGACCTGGTGGCGATGCTCGACGATTATCTCGTCGCCTTGGGGCGCGAGGTCGGGCTGACCGTCTTGCTGTGCACCGATGCCGGCGGCGACGCGGTGGTGGTGCGATCGATCCCCGCGCCGCAGGCGATCCATATCGACGTCAAGCCCGGGCTGGTGCTTAGCCTGCCGCATTCGCCCTCGGCGCGGATCGCCTTCGCCTTCCAGTCACGCGAGCGGCGCGAGAAACTGCTCGGCCATCTGTGCGAGCGCGAAACCGATTTCCGCATCGCCGATCGCGCCGAATTCATGACGCAGATCGCCGATATCCAGCGGCATTACGTCTGCTGGACGCGCGACAAGTTCAACCTCGGCCACGGCGCGGTGGCCGCGCCGGTGTTCGATCAGGACGAGGAATTGCGCGCAGTCGTCACGGTGATGATCCCCAGTTCCGAACTCGGCGAGCGCGGCCCGCCGCGGCCGCTGATCGAGGCGCTGCTGCGCTGTTGCGCCTTGTGCTCGCAGCGGCTCAATTCGCGGTTCCAGTTTCCGACCGGCTAACGTCATCCCAACAGCTCACGTCACCCCAGCGTAAGCTGGGGTCTTGTGCCGCAGGCGCCGCCCCTGCTGCCTGAAATCACAGCTTGCGCTGGGATGACGGAGTGGTGACGGCACGAAGGCCGCAAGCGCGAGCGCCTGCGGCCTGAGACCCCAGCCTGTGCTGGGGGGGGACAGATTCCCCGCCGGTTTCCCGGCGGGGCCTTTGTCAGAACTTGTAGCCGAGTTGCACACCCACGGTGCGCGGCTGGGCGACCAGCGTCTGGTACGGGGTCACCGTGTCGGCGATCGAGTTGATGTTCGCCCGCTTGTCGAGCAGGTTGCGGACATAGACCCCGGCATTCCACTTGTCCTGATGCGCCAGCGTGATCGCGGCATTGACCAGGGTGAACGCCTGCGGCGCCATCAGGTTAAACTGCGGGCGATAGTCCATATAGGCATATTTGCCGCGATGCTGGGCATCGACGCGCAGCTCGACCGAATTGTCGCCGCTCAGGTTGACGGTATACGCCGCCGAGCCGTTGAGCGTGAAGGTCGGGGTATTGGCGAATTGCGTCCCCGCCACCGGCGAGCCCGAGATCGCCGGCTGGTCCTTCAGCCACTTGGCCTTGAACACCGTGCCGCTCGCGGTCAGCTCCAGCCCGCGCACCGGGCGCGCGGTCAGGTCGAACTCGACCCCCTGCGACCGCGCGCACAGACCCGAGCAATTGAGGATGCCCGAGAAGGTGCCGTTGAAGAAATCGCCCGAGATCTGGGTGTTGTACCAATTGACCCGATAGAGCGCGATATTGAACTGGAGCGCGCGATTGAACCAGTCGGTCTTCGCGCCGGCCTCGAAGTTCCAGGTGTAATCCGGGCCATAGGACGGCGGCAGTTCGGGGATCACGCGAACGATCGTGCCGCCGGCGCGATAGCCCTGCGACGCCGAGGCGTAGAGCATGATGTCGCGCGTCGGCTTATAATCGGCCTCGAACTTGTAGATCGCCTTGCTTTCGGTGCTGCGCACATCGTCCGGCGCCCCCGCGGTGCCGAGCCGCAGGAACGGCACGATCGAGGTGGCGATGTCGTGCCGCTTGTTCTGGAACACGCGGATACCGCCGAGGATCGAGAATTTGTCGGACAGTTTGAGCGTCGCTTCGCCGAAGCCCGCCCATTGCGTCAGCTTGAAATCGCCCGCGCGCTCATACCAGACGGGGTTGGCGAAGATCGGATTCCCGGTGGTGAGATCGACATCGACGAAGCTGTTGTTAATCTTCGTCGTGCGGTTCTGATAAATCCCCCCGACGATGAAGTTGAGCGGCCCGTCGAAATTGGTCGCGAGGCGCAGTTCGGAATTCCACATCGTCAGCTCCTGCGCGGAGCGGAAGGTGATCGCCTTGGGCAAGGTGATCGGCGGGAATGCGCCGATGCTCTGCAGGAAGCCGAAGAACAGCGGCAGCCCCTGCTGGTCGGTGAAGCTCTCGTTGCGGCGACGCTGATAGGATTGCGTGAAGGTCAGCGTCATATTGTCGAACTGATGTTCGAGCGTCAGCCCGGCGAGGATCGACCGGTCATGATAAGGCTCGCGGCTCTGCGTCCTGGACTGCAGATCGCCCGCGCCCGGCAGCGCCACGCCGCCGATCACCGACGGGCGCGACCAGACATAGCCCTGCCCGTTGGATTTCAGATCCTGGACATAGAGCTGGGTCGTCGCGGTGGTGTTCGGCCCGAGCTGATAGGTGCCGTTCCAGCGGAAGCCCCAGGTGTCGGCGCTGTTGAAATTATCCTTGCGGTAGGACGTGTTGTCGATGAACCCCGGGGTGTGGATGCCATAGCCGACGATGCGGAAGGCGACCGAGTCCCCCAGCGGCACGTTGATCATGCCCTTCACCGCATAACCGGCCTGCCCGTGGTTGACGAGCGACCCGTCGAGATCGATGCGGCCCTCGGTCACGTTGAGCTTGGCCGGGT
>NZ_MKRR01000135.1:124497-133245 GCF_001897045.1 Sphingomonas sp. 66-10
CGCTGTCGCCGGTGCCCGCGGTCGGCATGTTGTCGTAATAGAGGCCGACGGTGGATTCGCCCGCGCCGACGAGGCCGCGGATCATCAGCGTGTTCTGCCCCGGGCCGGCGTTGATCACGTTGAGCCCGGCGATGTTGCGGGTCACCTGCTCGATATCGGTGATCTGGCGCTTGACCAGATCGTCGGAGGTGATCACGCCGATGCTGGTCGGCGTATCCTGCAGCTTCTGCTCGCGCTTGTTGGCGGTGACGATCACATCGGGGATGCCGCCATTGTCGGCCGAGGCGACGGCCGCCTGATCGGCTTCGGCAGCGGGCGCCGCCAGCGCCTGCATCGGCACCGCGCCGAGAATCGCCGCCATCACCACCGAGGGCGCGGCCATCGCAACATTCACTTTCATCTTACCCACCTTGTCCCCTCCCAAAACCAACCGGATAGCCGCGCAGGACTCACTCGGCACCGATTTAGATAACATGTTATCCTTGCCCCGTTCCGGCGCAACGCGCTTAGTGGATTTGTTGCGAGGAGTGAAACAATGGCACGGAACCTGAAACGGCCTGGATCCGGTAATTCCCTCTGCTCCCCCCTCCCTCTTGAAGGGAGGGCCGGGGGTGGGTGGGTATGAGGCGCGCGTAACGGTATCCCCGCAGGCCAACCCACCCCCGACCGCTCGCTTGTTCAAGGGAGGGGAGAAGAAGACGCCAGACACGCGCGGAACTGGCGCAGCCCGCCCCACAGCAGCAAGGTCGCGATCGGCCCGACGATCGCCGCGGCGATCGCCAGCGACAGATGCAGCGCGCCTTCGTCACGGAGCACATAATCGCCGATCAGCGCCGGCAGCACCGGCCCCAAGGTCACCGCGAGGATGCCCACCGTCAGCCCGAACACCGCGCTCAACTGCGCGCGCATGTTGTTCGGCGCGATCATCTGGATGGCCGAGGGGATCAGCACCGGGACGAACCCGCCGAGGAACTTGATCGGCCACAGCATCGCCGCCATCGCCCAGGCAACCGGCAACAGCGGCATGATCGTCGCGGCGACGCCCATTCCCGCGGCGGCATAGGTCGCCAGCCGGAGGCACGCATCGCCCTGCCCGCGCGCGATCATCCGGCTCGAAAGCCACCCCGCCGAAAGCATCCCGAGCGGCCCGGCGGTCAGCGAGGCGAGCCCGTTGACGTGCCCGGTCTGCGCGACGTTCCAGTGGAAGGTGCGGATGAACAGCTCGGGATACCAGGCGTCCATATAGCTCATGATCGCGAGCATCGCCGATCCGAGGAACAAGGCGATCGACATCGCCGGCCAGCGCGCGAGAAAGCGCCAGATGCGCGCCAGCGAGAAACTTGCGGCCGCGCCCTTGGCATCGCCGCGGCGCCGCGGCTCGCGCAGGGTCGAAACCCATAAAGCGACGAGCAGCCCCGGCGGGCCGATCACCAGAAACACCGCATGCCACGAGCGGATCGTGCCGAGCAGCGGCACCGTCACCTGCGGGGTCTGCGCCACCGCCGCCACCACCGACCCGCCGAGGATCAGCGCCAGCCCGGCGCCGATATAGATGCCGACCGAATAGAGGCTCATCGCGCGCGGCAGCCGCTCGCGATCGAAACTGTCGTTGAGCAGGGAATAGGCCGAGGGCGACAGCGCCGCCTCCCCCACCCCGACGCCGATCCGCGCCGCGAACAATTGCGGAAAGGTCCGCGTGAATGCGCACAAGGAGGTGGCGAGGCTCCACAAGGCGACGCCGCCGGCGATGATCCGCGTGCGCGGATAGCGATCGGCGAGCCACGCGATCGGCAGCCCCATTGCGGTGTAGAACAGCCCGAACGCGCCCCCGGTGAGCAAGGCGAATTGCGTATCGGTGAGGTGCAGGTCCGCCTTGATCGGCCCGACCATCAGATTGAGGATCTGCCGGTCGAGGAACGAGAAGGTGTAAGCGACCATCAGGACGGCGGCGGTGTACCAGCCGTAGCGATAGTCAGCCCGCGTTTCGGGCATCGCGGTCACGCCGCGCGGTCCGCCGCGACGATCGCGGTGCCGGCCGAGAGCCGGACGAGCGGGTCGGCATCGCCGAAGCGGGTGCCGATCGGATCGCCCCCCGCCGCGACGCGCTCGACCTGCCGGCGATAGAGCCGGCGCAGCATCCCGATCCCCTTGTCGGAGGTGACGAGATGCTCCTCCGAATGCGCGGTGATCGCGCCCTGCCCGACCTGCGCCTCATAATCGCCGGGGAGTTCGCGATGCTCCTCTTCGGTCAGTTCGTGCCACAGCTTGCCGTTGAAATGCGAGCGGATGCGCGCGAGCGCGCCGCGTTCGGTGACGCGCCCGGCGGAATAGATGCGGAAACTGGTATCGTCGATCGGCAACACCCAGCCGAGCAGCGAGCATGACCCGACACTCTCCGCGCGCGGATTGGCCACCGCGCGCACCGTCGGCAGCACTGCTTCGGTGATGCGGCGGTGCAATTGCCCCTCGCCCAGATCGCGCGCCTGAATGCTCTGGATGCCGCGCTCGGTCTCCTCGAACACCACCTCGGGCATCAGCGCCATCTGCGCGACGAACTGATTGCCGCTGAAGCTGCCGTGGAGGATCGGCACATGGAACGGGTCCATCACATTTTCGAAATGCTGCAGCCAGTTGCACGGCACGATCGCCGGGCCGCCGCTGCCCAGGCTGGTATCGTCGGCCTCGATGAATTCGCCCGGCGCGAGTTCCTCCAGCACATCGTAACGCGGCAGGAGCGGCATCCGCTCGGGCGGCCCCATATAGGCGAAGATCAGCCCATACAGCTCCTGCACCGGATAACCCGGCTGGCGCACCCGCGCCGCGGTGCGCGCGCCGCCCGCCGGCTCGCACGGCTGTTCGAGGCATTTGCCGTCCACGTCGAACAGCCAGCCGTGATAGCAGCAACGGATCCCGCGATCGTCGACCTTGCCGTAATAGAGCGAGGTGCCGCGATGCGCGCAGCGCTCGTGGAGCAGCCCCGCGCGGCCCTCGCCGTCACGGAACAGCACCAGCCGCTCGCCGAGCGCGGTGACGATGCGCGGGGTACGCGTCGCATCGCTGCTGAGCGCCACCGGGTGCCAGTAGCGCCGCAGCAGCTCGCCCATCGGCGTGCCGCGCCCGACCAGCGTCAACGACTGGTCGAAGGTCGGCGCGGGGAGCGTGTAGGCGCTCAGCATTTCCATCTCACTCTCCTGTAGGATGCCGCTTTAGTGGCGGTTCTAGCTTCTCGTCATTCCCGCGAAGGCGGGAATCCATTGACGCTGTCGTCGCGATTCTATCGCTGAGGCCCGAGTGAATGGATTCCCGCCTTCGCGGGAATGACGAATATCTCTCAGGCCGCGACGCCCAGCCGCTGGATCTTGTGCGCGCCCGTCGCGAGCGCGACATTCTTCGTCTCCATGTAGAAATCGAAGCTCCAGTCGCCGCCGTCGCGCCCGATGCCGCTCGCCTTCACCCCGCCGAACGGGGTGGGCAAATGGCGGACATTCTCGCTGTTGACCCAGATCATCCCCGCTTCGAGCGCATTCGACACGCGCAGCGAGCGGCCGAGATCGTTGGTCCACAAATAGCCGGCGAGGCCATAATCGACCGCATTGGCCTTGGCGATCGCATCGGCCTCGTCATCGAACGGGATCACCGTCAGCACCGGCCCGAAAATCTCCTCCTGCGCGATGCGCATCGAGACATCGGCATTGGTGTAGAGCGTCGGCGAATAGAAATAGCCGTCGCCCGCGATGCGTTCGCCGCCGACCGCGATCGTCGCGCCGTCGGCGGTGGCGATCTCGGCATAGCTGCACACCTTCGACAGGTGCCGCGGGTGGATCAAAGGGCCGACCTCGGTCGCCGAATCGAACGGGTCGCCGACCTTGAGCTGGCGCACCCGCTCGGCGAGCTTCGCGACGAACTGGTCGTGGATCGAGCGCTGGACGAGCAGCCGCGACGACGAGGTGCAGCGCTGCCCATTGAGCGAGTAGATCATGAACACCACCGCATCGAGCGCGCGATCGAGATCGGCGTCGTCGAACACGATCACCGGATTCTTGCCGCCAAGCTCGAAATGGACGCGCTTCAGCGTATCGGCGCCCTGCCGCATGATCGCGCTGCCGGTCTTCGATTCACCGACGAAGGCGATCGCCTTGATATCGCGATGCTCGGTCAGCCGGCGCCCGGTCGTCTCGCCGAGCCCGTTGATCGAGTTGAACACCCCCGCCGGCAGCCCCGCCTCATGCGCGATCTCGACCAGCAGCCGCGCCGAATAGGGCGACCATTCCGCGGGCTTGTGGACCACGGTGCAGCCCGCCGCGAGCGCCGGAGCGATCTTCCACGTCGAGAGCATGAACGGCGTGTTCCACGGCGTGATCACCGCGACCGGGCCGATCGGCGCGCGCGAGGTGACGTTGAGATGCTCCGCCGTCGGCAGCGACTGGCCGTCCGCCGCCGCCGGCGCGCGATCGGCGAAGAAGCGGAAATTCTCCGCCCCGCGCAGCGCCGCCTTGGACATGAAGCGCCACGCCTGCCCGGCATCGAGGCATTCGACCGCGGCGATTTCCTCGGCGCGCGCCTCGATCAGATCGGCGACGCGGTGGAGGATCTGCTTACGCTTGTCGCCCGGGGTCGCCGCCCAGGCCGGAAAGGCGCGCTTCGCCGCCGCCACCGCCGCGTCGAGCTCCGCCTCGCTGGCGTCGCACGCCTCGCCGAGCCGCGCCCCGGTCGACGGGTCGGTCACCGCGAACGACACACCCTCGCCCGCCACCGCGACACCGTCGACGAAATGGCCGAGCGGCTGCCCGGTGAAGGGGGCAATGGCCCCCAAGGCGATCTTCCGACGATCAGGCTGCATGGTCACTCCGCAATTGATTATCGTGTTAAATATATCGCCCGATCGACCGCGTCAAACCCAAAGCGGCGCTTGACGCTTATCATGTTAAATTTTAGACGGCGGGCATGACGACGCATGAGAGGAAGGCATGATCAGCGGGACCGCTTATGGCGTAGCGCTCAATGATCGCGAGCAATTGGCGGGGCTTGGCGAGGCGCTGAACCACGCGCCTTATGGCAAGCCGCCGGTGGCGCCGATTCTCTATGTGAAGCCGCGCAACTGCTTCGCCGCGGCGGGTTCCGCAGTCGCCCTGCCCGACGATATTGCCGAAGTTGCAGTGGGCGCAACTATCGCAATCGAGCGCACGGCGGCAGGTCCACACCTCGCGCGGCTCGCGATCGACCTGTTCGCGCCGCACGCCAGTTTCTACCGCCCCGCGATCGCCGAACGCTGCCGCGACGGCTTCCTCCCGGTCGGCCCGGCGACGGCTGTGCCCGGTACGCCGGAAAATCGCGATCATCCCTCCTCCGTTCGCCCTGAGCTTGTCGAAGGGCGTCCTGTCGCTCGTGAGTTGGGGCCGCCCTTCGACAAGCTCAGGGCGAACGGGGAATTTGCTGTAAGCGATGCCCTTTCCACGATCGAGATCGTCACCGCGATCAACGGCGCCGAACGCCACCGCTGGAGCTTCGCCCGGCTGGTCCGCAGCCCCGAGGTGCTCGCACGCGACATCGCCGACTTCATGACGCTCGCCCCCGGCGACATCCTGTTGTGCGGCATCGCGGGCGACGCGCCGGTCGCACGCGCCGGGGACAGGATCGAGATCACCGCCACCGGCTTCGCGCCGCTTTCCGTCACTTTGGTCGCGGAGCAGGCGCGATGAAGCATGTCCGACTGATCCACGCCGGGCGCGAGCAATGGGGCGTGGTCACCGCCGACGAACAGGCGATCGCGCTGGCCGACGGCACCGCGGTCGGCTGGAGCGACATCACCCTGCTCCCGCCGGTCACGCCGGGGGCAACGATCTTCGCGCTCGGGCTCAATTATGCCGATCATTCGGTCGAGCTCGGCTTCAAGCCGCCGTCGCAGCCGCTCGTTTTCCTCAAGGGGCATAACGGCTTCGTCGCGCACAACGGTGTCTCGCCCAAGCCACGCGACGCCGATCAGATGCATCCCGAATGCGAGCTTGTCGCGGTGATCGGGCGGACCGCGAAGCGCGTGTCGGCGGCGGACGCGCTCGATCATGTCGCGGGCTATACGATCGCGTGCGATTATGCGGTGCGCGAGTTCCTGGAAAATTATTACCGCCCCAATCTTCGCGTGAAGAACCGCGACGCGCTCACCCCGCTCGGCCCGTGGGTGGTCGATGCGGCGGATGTCGGCGATCCGCAGGCGCTGGCGCTCACCACCACCGTCAACGGCGCGACCATTCAATCGGGATCGACCCGCGATATGGTCTTCCCGGTGGCAGAGCTGATCGCGTGGCTGTCGTCGTTCATGACGCTGTCGCCGGGCGACATGATCCTCACCGGCACCCCGCACGGCGTCCATTTCGTCAGCGAGGACGATGCGGTGATCTGCGAGGTCGAGCGTGTCGGCCGGCTCGCGCATCGCATAGGATTGAAGCCATGAGCTTGTATCAGGTCCAGAAATTGCTGTTCGAGCTGAATCGCGATCCCGCGATCCAGCGCGCGTTCGAGGCGGACGGCGGCGCGGTGGCGGATCGCTACGACCTCACCGAGGAGGAGCGCCGCGCCTTGCTCGAGCCCGATATCGGGTTGCTCTACGTGCTCGGGGTCAACGGCCAGATCCTGATGCATTTCGCGGCATTCAAGCAGATCGCCTGGGCCGATTATCTCCAGCGGATGCGCGACGGCGTGCGCATCCACGGCCCGATCCGCGCCGGCGTCTACAAGATGACGACCGGGCTCGATGAAAAGGTAGCCGGCGTATGACCCTCGTTTTCAGCGGCATTTGCAGCCACGGCCCCGGCATCACCGGCCGCGCCGATCTTGCCCCGCCCGAATTGCGCGACCCCTTCTATGCCGCCTATCGCAAGATGGGCGACGCGATCTGCGCGACCGGGGCGGAGGCGCTGATCGTCATCGCCGCCGAGCATTTCGCCAATTTCTTCATGAACAACATGCCGGCCTATGCGATCGGCATGGCGGATCAGTACGAAGGGCCGATCGAGGACCCCGACTGGCTGCGCATCCCGCGCCAGCAGGTACGCGGCGACGCCGATCTGTCGCGCCGGCTGATCGCCGAGGTGCAACAGACGGTCGACGTGGCCTATGCCGAGGAATGGAAGTTCGACCACGGCATCATGGTGCCGCTGCACTTCCTCGATCCGGCGAACGCGCTGACGATCATCCCCGCCAATATCAATTGTCAGGGCCCGCCGCTCACCCCGCTCCACCGCGCCTTCGCCTTCGGCCGCGCGTTGCGCCGCGCCGCCGATGCGGTGCCGCAACGCATCGCTTTGGTCGGCACCGGGGGCATCTCGCACTGGCCGTGCACCCCCGACAGCGGACGGATCAACGAGGCGTGGGACCGCGACTTCCTCGATCGCTGGGCCTCGGCCGACGAGGCGCGGCTGACCGCGTACACCGACGCCGAAACCTATGCCGACGGCGGCCAGGGCGGCTATGAGATCCGCACCTTCATCGCCGCAGCGGCCGCCGCGGGCGGCAAGGGCATTGTCGATTTCTACGCGCCGATCCCGATCTTCAGCACCGGCTGCGTCGTCGGCCGGTCGGAGATCGTGTGATGGCGCACGCCACGGTCGAATGGACCGACAATCTCGACGGCGCATTCGACCGCCACGCTCTGCTGTCGCTGATCGCGGCGGAGATGCGCGAGCGGTCAGGCGGGGTGTTCCCGGTCGGCGGGATTCGCGTCCGCGCAATCCGGCTCACCGACTATGTCATCGCCGATGCCGCCGGCCCCGATGACGCCTTCATCAACATCGACGTGAAGATGGGCGCCGGCCGCGATGCCGCGTTCAAACAGGCGTTCTTCGACCAATTGTTCGCGGCGGTGAAAGCCTTTCTCGGCGATTTGTTCGATCGGCGCCCGCTCGCCCTCTCCCTCTATGTCGAGGAAGCCGAGGGGTGGAAGCACAATACCATCCATCGCCGCCTCGCCGCGCAAAAGTGACGCAAATCATGCCGCTTTCCACCGACCTGATCCAAAGCCTCGCCGACGAGCTGCACATCGCCGAGCGCGACGGCACGCAGATCGCGCAATTCTCGCTGCGCCACCCCGAGATCACGATCGAGGACGCCTATGCCATCCAGCGCGCCTGGACCAGGCGCAAGATCGCCGAGGGACGCACGCCGATCGGCCACAAGATCGGGCTGACCAGCCGCGCGATGCAGCGCTCGTCGAACATCGACGAACCCGATTACGGGCTGCTGCTCGACGACATGCTGTTCCCCGACGGGCGCGATATCCCGATCGACCGTTTCATCGTCCCGCGGGTCGAGGTCGAGCTGGCGTTCCGCCTCAAGCAGCCGCTCCAGGGTCCAAATTGCACGATGTTCGACGTGCTCGACGCGGTGGATTACATCATCCCCGCGATCGAGATCATCGACGCGCGGATCGAGCAGGTCGATCGCGCCACCGGCATGACGCGCAAGGTGTTCGACACGATCTCCGACAATGCCGCCAATGCCGGGCTGGTGCTCGGCGGGCGGCCGATCCGGCCGGGCGACGTCGATCTGCGCTGGGTTTCGGCGCTGATCTATCGCAACGGCGTGATCGAGGATTCGGGGGTCGCCGCAGCGGTGCTCGGCCACCCGGCGCTCGGCCCGGCGTGGCTCGCCAACAAATTGCATCCCTATGGCGAGACGCTCGAAGCGGGCGAGATCATTCTCGGCGGCAGCTTCACCGCGCCGGTGCTGGCACGCGCGGGCGATACTTTCCACGTC
>NZ_MKRR01000135.1:133300-133769 GCF_001897045.1 Sphingomonas sp. 66-10
GTGGATCGATGCCGCCCCCGCGCCGCGGCTCGGGCTTTGGCAGGCGCTCGCCTCGCCTTATACCGCCGAGATCTGCGCCACGCTCGGTTTCGACTGGATGCTGTTCGACGGCGAGCACGCGCCGAATACCGCGCAGACTTTGCTCGGCCAGTTGCAGGCGGTGGCGCCCTACCCGGTTCATGTCATCGCGCGGCCGCCGGCGGGCGATGCGGTCAACATCAAGCAATATCTCGATATCGGTTTCGGCACCTTGCTGATCCCGATGGTCGAGAGCGCCGATCAGGCGGCGGCGATCGTCGCTGCCTCGCGCTTCCCGCCGCGCGGCATCCGCGGGGTCGCCAGCTCGACCAGCCGCGCCTCTCGCTTCGGTGCCGAGACGAGCTATCTCGGCACCGCGCACGAGCGCACCGGGATCATCGTCCAGATCGAAAGCGCGGCGGCGCTGGCGGCGGTCGACGAGATTGCGGCG
>NZ_MKRR01000135.1:133896-139633 GCF_001897045.1 Sphingomonas sp. 66-10
CAGGGCTTCGGCTTCATCTCGGTGGGCACCGATATCGGGCTGCTCGCCAATGGCGGCCGGCGCCTGTTGCAGATGTGCCGGGGTTAACCCCTCCCCCGTCATTCCCGCGAAGGCGGGAATCCATTCTGGCTGGCCACGCGGCTTTTTCCGCGACCTGCGCGAATGGATCCCCGCCTTCGCGGGGATGACGAACGGATGTGGCGGGCTCGACGTAGAATAATCGGTTCAAGGAGACAGACATGGCTTTCGCGCTGACGATCGACGGCAAGCCCGCGCCGGCGAGCGAGACCTTCGCGGTGATCGACCCCGCCACCGGCCGCGAATTCGCGCAATGCCCGCTGGCGACGGTCGCGCAGCTCGACCAAGCGGTGGCCGCCGCGCGCGCCGCTTTCCCGGGCTGGGCCGCGCTGCCGATCGAGCAGCGCGCCGCGGCGCTCAATGCGATCGCCGATGCGCTGGCGGCGGAATGCGACGATCTCGCTGCCTTGCTGTCGCAGGAGCAGGGCAAGCCGGTGCGCTCGGCGGCGGGCGAGATTCAGGGCAGCATTCACTGGATCCGCACCACCGCCGGCTTCCGCCCCGAAATCGAGCGGATCGATCAGGCGGACGGCAGCCGCGCCGAAATCCACCGCAAGCCGCTCGGGGTGGTCGGGTCGATCACGCCGTGGAACTTCCCGGTGATGATCGCGATCTGGCACGTCATGCCGGCGCTGCTCGCGGGCAATACCGTGGTGCTCAAGCCCTCGCCGAGCACCCCGCTCGCCACGCTCAGGATGGTCGAGATCGCCAATCGCCACCTCCCCGCCGGGGTGTGGAACGTGGTGACCGGCGATGTCGAGATCGGATCGGGGATCGCCAAACACCCCGGTATCGACAAGGTGGTGTTCACCGGCTCGACCCCCACCGGCCGCGCGATCATGCGCGACGGCGCGGCCAATCTGAAGCGGCTGACGCTCGAACTCGGCGGCAACGATGCCGCGATCGTCCTCCCCGACGCCGATGTCGAGGCGATCGCGCCGCAGATCTTCCAATATGCCTTCGGCAACAGCGGCCAGATCTGCGCCGCGATCAAGCGCGTCTATGTCCACGATACGCTGCACGACGCGCTGGCCGAGCGGCTCGCCGCGCTGGCGGCGGCGGCGAAGGTCGGCCCTGGCAGCGATCCCGAGACGCACTATGGCCCGGTGCAGAACCGCCGCCAGTTCGATTACGTCCGCGCGCTCGCCGACGACGCCCGCGCGCAGGGCGGCCGCTTCCTCGCCGGGGGCGAGCCGCTGGCGGGCGACGGCTATTTCTTCCCGCTGTCGATCGTCGTCGACGTGACCGACGGCCACCGCATCGTCGACGAGGAACAGTTCGGCCCGGTGCTGCCGCTGATCCGCTACAGCGATGTCGAGGATGTGCTGGCGCGCGCCAATGCGAGCGAGAACGGGCTCGGCGGATCGGTGTGGTCGGCGGACGTATCGCGCGCGGCGGCGCTGGCGCAGCGGCTCGAATGCGGGACGGCGTGGGTCAACAGCCACTCAAAGATCTCGCCCGACGTGCCGTTCGGCGGCGCCAAGCAATCGGGCATCGGGGTCGAATTCGGGATGCACGGGCTCGACGAATATATGCAGCTGCAGATCGTCCGCCTGCCCGCAGGGGCAGCTTAAGCCGCACCATTCACCGTCATGCCGGACTTGATCCGGCATCCAGAGCCTCAAGCGAGGACCTCTGCCGCCCTGGATGCCGGATCGAGTCCGGCATGACGATAATAGAATTCGGGGGCCGAATGGACCTGACGCTCTTCTATTTCCCCGGCGCCTGCTCGCGCGTCACGATGACCGCGCTGGAGGCGGCCGGCGTCGCTTATCACGACCGGCTGGTGAACATCCGCACCGACGAGCAGAAGTCGGCCGACTACCGCCGCGTCAACCCCAAAGGCAAGGTGCCGGCGCTGGCGGTCGACGGGCGGATCATGACCGAAAATGCCGCGATCCTCGTCTTTCTCGACCGGCTGTTCCCGGCGGCGGGGCTGCTGCCGCACAGCGACGATCCGGTCGCGGAGATCGCGCCGCTCAGCGATCTTCTGTGGTGTTCCTCGACGCTCCACCCGGCGATGCGCCAGATCCGCGCGCCCGACAAATTCACCGCCGGCGATCCCGCCGCGGTGAAGGCCGACGGGATGGGCAAATTCGCCGCCGAAGCCACCCGCATCGCCGCGGGGGTGGACGCGCGCTGGTGGTATGGCGAGCGCTGGTCGATCGTCGACATCTATCTGTTCTGGCTGTGCAATGTCGCGGAGAAGGGCGGCTTTCCGCTCCACGATTACCCCGCGATCATCGATCACGCCGCGCGCGTCCGCGCCCTGCCCCCGCTGATCCGCGCGCTCGACCGCGAACGCGCCGGCGCCGACCGCGCGGGGATCGAGGGCATCATCTACTGATCCACCCGTGTCTCGCAATGCGAGACTAGATTACCGTATTGTATCGTAATTCGATCCATCGTATCGGATAACGATACCAAAAACCGAGGACTCATCATGTTTGCCGAATTGCCCGAAGCACCGATCGATCCGATCCTGGGGATGGCGCAGGCCTTCGCCAGCGACCCGAGCCCGAACAAGGTCGATCTCGGCATCGGCATCTACAAGGACGAGCGCGGCGAGGTGATCGTGCTGCCGACCGTCAAGGCCGCCGAGCGTGCCTTGCACGAGGGGCAGATGACCAAGCGCTACCTCTCCTCCGCTGGCAATCCGGAGTATAACGAGCGCACCCGCGGGCTGCTGTTCCGCGAGGGCAGCGACGCGCATTCGCGCGCGCGGACGATCCAGACGGTCGGCGGCACCGGCGCTTTGCGCGTCGCGGCCGATTTCATCCGCAAGTTCGGCACCGGGCGGCGCATCTTCCTCCCCGATCCCACCTGGGCGAACCACCCCGCGATCTTCGGCGTCACCGGGTTCGAGATCGTCAATTATCCCTATTACGACATCGCCACCGGCACCTTGCGGCTCGATGCGATGATGAGCGCGCTCGCCAATCTCAAGCCGGGGGATACCGTGCTGCTCCACGGCTGCTGCCACAATCCGGCGGGGGCCGACCCCACCGCCGCGCAATGGGCCGAGATCGGCGATCTCGTCGCGCGTTCGGGCGCGACCGCGCTGGTCGACCTTGCCTATCTCGGGTTCGCCGAGGGGCTGGAGGAGGATCGCCAGGGCCTCGCGATCCTCGCCGAGCGCCTCCCCGAGATGATCGTCGCCAGTTCTTACTCGAAGAACTTCGCACTCTATCGCGAGCGGACCGGCGCGCTCACGCTCGTCGGCGCCAATGCCTCGGCGGCGGAGCGCGCGATGGGCAATCTGCTCCCGGTAGTGCGCACCAATTATTCGATGCCGCCCGATCACGGCGCAGCGATCGTCGCGCATATCCTCGGCGACGCGACGCTCCGCGCGCAATGGGAGGAAGAACTGGCCGAGATGCGCAATCGCATCCGCGACATGCGCCACGAACTCGTCCGCCTGCTCGCAGGGAACAACCGCCGCGATTATTCCTTCCTCGCCGGGCAGCACGGCATGTTCGCGATGCTCGGCATCTCGCCCGATGCGGTGAAGCGGCTGCGCGAGGACTGGCACGTCCACATCACCGGATCGAGCCGCGCGAACATCGCCGGGCTGACCCCGGAGAATGTGGCGCATGTCGCCGAGGCGATCGCGGCGGTGAGCTGAGTCCCATCGTGCGCCTGATCGAGACCATGCTGCTCCACCCCGGCGCAGGGCCGGGGTCCAGCATCGGGCCGGTCGTGACTGGACCCCGGCCTGCGCCGGGGTGGGGGCTGTATCGAACCGGCCCGCTGCTTGCTTCTCCCCGGGCGGGGCTTCATGCTTCACGGGGTCGATAACGAAAGAAAAGATCGGGAACGGATGACGGAAACTGCGGAAGGACAGCCGGCTTCGGTCAAGAGCGTCGAGGTGACGGTCCGTATCCTCGACAGCCTCACCGATTCCTTCGGCCCGGTCCGCGTCACCGATCTGGCGCGCGATCTGGGGATGACCAAGGCGCGCGTCTCGCGCCATTTGCAGACGCTGACCCGGCTCGGGCTGGTCGATCGCGCGCCCCACGGCGGCGGCTATGTCTTCGGGCGCAAGCTGCTCAAATTCGGGCGCGCAGCGATCTATCGCAGCAATATCGTCGAGCTCGCGCGCCCCTTCCTGCGCGTGCTGCGCGACCGCACCGGGCATACCGCGGTGCAGACCTTGCCGACGCGCACCGGGGCGATGGTGGTGACCGCGGTGCCCAATGAATTCGAGCCGGGGGTGGTGATCCAGCCCGGCACATTGCTCGAACTGCCCAAATCGCCGGCCGCCCGTCTCACCGCTTATTTCGAGCGCCAGCCGGTCGATAGCGTCAAACTATGCGCCAATCTCGCGCGGCACGGGGTCGATTTCGAGGCCGATGCGCGCGGCAACGGGCTCGGCGGGATCGCCGCCCCGGTATTCGACAGCGACGGCGGCATCGCCGCGACGGTCGGGCTGGTGCTGTCCTCGGCGCTGGTCGATCCGGCGCCGAGCGACGAACTGATCCGCCACGTCCGCGAAGCCGCGGCGCAGATCCAGGCCGAATATGCCGAAGACGCCACCTCCCCGCTGATGCCGGCCCGCGAAAAATGACCGATACCCAGATCCGCTACGTCCGCCCGCCGCTCGCCCGCGCCGATCTGCTGCGCGAGGCGGCATATATCGACGGCGCGTGGGTGACCGCCGATATGACGCTCGAGGTGACCAACCCCGCGACCGGGGTGGCGATCGGCACGGTGCCGATGATGGGCGCCGCCGAGGCGGAACGCGCGGTGGCGGCGGCATCGGCGGCCTTCCCGGCGTGGAAGGCCACGTCGGCCAAGGAGCGCGCGACGATCCTCAAGCGCTGGTATGCGCTGATGGAACGGCATGGCGACGATCTCGCCACCTTGATGACCGCCGAACAGGGCAAGCCGCTGGCCGAGGCGCGCGGCGAAGTCTCCTATGCCGCGGCATTCCTCGAATGGTTCGCGGAGGAAGCGCGGCGGATCAACGGGCTGACCATTCCGGGCCACGCCGCCGACAAGCGGCTGGTGGTGGTGCAGGAGCCGGTCGGGGTGGTCGCGGCGATCACACCGTGGAACTTCCCCGCGGCGATGATCACCCGCAAGGTCGGCCCCGCGCTCTCCGCAGGGTGCACCGTCGTGCTTAAGCCCGCCGAGCTCACCCCCTATTCGGCGCTCGCGCTGGCGGTGCTGGCCGAGGAAGCCGGGGTGCCCAAAGGGGTGCTCAACATCATCACCGGCGATGCGCCGGCGATCGGCGAGGTGCTCACCACCGACCCGCGCGTCGCCAAATTCACCTTCACCGGCTCGACCCCGGTGGGCAAGATGCTCGCCGCCAAATGCGCCGGGACGGTCAAGCGCGTCAGCCTCGAACTCGGTGGGAATGCGCCGTTCATCGTGTTCGACGATGCCGATCTCGACAAGGCGGTGGCGGGCGTGATCGCCTCGAAGTTCCGCAACACCGGGCAGACCTGCGTCTGCGCCAATCGCATCTATGTCCAGGACGGCATCTACGACGCTTTCGCCGAGCGGCTGGCGGTGGCGGTGAAGAAGCTGGTGGTCGGCGACGGGCTTGCCGGCGAGACCCAGCAAGGCCCGCTGATCGACGCCCGCGCGCGCGACAAGGTGATCGCGCATGTCGCGGATGCGGTCGCGCGCGGCGCGCATCTGGTGACCGGCG
>NZ_MKRR01000135.1:139730-150037 GCF_001897045.1 Sphingomonas sp. 66-10
TGATCGCGCTCGCCAACGATACCTCCGCGGGGCTCGCCGCCTATCTGTTCACCCGCGATCTTTCGCGGACCTGGCGGGTCGGCGAAGCGCTGCAATATGGCATGGTGGGGATCAATACCGGGCTGATCTCGACCGAGGTCGCGCCGTTCGGCGGGGTCAAGCAATCGGGGATCGGCCGCGAGGGATCGGTCTACGGCATCCGCGATTATGTCGACACCAAGACGCTCTGCTTCGAGATCGAGGCGGGGTGAGCTAACCAGCCTGTCATTCACCGTCATGCCGGACTTGATCCGGCATCCAGAGCCGCAGACGACAGCATTCGTGGCTCTGGATGCCGGGTCGAGCCCGGCATGACGATTGAAATGGGTCGCGAAGACTGGATCGCAGAATCAAGCTTAATCAGCGACGTACCGGATCGTTTACCGTGTCGCGCAACCGATCGTTCAGCACCGCTGCCTAGATCGCCCCCAACCCCGGCACTCGCACGGGTGTGAGAGGGCAAATAATAATCGATGGAAGCGGCGACCATCTTCACTGCCGTTTCGCTGATGATGTTCGCCAATGGCCTCGTGCTCGTCCTGGTCTCGCGCGATCTCCCGGTCGAATTGCGCCCGGCGGCGAACTGGTGGCAAATCGGCACGATGCTGATCGCGATCGGCTGCGCGGTCTTCGCCTTCGGCGCGCCCTTGCCGCGGCCGGTGATGCTGTTCGGCGCGAATGCCACGATGGTGCTCGGGCTGACCGCCTATCAGGCCGCGATCCAATCCTTTTGCGGCAAACGCGCGCGTCCGGTGCAGCTGTTGCCCGCCGCGATCGCGATCGCCTGCGGCTTATGGTTCTCGCTGGTGACGCCCGATTTCCGGATGCGCGTGCTGGCGGTCTCGGCGGTGTGGGACTGGCTGATGCTCGCCAGCATCGTCGAGCTGCGCCGCGGATCGCGCGACACCGCATCGGTCAGCAGCAGGCTCCTGATCGGCATTTTCGCGCTGGTGCTGGTCTATACATTGGTCCGGCTGGCCGCCTATCTCAGCATGGGGCTCGGCCCCGATTTCGCGCTCGAAACCGGCTCGGCCTGGCCCAATCTCGTCTCGCCGATCATCATGACCTTGCTGCCGGTCGTCGGCACCACCGCCTTCCTGCTGATGTGCTCGGACCGATTGCGCCGCCAGCTCGAAACGGCCGCCGCGACCGATTATCTCACCGGGCTGCCCAACCGCCGCGCCTTCTCCGAACAGGCCGCGACCTCGTTCGACGCGGCGCGGCGGCGCGCGGACGATCTGGCCGTCGCGGTGTTGGACATCGATCACTTCAAATGGGTCAACGACACCCACGGCCACGATGTCGGCGATCAGGCGCTGGCGCATGTCGCGCATTGCCTGGCCGAGCAGGCGCGCGACACCGGGATGATCGCGCGCACCGGCGGCGAGGAATTCACCGTGCTGCTCGCCGGGCTCGGGCCGGCCGAGGCGATCGCGGCGGTCGAGCGGATGCTCCGCGCGGTCGAGCACGCGCCGTTCGACCACGGCCTCGCGCCGGTGCCGCTGACGCTCTCCGCCGGCATTGCCGCGCGCGCCGGCGACCAGACGTTCGACGAGATGCTGCGCCGCGCCGACAATGCGCTGTATCGCGCGAAGCACGCGGGGCGAAACCGCCTCGCGGTGTCGCCACTGCCCGATCCGGTATCGGCGCCCGTGATCGCGCCGCGCAGGGAGCAGCGGCTGCGGGTCGGCGCGGTCGGTTAGACCGGCTTCTCCCCCTCCCTTGAACAAGGGAGAGGCCGGGGGTGGGTTGGCCTGCGCGGAAGCGGACCGGTGCCCCCATACCCACCCACCCCCCAGCCCCTCCCTTCACGAGGGACGGGAGCAAGGAGGAGGTGGGTCGTTTAGACCAGCCGGCTCTGCCGCACCGCCGCTTCGATGAAGCTGGTGAACAAGGGGTGCGGATCGAACGGCTTGGATTTCAGCTCGGGGTGGAACTGGACCCCGACGAACCACGGATGATCGGGACGCTCGACGATCTCGGGCAGCGTCCCGTCGGGCGACATGCCCGAAAAGACCAGCCCGCCCTTTTCGAGCACGTCGCGATAGGCGGTGTTGACTTCCCAGCGGTGGCGGTGCCGCTCGCTGATCGTCGTATCGCCATAGATGGCCGCGACGCGGCTGTTGCCGCCTAGCGTCGCCTCATAGGCGCCGAGCCGCATCGTCCCGCCGAGATCGCCCGACGCCTCGCGCTTCTCGAGCCCGTCGCGCCCCATCCATTCGGTGATCAGCCCGACGACCGGCTCATCGGTCGGGCCGAATTCGGTCGACGAGGCATTGGCGATCCCACCCAGATCGCGCGCGCCCTCGATGCACGCCATCTGCATCCCGAAGCAGATCCCGAAATAGGGGATCTCGCGCTCGCGGGCGAAGCGCACGCTGGCGATCTTGCCCTCCGCGCCGCGCTCGCCGAACGCGCCGGGGACGAGGATCGCGTGGCACGGCTCGAGATGCGCGGCGATCTCGGCATCGTCGCCCTCGAACAATTCGGCGTCGATCCAGCGGATGTTGACCTTCACCCGATTCGCGATCCCGCCGTGGACCAGCGCCTCGTTGAGCGACTTGTATGCGTCCTGCAGCCCGACATATTTGCCGACCACGCCGACGGTCACCTCACCCTCGGGGTTGGTCAGGCGATCGACGATCTCCGACCAGCGCGAGAGATCGGGCGCCGAGGACGGGACGATGCCAAAGGCGCGCAGCACCTCCGAATCGAGCCCCTCGGCATGATATTGCAGCGGCACCGCATAGATGCTCTTGGCGTCGAGCGCCGGGATCACCGCGCTTTCGGGGACGTTGCAGAACAAGGCGATCTTGGCGCGCTCGCTCGCCGGCAGCGGATGTTCGCAGCGACACACCAGCACGTCGGGCTGGACGCCCAAGGCGGCGAGTTCGCGCACCGAATGCTGGGTCGGCTTGGTCTTCAATTCGCCCGCTGCGGCGATGAACGGGACGAGCGTGACGTGGATCGAGATCGCATTGCCACGCCCGACCTCGTTCTTGAGCTGGCGGATCGCCTCGATGAACGGCAGCGATTCGATGTCGCCCACCGTGCCGCCGATCTCGCACAGCACGAAATCGAGATCGTCGGTCTCGTCCTTGGCGAAGGCCTTGATCGCATCGGTGACGTGCGGGATCACCTGCACCGTCGCGCCGAGATAGTCGCCGCGCCGCTCGCGCTGGATGATCTGCTGATAGATCCGGCCCGAGGTGACATTGTCGCTCTGCCGCGCCGCGACCCCGGTGAACCGCTCATAATGGCCGAGATCGAGGTCGGTTTCCGCCCCGTCGTCGGTCACATAGACTTCGCCGTGCTGATAGGGACTCATCGTCCCCGGATCGACGTTGAGATAGGGATCGAACTTACGGATGCGGACACGATAGCCGCGCGCCTGCAAGAGCGCCGCGAGCGATGCCGCCATGAGACCCTTGCCGAGCGAGGAAACCACGCCGCCGGTGATGAAAATGAACCGCGCCATGGGAGATAACGCCTAGCCTCGAAACAATGAACAGGACAAGCGCCTGCGTGCGCGCAGGCGCGATAAAATCCGGCGAACCGTTAAAAATCAGCGCGCGAGCGGCACGCCGCTATTGTCGGCCGGCGCGGGCTGCCCCTGCGGCTGCGCCGCGGCGGGCGGCGCGCTCGGCGCGGGCGCCTGCTGCTGCACCGGCGCCGAGCGCTGGAGCGAGGTATCGACCGAGGTGGTGCTGCGCGTCGCCGCCAGTACCGCCAGCGCGATCGACATCAGCACGAAGATCGTCGCCAGGATCGCCGTCGTCCGCGTCAGGAAGTCCGCCGCGCCACGCGCGGACATCAGCCCCGCCGGGCTGCCGCTGGACGTCAGCCCGCCCCCCTCCGACCGTTGCATCAGAATCACCGTCACCAGCGCGGCGGCGATGATGGCATGGACGACAAGGAGAAAGGTGAACATCGAGCTTCCAAAATTGCCTGCGTGGGCGGACCGGCGGCACATAGGGAGCAATCGCGATCAGGGCAATGCCGGGATCGCGCAGGTGCCTCCCCCTCGCCCTTTTAGCTCCCCTCCCGGGTGAAGGGAGGGGCTGGGGGTGGGTGGGTGTGAGGCGGGCGATGCGGCGCAACCCACCCCCGACCCTCCCTTGTTCAAGGGAGGGGAGAAGGCAGGCAGGCGCATCCCCGCCCTCGCCCGTCACCGAAATCGTGACACCTCTGAAACCAGCCGCGCCCAGCCGCGTTGAGGCGCTATGAACCTGCCGGTCCCGGCCCCCTAAAGATCGGAATGTCGCTGTGCCGAGTTTTTCACAGCCGGAACTGAGTTCGTGGATGAACACGCTGGTCGGCTATGTGCGGTCCGGCGAGCCCGATCTCACGAACCGCCAAATGGCTCTATTGCTTGTGGTTTATCTGAGCCCAGGCCCGCATACCGTGCGTGGGCTGGCCCGGATCCTCAATGTCTCGAAACCGGTTGTCACGCGCGCCTTGAATAGACTGGGCGCGCTCGGCTATCTGCGCCGCCAGCGTGACGATAGCGACAAGCGCAATATATTTGTCGCGCAGACATCCGAAGGGGCAATTTTTCTTGAGGAGTTCGGCCATCTCATCGGCGACGGGGAACGATCGCCCGTCCGCAACGGCGGCACCGCGGAGCTTCGCACTGACGGGCCGCTCGCGCCCGCTCGATCCGCGCACCAACGCGGTACGTCCGGACATCGCTGATGTCCGGCTGGCCGAATATGTCTTCGCGCCGCATTACGCCGCCGCGGTGGAACGCCGCATAGCCGCGGAGACGGTGCTGCGCGCCGCGCGGCCGGTCGATTCCGAAGCCCTCGCGACGCTCGGCGCGGGCGAGCCGTTCGAATTACTCGACGTGACCGGCGGCGACGCCTGGGGCATCGCCACTGCGCACGGGCTGGTCGGCTATCTCGACGCCGCGCTGCTGGAAAACCCGGCATGAGCAAGAGCGTGTTCATCGACGGCGCGGTCGGCACCACCGGGCTCGAAATCCGCGAGCGGCTCGAAGGGCGCGACGGGCTGTCGCTGATCCTGCTCGACGAGGCGCGCCGCAAGGATCGCGAGGCACGCCGCGAGGCGCTCAACAGCGCCGATTTCGTCATCCTGTGCCTTCCCGACGACGCCGCGCGCGAGGCGGTGGCGCTGATCGACAATCCGCATACCCGCGTGATCGACGCGTCCAGCGCGCATCGCGTCGCCGAGGGCTGGACCTACGGCTTTCCCGAACTCGGCTTCGACGTCGTCAACGCGCGCTTCGTGTCGAATCCCGGCTGCTACCCGACCGGCTTTCTCGCTCTGGTCGCGCCGCTGGTGCGCGCCGGGCTGATCCCGGCGGACTGGCCGCTCACCGTCAACGCCGTCTCGGGCTATTCGGGCGGCGGCAAGGCGTTGATCGAACGGTTCGAGAACGACGAGACGCTGGCGTATCGCGATTACGGCTTCGGCCTCGCGCACAAGCATCTCCCCGAGATGCAGCGCCACGCCGGGCTCGCTTATGCCCCGGTCTTCGCGCCGATGGTGATCCGCGCGCATCGCGGGATGGTGGTCGAGGTGCCGCTGCCGCTCGCCGCCCTGCCGACCCGGCCGGGGCGCGACGCGATCCTCGCCACGCTGACCGCCGCCTTCGCCGGCAGCCCGATCGTCACGGTGCATCAGGGCCAGCCCGACGAACTGCTCGTGCGCGAATCCGCCGCGGGCAACGACCGGCTCGACCTTTACGTCTTCGCCGGCGCGGACGGTGCGCAGGCGCGGCTCGTCGCGACGCTCGACAATCTCGGCAAGGGCGCGTCGGGCGCGGCGGTCCAGAGCCTCAATCTGATGGCCGGGCTCGATCCGCTCGCCGGCCTCAATCTGTAGGGAGATACAATGCAGCGTAACCCCGTCGCCAAGCTGCTGTTGTTCGGCGCGACCGGCGATCTCGCGCAGCGCATGCTGCTGCCCTCGCTCTACAATCTGCATGCCGACGGGCTGCTTGCGCCGGGGCTGACGATCACCGGCTCGGCGCGCTCCGACCTCGACGACGCGGGGTATCGCAAATTCGCCAGGGAAGCACTCGATCATTACCTTCCCGATGATCGCAAGCAGGCCAAGACGATCGCGAGCTTCCTCGATCGGCTGAGCTACCAGCCCGCCGACCTGTCGGACGAAAAGACCTACCAGCCGCTCGCCGACAAGGTGGGCGACGTTTCGGGCGGCCTCGCGATCTTCCTCTCGACCGCGCCGTCGCTGTTCGAGCCGGCGGTGAAGGGGCTCGCCGCGGTCGGGCTGGCCGGCGATACCGTGCGGATCGGGCTGGAAAAGCCGCTCGGCTACGATCTCGCGTCGAGCCGCGAGATCAACGACACGGTGGCGCGGGTCTTCCCCGAGGACCGGATCTTCCGCATCGATCACTATCTCGGCAAGGAGACGGTGCAGAACATCCTCGCGCTGCGCTTCGGCAATTCCTTCTTTGAGCCGGTGTGGAACGCGCGCGGGATCGACAATGTCCAGATCACCGTCGCCGAGACGGTCGGGCTGGAGGATCGCGCGAGCTATTATGACGGCGCCGGCGCGCTGCGCGACATGGTGGCGAATCATATGCTCCAGCTCGTCGCGCTGATCGCGATGGAGCCGCCCGCCCGCTTCGACACCAGTGCGATCCGCGACGAAAAGGCCAAGGTTTTCCGGTCTTTGCGCCAGATGAAGCCCGAGGAAGTGCCGCACAATACGGTAATCGGCCAATATCTCGGCGGCGCGGTGAACGGCGCGATCGTTAAGGGCTATGACGAGGAACTCGGCCGGGATTCGAACACCGAGACGTTCGTCGCGGTCAAGGCGCATGTCGACAATTGGCGCTGGCAGGGCGTGCCCTTCTATCTGCGCACCGGCAAGCGCATGACCGCGCGCCGCTCAGAAATCGCGATCCAGTTCAAGCCGGTGCCGCATTCGATGTTCGCCGGGCGCGGCGGGCTGCTCCAGCCCAACATGCTGATCATCCGCCTCCAGCCGGAGGAATATATCCAGCTGCTGGTGATGGCGAAGGAGCCGGGGCTCGATCGCGACGGCATCCGGCTGCGCGAAGTGCCGCTCAACCTCAGCCTCGATGCCGAATTCGCCGGCACGCGGCGGCGGATCGCTTACGAACGGCTGCTGCTCGATCTGATCGAGGGCGACCAGACATTGTTCGTCCGCCGCGACGAGGTGGAGGCGCAATGGACGTGGATCGACGCGATCCGCGCCGGCTGGACCGCCAACGACATGAAGCCGAAGCATTATCCGGCCGGCACCTGGGGGCCTTCCGCCGCGATCGCGCTGACGGAGCGCGACGGGGTGACCTGGCAGGACGATTGATCGACCGCCTGCACTCCCACCGTCACCCCGGCCTTGTGCCGGGGTCCACCGGGAGGCAAAGGCTGGACAAGAGGTTCTTGCCGTGAGGCTGGAGGCACAGTGGACCCCGGCACAAGCCTGTCCTCAGCGCCTGCCTTGCAGGCAGTCGAAGGGGCCGGGGTGACGAGAGTTCCAATCTCGGCTCCCGCCATTGCGGACGCACGATAAGGATTTGAAATGAGCGACGAAATCGAATGGTGGGAATATGACGACGCGGCCGAGATGGCGGACGCGGTCGCCGGCGATATCGGTTTCATCATCGAAAGCGCGATCGACGCGCGCGGCGCGGCGGTGATCGCGCTCGCCGGGGGCAAGACCCCGGTGCCGGTCTACGAAAAGCTCGCCGCGACCAAGCTCGACTGGAAGCGCGTGACGATCATCCCGACCGACGAGCGGATCGTCCCGCTGGGCGACGCGCTGTCGAACGTGACGATGATCGGCAAGACCTTCCTTCCCAAGGGCGCGCGGGTGATCCCGATCGTCCCCAAGGCGACTGACGATTACAAGGCCGCGGGCCGCTCGGCCGATGCGCTGATGCAGGATCTGCACTGGCCGCTCGATCTGTGCCTGCTCGGAGTGGGCGGCGACGGGCATACCGCGTCGATCTTCCCCGGCCCCGATTATGACGAGGCGTTGAACGGCCCGCGCGAGCGGCGCGCGCTGGGGGTGATGCCCGATCCGCTGCCGCCCGAGGCGCCGGTGGCACGCGTCACCTTGTCGCGTGAAGGCATCGTCACCGCGCGCGCGCTGATGATCGCGGTGACCGGCGCGGCGAAGAAGAAGGTGATCGAACAGGCGATCGCCAAGGGCGCCGGCTCGCCCTGGCCGATCGGCCGCGTGCTCGCCGACGCCGAACTGCCGGTGGATATCCACTGGGCGCCGTGAGACTCCCGCACCGCCGCCCTCCCCGTCATTCCCGCGAAGGCGGGAATCCATTAACGCAGGTTCAGGATGGAGCCGGAACATCAGCGTGAATAGATTCCCGCCTTCGCGGGAATGACGGACAAGGAAGAGTTCACCCCGCTCGGGGCAAAACGGAAACGCAAGCATGAACCCCGTCGTCGCCGCCGTCACCGATCGCATCATCGAGCGCAGCCGTGAGAGCCGCGCGCGTTATCTGTCGCTGCTCGATCGTGCGCGCGACGGGTGGATCGGCCGTCCGTCGCTGGGCTGCGCCAACCTCGCCCACGCTTATGCCGGGACGCCCGAGGATCGCGCGGCGATGAAGGCCGATGCGGGGATGAACATCGGCATCGTCACTGCGTACAACGACATGCTCTCCGCGCATGCGGTCTATTATCGCTATCCCGAGTTGATCAAGCTGTGGGCGCGCGAGGCGGGCGCGACCGCGCAGGTCGCCGGCGGGGTGCCGGCGATGTGCGACGGCGTGACGCAGGGCTATGCCGGGATGGAATTGTCGCTGTTCAGCCGCGACACGATCGCGCTGGCGACCGCGGTCGCGCTGAGCCACGGCACCTTCGAGGGCGCGCTGCTGCTCGGCATCTGCGACAAGATCGTCCCTGGCCTGTTGATGGGCGCGCTGCGTTTCGGGCATTTGCCGATGCTGCTCGTCCCCGGCGGCCCGATGCCCTCGGGGCTGCCCAACAAGGCCAAGGCCGCGGTGCGTGAACGTTTCGCCACCGGCGAGGCGACCCGCGAGGAGTTGCTCGACAGCGAGATCGCCGCCTATCACGGCCACGGCACCTGCACCTTCTACGGCACCGCCAACACCAACCAGATGATGATGGAGGTAATGGGGCTGCACATCCCCGGCGCCGCCTTCGTCAACCCCGGCACCAAATTGCGGCAGGAACTGACCCGCGCCGCGGTCCACCGTGTCGCCGGGCTCGGCTGGCGCGGGGAGGATTACCGCCCGATCGGCCAGTGCGTCGACGAGCGTGCGATCGTCAATGCCGCGGTCGGATTGCTCGCCACCGGCGGGTCGACCAACCATCTGCTCCACGTCCCGGCGATCGCGCGCGCGGCAGGGATCGTGATCGACTGGGAGGATTTCGACCGGCTTTCGGGGGCGGTGCCGCTGATCGCACGCGTCTATCCCAATGGCGCGGCGGACGTGAACGCGTTCGAGGAAGCCGGCGGGATGCCGTTCGTGATCCGCGAGCTGATCGCGGGCGGCTATCTTCACGGCGATATCCTTACCGCGGGCGCGGAGACGCTGACGGGATTGAAGCCGGCGCTCGAGAACGATGCTTTGACCTGGCGTGATCCGGGCGCCAGCGGGGACGAGGCGATCCTCCGCCCCGTCTCCGCCGCCTTCTCGCCCGACGGCGGGATGCGCATCCTTACCGGCAATATCGGCCGCGCGTGCATCAAGGTCTCGGCGGTCGAGCCGGATCGCTGGATCGTCGAGGCGCCCGCGCGGGTGTTCAACGACCAGTCCGAGGTGCTCGACGCGTTCAAGCGGGGCGAGCTGGAGCGCGATGTCGTGGTGGTGGTGCGCTATCAGGGGCCGCGCGCCAACGGCATGCCCGAGCTTCATAAGCTCACCCCGCCGCTCGGCGTGCTGCAGAATCGCGGTTTCCGCGTCGCCCTCGTCACCGATGGCCGCATGTCGGGGGCGAGCGGCAAGGTGCCGTGCGCGATCCACGTCTCGCCCGAGGCGCTGGGCGGCGGCGCGATCGGGCTGATCCGCGACGGCGATATCGTGCGGCTCGACGCAGTGGCAGGGACGCTCGAGGCCCTGGTCGACGGTGCCGAGTGGCTGGCGCGGACCCCCGCCCCTGCCCCGGCCGCGGCGGACGGGTTCGGGCGCGAATTGTTCGGGCTGTTCCGCGGGGCGGCGGACGAAGCCGAAAAGGGCGCCAGCGCGATTCTCGCCAGCGCCGGACTGTAATCGGGGGAAGCGGGATGGAAGTTGTCGCGGTCGATATCGGCGGGACGCACGCCCG
>NZ_MKRR01000135.1:150046-176455 GCF_001897045.1 Sphingomonas sp. 66-10
CTCAAGACCGCCGAACATGCCTCGCTGCAAACCGCCTGGCAGGCGTTCGCCGCCGGGCTCGGCCGCGCCGTCCCCCGGGCCGCGGCGATCTCGGTCGCGTCGCCGATCACCGGCGATCTGATCCGGCTGACCAACAATCCCTGGGTGATCCGCCCGTCGCTCATCCCCGAGCGGCTCGGCGCGGAAACCTATACGATCATCAACGATTTCGGGGCGGTCGGGCATGCCGTGGCACAAATGCCCGCCGACCAGTTCGAGCATCTCTGCGGCCCCGATGTGCCGCTGCCGGCGGAGGGCGTCACCACCGTCTGCGGCCCCGGCACCGGGCTGGGGGTGGCGCAGGTGCTGCGTACCGCGGCGCGCTATCATGTCCTCGCCACCGAGGGCGGGCATGTCGATTACGCCCCGCTCGACGCGATCGAGGATGCGCTGGTGCAGCGGCTGCGCAAGGCCTTCACCCGCGTCTCGACCGAGCGCGTCTGCGCCGGGCCGGGGATCGTCGCGATCTACGAAACGCTCGCCGAGCTCGAGGGCCGCGCGGTGTCGATGCGTGACGATCGGACGATCTGGCAGGAGGCGCTCGAGGGCACCGATCCGCTCGCGCTCGCCGCGCTCGATCGCTTCTGCCTCGCGCTCGGCGCGGTGGCGGGCGATCTCGCGCTGGCCCAGGGCGGCAAGGGTGTGGTGATCGCGGGCGGGCTCGGGCTCAGGATCAAGGACAAATTGCTCCGCTCGGGCTTCGCGCACCGCTTCGTCGCCAAGGGCCGGTTCCAGTCAATGATGGCGGAGATCCCGGTCAAGCTGATCACCCATCCCCAGCCCGGCCTGTTCGGCGCCGCGGCCGCCTTTGCCCAGGAGCATGAATGATGACCGATAACGTCCCCGCGATCGAAGGTCTGATGCGCACCAGCGCGGTCATCCCCGTGCTCGTCATCGACGATGCGGCGACCGCGCGACCGCTCGCCGAGGCGCTCGTCGCCGGCGGGCTCCGGGTGCTGGAGGTGACGTTGCGCACCCCCGCCGCGCTCGATGCGATCCGCGAGATGAAGCAGGTGCCCGGCGCGATCGTCGGCGCCGGCACGGTCGTTTCAACCGAGCAGTTCGAGGCGGTGATGGAAGCGGGCGCCGAATTCATCGTCTCGCCCGGCCTCACCGAGCGGCTCGCGCGCCCGATCATCGACAGCGACGTGCCTTTCCTGCCCGGCGTCGCAACCGCGGGGGATATCATGCGCGGGCTCGATCTGGGGCTTACGCATTTCAAATTCTTCCCGGCGGAGACGAGCGGCGGGCTCAAGGCGCTGAAGGCGCTCGCGGCCCCTTTCCACCAATGCCGCTTCTGCCCGACCGGCGGGATCACCGAAGCCAGCGCGCGCGATTGGCTGGGGTTCGCGCCGGTGCTGTGCGTCGGGGGGAGTTGGGTGACGCCCGCGGGGGCCTCGATGGCCGAGGTGGAGGCAAAGGCACGCGCGGCGGCGGGGTTGCGTTAATCCCGCACCGTTCGCCCTGAGCTTGTCGAAGGGCTGCCCTTCTTCCGAGGAAGAAAAGGACAGGGCTTCGACAAGCTCAGCCCGAACGGAGGTTAGTTACATCTCCCCCCGCGCGTGGCGGATGGCGTACCATTTCTTCACATTGGCATTGTGCTGTTCGAGCGTATTGGCGAACACATGCCCGCCGGTGCCGTCGGCGACGAAATAGAGCGCGTCGCTCCGTGCCGGATCGAGCACCGCGTCGATCGAGGCGCGCCCCGGATTGGCGATCGGCCCGACCGGCAGGCCGGCCTCGGCGTAAGTATTATAGCCGTTCTTGGCACGCAGCTCGGATTGCAGGATGCGGCGGCCGAGCGGTTTGCCCTTGGTGATCGGGTAGATCACCGTCGGATCGGCCTGCAGCGGCATCCCGCGCTTCAGGCGGTTGGCATAGACCGCCGCGACCTTGCGCCGCTCCTCCGGCTTGCCGGTTTCCTTCTCGACGATCGAGGCAAGGATGATCGCCTGTTCCGGGGTCGACACCGCGATCCCCGGTTTGCGGCGTTTCCACGCCGCGGCGAGATAATCGCGCATCGCCTTCTGCATCCGCGCGACGACCGACGCACGCGTATCGCCCTTCTGATAGGCATAGCTGTCAGGCAGGATCGACCCTTCCGCCGGCACCGCGACATCGCCGACCAGCCCGTCGGCCTTCATCAGCGCCTCATGGACAAGGATCGAGGGAAAGCCCTCCGGCACCGCGACGAGCCGCTGGCGGACCCGCCCCTCCTGCAGCAGCGTCAGCACGTCGGACGCGCTGGCGTGCGCCGGCACCGCATATTCGCCCGCCTTGATCGCCTGCCCGTTGCCGAGCAGCCGCGCGAAGCCGCGGAAACGGATCGCCGAACGGATCGCGCCGGCGCGCTGCAATTCGTTCGCCGCGCGCGCCAGCGTCGCGCCCTCGGGCACGATCACCGCGACGGGCTTGGCGGCGGGCCCCGCCCCGAGCCAGTCGTGGGTCAACCAGCCGAGCGTCGCCCCGCCGAGAATGACGAGCAACGTCGCGAGGCAACCGAGCTTTCTCATTCCATTATCATCCCGGCTCTCGTTTCCACCCCGGCGAAGGCCGGGGTCCAGCAACGGGCCGGCCGAGACTGGATCCCGGCCATCGGGGTCCCCGCAAAGTGGTACTTTGCGGGGTGCCCCTCCGCCGGGATGGTCATGTTAGACTGCCTTCATCACCAGCGAGGCATTGGTCCCGCCGAAGCCGAACGAATTGTTGAGCACCGCGCGCACCGGCCGCTTCTTGGCGACATGCGGCACGAGATCGACGCCGGCGCAATTCTCGCTCGGATTGTCGAGGTTGAGCGTCGGCGGGACGATCTGGTCGCGCATCGCGAGCAGGCAGAAGATCGATTCGACCGCGCCGGCGCCGCCCAGCAAATGACCGATCGCGGATTTGGTCGAGGACATCGACAGGTTGCCGATCGCATTGCCGAACAGCCGCCGCACCGCGCCGAGCTCGAGCTCGTCGCCGAGCGGGGTCGAGGTGCCGTGGGCGTTGATATAGTCGATATCGCTCAGCGACAGCCCGCTCTTGCGCATCGCCATTTCCATCGAGCGGAACGCGCCCGAGCCTTCGGGATGCGGCGCGGTGACGTGATAGGCGTCGCCGGAGAGACCGTAGCCGATCACCTCACCATAGATCTTGGCGCCGCGCGCCTTGGCCCGCTCATATTCCTCGAGCACCACCACGCCCGCGCCCTCGCCCATCACGAAGCCGTCGCGATCGCGGTCATAGGGGCGGCTCGCCTTTTCGGGCGTGTCGTTGAAATTGGTCGACAGCGCGCGCGCCTGCGCGAAGCCGGCGATGCCGAGCGGGCAGATCGCGCCCTCGGCGCCGCCCGCGAGCATCACATCGGCATCGTCCATCGCGATCATCCGCGCGGCGTCGCCGATCGAATGCGCGCCGGTCGAGCAAGCGGTGACCACCGCATGATTCGGCCCCATCAGCCCGTATTTGATCGAAACCTGCCCCGAAATGAGGTTGATCAGCCGCCCGTGGACGAAGTGCGGCGAAACGCGCCCCGGCCCCTTTTCGTGGCAGACGATCGATTCGCTGGCGATTCCCGGCAATCCGCCGATCCCCGCGCCGATCGAGCAGCCCGCGCGGAATCGCTCCGCTTCGGTCATTTCGGTGAGCCCGGCGTCTTCGAGCGCCTGCCCGGCGGCATCGATGCCATAGATGATGAACGGATCGACCTGGCGCTGGATCTTGTGATCGACGCGCTTCGACGGATCGAAACCGTAAGCATGATCGGCCGGTTTCACCTCGCAGGCGATGCGGCACTTCTGGTCCGACGCATCGAAACGGGTGATCGGGCCCGCGCCCGACCGGCTGGCGATCAGATTGGCCCAGCTCGTCTCGACGTCCGCACCGAGCGGGGTAACGAGGCCAAGACCGGTGACAACGACGCGACGCATGTGCGAATCTCCGAAAAATACAACAGGCCCAGCCCCTTATGGGGCTGAGCCTGTCGAAGCACTATCCTGCTGCCAATGGCGGCATCCCTTCGACAAGCGCAGGGCGTTCAGGACAGCTTAGCTCTGGGGTTTGATCCCCGTCTCAGCCCTTGTGCTCGTCGATATAGCTGATCGCGTCCTTGACGGTCGTGATCTTCTCGGCGGCGTCGTCAGGGATTTCGACACCGAATTCTTCCTCGAACGCCATCACCAGCTCGACGATGTCGAGACTGTCGGCACCGAGATCGTCGATGAAGCTGGCGTCCTCGGTCACCTTGTCGGCTTCGACGCCCAGATGCTCGACGACGATCTTCTTCACGCGGTCGGCGGTCTCGCTCATTATCTGGCCCTCATATCGTTGGGGGTTATTGGTTGCTGAACGCAGCTAGAACGGCTTGGGGTTCGTGGCAAGCGTGCGTTCATCTTAGCGGGCAAACTTGGGCTTACACCATCGCCATTCCGCCGTTCACATGCAACGTCTGGCCGGTGACATAGCCCGCTTCCTTCGACGCGAGATAGACGACCGCGGCGGCGATGTCTTCCCCGGTGCCGAGATCGCCGGCCGGAATCCTGCCGAGCAGTGCGGTTTTCTGCGCTTCCGGCAGCACGTCGGTCATCGCCGAGCGGATGAAGCCGGGGGCGACGCAATTGACCGTGATGTTGCGGCTGGCCAGCTCCTGCGCCAGCGCCTTGGACATGCCGACCAGCCCCGCCTTGGACGCGGCATAATTGGCCTGCCCCGGATTCCCGGTCTGCCCGACGACCGAGGTGATCGAGATCACCCGGCCGAAGCGTTGCTTCATCATCGGCTTGGCTGCAGCGCGAATCAGGCGGAAGGCGGCTTCGAGGTTGACCTGGATCACCTGCTGCCATTCCTCGTCCTTCATCCGCATCGCGAGATTGTCGCGCGTGACGCCGGCATTGTTGACGAGGATATCGAGTCGCCCGCCGAGCGCTTCCGCCGCCGCGGGGACGAGGGCATCGACCGCCGCCGGATCGGACAGATTGGCCGGCACCGCGACGTGATCGCCGCCGAGGCTGTCGCGAAACGCAGCGAGCTTTTCGGCATTGGAGCCCGAAACCGCCAGCCGCGCGCCCTGCGCCGCGAGCCCGCGCGCGATCGCCGAACCGATCCCGCCCGAAGCGCCGGTCACCAGCGCGGTCATGCCTGTCAGGTCGAACATTTGAATCTCCTGGAAAATCCCGCTGCCTCATCCACCGTCACGCCGGGCTTGACCCGGCATCCAGAGCCACACATGCCGCCGCCCGTCGCCCTGGATGCCGGATCAAGCCCGGCATGACGGTTATTCTTTCTGCCGTCACCTCGGCCTCGAGCCGGGTGACGAGACTTCAAAGCGTCTTCAGCAGCGCTTCGATATCGTCCATCGTCACGACGCTGAGCGGCGCCGCATCCGGCGCGATGCGCTTGACCATCGGGCCGAGCACCTTGCCGCCGAATTCGACGAAATCGCTTACCCCGGCCTCATGCATCGCCAGCACCGATTCGCGCCAGCGCACCATCCCGGTCACCTGCCGCACCAGCCCGGTGCGGATCGCATCGACCGCGCCGACCGGCGCCGCATCGACGTTGCAATAGAGCGGCACGAGCGGCGCGGCGATGCGCGCCTCGGCGAGCGCCTTTTCCATCGCCTCGGCGGCGGACTGCATCAGCGAGCAGTGGAACGGCGCCGAGACGGGGAGCGGCAGCGCGCGCTTCGCGCCATGATCCTTGGCCAGCGCCACCGCGCGATCGATTGCCTCCTTATGGCCGCTGATCACCACCTGCGAGGGATCGTTATCGTTGGCGACCGCGCAGACGAGCGTCTCGCCGGTCTCCGCGCGCACCGCCTCGATCGCCGCGGCGGCGATCGCCTCGGCCTTTTCGAGATCGGCGCCGAGCAACGCCGCCATCGCGCCGACCCCGACCGGCACCGCCGCCTGCATCGCCTGCCCACGCAGCTTGAGCAGCCGCGCCGTCGTGGCGAGGTCGAACGTCCCCGCTGCGCACAAGGCGCTATATTCGCCGAGCGAATGCCCCGCCACGAAATCGGCCTTGTCGGCCAGCGACACCCCACCCTCGCGCTCGAGCACGCGCAATGTGGCGATGGCATTGGCCATGATCGCGGGCTGGGCGTTTTCGGTGAGCGTGAGCTCCTCGGCCGGCCCCTCGGCCATCAGGCGGAACAGATTTTGCCCGAGCGCCTCGTCGACCTCCTGAAAGACCTCGCGCGCATAGGGGCTCGCGTCGGCGAGCGCCTTGCCCATGCCGACAGACTGGCTCCCCTGCCCCGGAAAGATGAACGCGCGCATGCTGCCTCCTTGATCGAAGCGCGCGGCGTAAGCGCGGGAATGGCGCGGGGTCAACCTCGCGTGCGGACCAGCACGATTTCGGTGCCCGGCGCGAACAGCCGGTGCGCGATCGCCGGCGGCACCAGCGGGGCCAATCCGAGCGCGCGGATCAGGCTGCCGAGCCGGGTCGGCGGCGGCGGGTAGCGCGCGACGATCGTCCCTGCCGGCGCCGCATCGGCCGGCGCGACCGCCAGTCCGCCGGGCGCCGCGGGCGTGGCGCGGATGTTGTGCAATTGCCCGAAGGCGATCGGTATCTCGGCGCGGCGCACGTCCGCCGGTGCGCCCGCGACGATCTCGCCGGGATGCGCGCGGGCGGCGGCGACCAGCGCCTCGGCCTGCCAATGCGGATGCGCATTGCCCGCGCCCATCAGGATCAGGTCGCTGGCGACGATCGCCGCGAGCAGCCCGATGCGCCACCGCGCGGGCAGCCGATCGAGCCACACGGCCAGCACCAGAGTCGCGGCAACCGCGGCGAGCATGAAATAGCGCGGGTTGAGCACCAATTTGGTATAAAGCGCCCCGACCAGGACGAAGCCGCTCGCCGCTATCGCCGCGAGGACGATCAGCCGGCGCCGTGCCCCCTCGCCAAGCCCGCGCGTCGCGCCCAGCGCCAGCGCGATCCCGGCGAGCCAGAACAGGAGCCCGAAATCGTCGTTGACCAGCAACACCAGCAAGGGGTCGATCGGCGGCCACAGCAGGAAATTGCCCTCGGCATTGGCGGCGCGGTCGATATGTTCGTCGTGGTGGAAAGCGATCGCATAGCGACGCAGCGGATCGCCGGTCAGCGCATATTGGAACGCTGCCTCCACGCTGAGCACCAGCATGATGCCGATACCGGCGGCAAACAGCACGCGACGCGGCACCGGGCGCCCGATCAGGAATAACGGCGCGAAGACGGCGAGCGGGAGCAGGCTCGTCTCGCGGCACAGGATCGCGATGCCGAAGCACAGTCCGGCGGCGAATCCGCGCCCGATACCGGCCCGCGCGCCGCCGAGCAGCATCGCCCCTGCGATCAGCGCGCTTGCCTCGACCAGATCGATCCCGGCGGTGGTGGCGTTGGCGACGACCACCGGCAGAGTCGCGATCAGCAGCGTCGCGATCCACCCCGCCCGCGCGCCGCCGATGCCGTGCGCATATCGCCCGACCAAAGCGACGAAGATCGCGTAGAACAGCAGCCCCGTCACCGCAAACGCGGCGAAGCCGCGCCCCACGATCGCCAGCACCCCGGCGAAGGCGAGCACCAGCGGGAAACGCGTCGTCCAATGATCCACGCCCGCCGACGGCGGATGCCGCAGCCACGCGTCGGCACCCGCATAATAAAGCGAATCGTCCGACGCCTCGAAGCCGACCCAGCCGACCCACACGGCGAGCATCGCCGCGGCGATCAGCAGCGCGGGCCACAGCCGGTTATGTCGCGAACCCGCAGATGTCATCAGCCGCCCCTACCGCCGCGTCGGTGGAGATTCGGTTTACCTTGTCCCTATTCCGTCATTCCCGCGAAGGCGGGAGTCCATTAACCCTGGTGGCGCGGCTTAATTCGATAGGCCAGCCAGAATGGGTTCCCGCCTTCGCGGGAATGACGAGGGAAGGTCGGCCCCTCCCCACCCTTGCCTTTTCGCCATTTTCCTATATGGGACCGCCCTCTCGCGGGCGACGGAGCGATCCTTCGCCCCGTGAGCTGTTTGTGAGACGACAGCCGGAGGGGCATGGCACGGGGCCATGTCAGCGATCGGCCAACGAAGGAAAGCACATGGCTCTTTACGAGCACGTGTTCCTTGCGCGCCAGGATTTGGCACAAGCGCAGGTGGACGCGATGGCGGAAGCCGCCACCAAGATCGTCGAAGCCCATAACGGGAAGATCATCAAGACCGAGACCTGGGGTCTCCGCAGCCTGGCGTATCGCATCGCGAAGAACCGCAAGGCGCATTATGTGATGATCGAAATCGACGCCCCCGGCGACACGATCGCCGAGCTGGAGCGTCAGAACCAGATCAACGAAGACATCATCCGCTACATGACCGTCAAGGTCGACGCGCATGAGGCCGGCCCGTCGGTGATGATGCGCAAGCAGGAGCGTGACCGTGAGCGTCGCGCCGATCGCGCGCGTCGCGATCGTGAGGAGGAGTTCGCGTAATGGCCCGTCCGTTCTTCCGCCGCCGCAAGAGCTGCCCCTTCTCCGCGAAGGACGCCCCCCGGATCGACTATAAGGACGTCCGGCTGCTGCAGGGCTTCGTCTCCGAGCGTGGCAAGATCGTTCCGTCGCGCATCACCAGCGTGTCGGCCAAGAAGCAGCGCGAGCTCGCCCAGGCGATCAAGCGCGCGCGTCACCTGGGCCTGCTGCCCTACGTCGTGAAGTAAGGAGCGGCTCACATGGACGTCATTCTGCTTGAACGTGTCGAGAAGCTCGGCACCATCGGCGATGTGGTGAAGGTGAAGGATGGCTTCGCCCGCAACTACCTGCTGCCGAACAAGAAGGCGCTTCGCGCCAACGAAGCCAACCGCAAGGTGTTCGAGGCCAATCGCGCCCGCATCGAGGCGGACAATGCCAACCGTCGCACCGACGCTGAAAAGGAAGCCAAGGGCTTCGACAACGTCAGCGTGACGATCATCCGCCAGGCGTCGAACACCGGCCAGCTTTACGGTTCGGTCGCGGTGCGCGACATCGTCGAGGCGCTGGTCGCCGATGCGCACAAGGTCGCCAAGAGCCAGGTCGTGCTCGATCGCCCGATCAAGGCGATCGGCGTGTACGAGGTCAAGGTCGCGCTGCACCCGGAAGTGGCCGTTGCCGTCAAGGTCAACGTCGCCCGCTCGCCGGAAGAAGCCGAGCTGCAGGCCTCGGGCGTCGACGTGACGGCGCAGATGTTCGAGGAAGGTCGCGATCAGGGCGGCTTCACCGAGGATTATGATCCCAACGCCGAGCCGGGCGCCACCGCCGAAGCTCAGCCGGAGGCGGAGCAGGCGTAACGCCCGCTTCCCTTTCGGGGATAAGGAATAAGGCCCGCTGGAGCGATCCGGCGGGCCTTTTTCTTTGCGCTACCACCCCGGCGCCAGACGCCGGTGAAAAATGATGCGCGCCCTCCCCGTTCGGGCTGAGCTTGTCGAAGCCCTGCCCTTTCTTCCGATGAAGAAAGACAACCCTTCGACAAGCTCAGGGCGAACGGAGGTAGGTTTAACCCAAAGCCTCGACCTGCTCGGCCAGTTCCAGCCAGCGCAGTTCCGCCGCTTCCTTCTCCTCGCGCGCGGCGCCGATCGCCTTGGTCAGCCGGTCGAACGCCGCGGGATCGCGCGCATAGAGCCCCGGATCGGCGAGCGCCGCCTCGTCGCGCGCGATCGCCGCGTCGAGCGCCTCGATCCGCGCGGGGAGCTGGTCGTAATCGCGCTGGTCCTTGTAGCTGAGCTTGACGCGCGGCTGCGGTGGCGGCGGGGGCGCAGCCTTTGCCGGCGCGGCCTTCTTCGGTTCGGGCCGCCGCCTGCGCTGGCGCTCCCAATCCTCATAGCCGCCGACCACCGCATCGACCTGCCCCGACCCGTCGAGCCCGAGCGTCACCGTCACCGTGCGATCGAGAAAATCGCGATCGTGGCTGACGATCAGCACCGTGCCGTCATAATCGGCGATCACTTCCTGCAACAGATCGAGCGTTTCGAGATCGAGATCGTTGGTGGGTTCGTCGAGCACGAGCAGGTTCGACGGCCGCGCGAATTCGCGCGCCAGCAGCACGCGCGAGCGCTCGCCGCCCGACAGCGAGCCGACCTTGGCGTCGGCGATCGACGGATCGAACAGGAATTCCTTGAGATAGCCGTGGACGTGCTTCTTGACCCCGAGCACCTCGATCCAGTCGCCGCCGTCGGCCAGCACCTGCCGCACGCTCTTGTCGGGGGCCATCAGGCTGCGCTGCTGGTCGATCACGATCGCGTCGAGCGTCTTGGCGAGCTTCACCTTGCCGCTATCCGGCTCCAGCTCCCCGGTCAGCAATTTGAGCAGGGTCGACTTGCCCGCGCCGTTGCGCCCGACCAGCCCGATGCGGTCGCCGCGTGTCACGCGGAAGGTGAAGTCGCGGATGATCGGGCGGTCGCCATAGGCCTTGGTGACATGCTCGGCGTCGATCACCACCTTCGAGCGCGCGTCGTCATTGGCCATCGCCAGCGCGGCGGTGCCCTGCGGCCCCATCATCGCGGCACGCTCGGCGCGCATCTCCTTGAGCTTGGTAAGCCGCCCCTGATTGCGCCGCCGCCGCCCGGTGACCCCGCGCTGGAGCCAATGCTCCTCGATCTTGAGCTTGGCGTCGAGCTTCTCGGCGGCGCGCTGTTCCTCGGCCGCGACCTGATCGGTCCAAGCCTCGAACCCGCCGAAGCCGATCTCGGCGCGGCGCAGGCTCCCGCGGTCGAGCCACAATGTCTGTCTGGTCAGCCGGGTGAGGAAGGTGCGATCGTGGCTGATCACGACGAACGCGCCGTTGAAGCGCTGGAGCCAGTCCTCCAGCCATTCGATCGCGGCGATATCGAGATGGTTGGTCGGCTCGTCGAGCAGCAGCACGTCGGGCGACTGCGCCAGCGCGCGGACGATCGCGGCACGGCGCCGCTCGCCGCCGCTCGCGGTCCCGGCGTCGCGGGTGAGATCGATGCCGAGCTGCCCGGCGATCGCCTCGGCCTCGAAATGCTGTGGGGCATCGGGGGCGGACAGGACGTAATCGGCGAGCGTCGCGAAACCGGTGAGATCGGGCTCCTGTTCGAGCAGGATCACCTTGGTCCCGGGGACGATCGTGCGCCGCCCCTCGTCGGCGTCGATGCGCCCCGCGATCAGCTTGAGCAGGGTCGTCTTGCCCGCGCCGTTGCGCCCGATCAGCGCCAGCCGGTCGCGCGGCTGGATATAGAGATCGAGGTGGCGAAACAGCCAGCCGGCGCCCTGGACGACGCCAAGGTCTTCATATGCGAGAATGGGGGCAGCCATGAGGGGCGCAGATAGGGATGCGGGGGGGATTTGGGAACCGCCTAACGCCCCTTCTTCCCTTCTCCCCTCCCTGGTGAAGAGGGGAGAAGGGAAGAAGGCATAAGAAAAGGCCGGAAGGCTTGCGCCCCCGGCCTGTTCTTTTCGGTTCGGAACCGGCGACGGCAAAGCCGCCGCCGTGACGTCAGACCGGATCAGCTGCGCCGACCGGCTGTCCGATCCGATGCGAGTCCTCGGCCAGCGTGGCCGGCCGAGGCCGCATTCGGATCAGAAGTCCATCCCGCCCATGCCGCCGCCCGGCATCGCCGGCATCGCCGGCTTGTCTTCCGGCAGCTCGGCCACGGTCGCCTCGGTGGTGATGAGGAGACCCGCCACCGATGCGGCGTTCTGCAGCGCGGTACGCACCACCTTGGTCGGATCGATCACGCCGGCCTGCACCAGATTCTCATAGGTGTCGGTCGCCGCGTTGAAGCCGATCGACTGATCGCCGCCGTCGAGCAGCTTGCCCGCAACCACCGCGCCGTCGTGGCCGGCGTTGTGCGCGATCTGCTTGACCAGCGCGGTCAGCGCCTTGCGGACGATGTCGATGCCGCGGGTCTGGTCGTCGTTGGCGCCCTTGAGCCCGTCGAGCGCCTTCGTGCCGTACAGCAGCGCGGTGCCGCCGCCCGGAACGATGCCTTCCTCGACCGCAGCGCGGGTCGCGTGCAGCGCATCGTCAACGCGATCCTTGCGCTCCTTGACCTCGACTTCGGTCGCACCGCCGACCTTGATCACCGCGACGCCGCCGGCGAGCTTGGCCAGACGCTCCTGGAGCTTCTCGCGGTCGTAATCGCTGGTCGTCACTTCGATCTGCTGGCGGATCGCCTCGACGCGGCCCTTGATCGCGGCCTCGTCACCGGCGCCGTCGACGATCGTCGTGTTGTCCTTGTCGATCGTCACGCGCTTGGCGGTGCCGAGCATGCCGAGCGTGACGTTCTCGAGCTTGATGCCGAGATCTTCGCTGACGACTTCGCCCTTGGTGAGGATCGCGATGTCTTCGAGCATCGCCTTGCGACGATCGCCGAAGCCCGGCGCCTTGACCGCCGCGACCTTCAGGCCGCCGCGCAGCTTGTTGACTACCAGGGTGGCCAGCGCCTCGCCTTCGATGTCCTCGGCGATGATCAGCAGCGGACGACCCGACTGCACAACCGCCTCGAGGATCGGCAGCATCGACTGCAGGTTCGACAGCTTCTTCTCGTGGATCAGGATGTACGGGTCGTTGAGCTCGACCTGCATCTTTTCCGGGTTGGTGATGAAGTACGGCGACAGATAGCCGCGGTCGAACTGCATGCCCTCAACCACGTCGAGTTCGAATTCGAGGCCCTTGGCCTCCTCGACGGTGATGACGCCTTCCTTGCCGACCTTCTCCATCGCTTCCGCGATCTTCTCGCCGACTTCCTTGTCGCCGTTGGCCGAGATGATGCCGACCTGGGCGATCTCGTTCGAGCCCGAAACCGCCTTCGAACGCGCCTTGACGTCGTCGACGACCTTGTGGACCGCGAGGTCGATGCCGCGCTTCAGGTCCATCGGATTCATGCCGGCCGCGACCGACTTCATGCCCTCGCGGACGATCGCCTGCGCCAGCACGGTGGCGGTGGTGGTGCCGTCACCCGCGATGTCGTTGGTCTTCGAGGCGACCTCGCGGACCATCTGCGCGCCCATGTTCTCGAACTTGTCCTTGAGTTCGATTTCCTTGGCGACGGTGACGCCGTCCTTGGTGATGCGCGGCGCGCCGAACGACTTGTCGATCACAACGTTGCGGCCCTTCGGCCCCAAAGTGACCTTCACCGCGTCGGCGAGGATGTCCACGCCCTTCAGAATGCGCTCGCGCGCGTCGCGCGAGAATTTGACGTCCTTGGCTGCCATGTTGGCTACCTTTCAATCTGACGAATGTTGAAGAAATTCGGGTGGCGGAACGCCGATCAGCCCTCGACGATGCCGAGGATGTCGCTTTCCTTCATGATCAGCAGGTCTTCGCCGTTCACCTTGACTTCGGTGCCGGACCACTTGCCGAACAGAATGCGATCGCCCGCCTTCACGTCGAGCGGGGTGACCTTGCCGTCTTCGCTCTTGGCGCCCGCACCGGCGGCGACGACCTCGCCCTCCTGCGGCTTTTCCTTGGCGGTGTCGGGGATGATGATCCCGCCGGCCGTCTTCTCTTCCGCCTCGACGCGGCGGACGAGAACGCGGTCGTGCAACGGACGAAAGTTCATTGCTGTTCCCTCTCTAAAGGCAATGTGACAATTCGTTGGCACTCGAAGAAGCCGAGTGCCAGCGCCGCGCATATGTGGGTCGGCCCAGCCCCGGTCAATGGCGAGGCGTACAAAAAATTTGTGACGGTTTAGCGCGCGGCCGTCAGCCCGAGCCGGTCGCGCGCGCTCCAGCGCCACATCAGCAGGATCGAAACGACCAGCAATCCGGCCGCCAGCCCCATCCAGATGCCGACCCCGGCAAGCGGGGTGCGGAAGCCCAAAACGATCGCAGTGCCGAAGCCGACCACCCAATAGCCGAACAGCGCGACCAGCATCGGCACGCGCGTATCCTGCAGCCCGCGCAGGTTCGCCGCCGCCACCACCTGGATGCCGTCGACGAGCTGGAACACCGCCGCCACCGCGAGATAGCTCACCGCGAGATGCACCACCGGGGCGTTGAGCGGGTTGCCGAGATCGAGATAGGCGCTGACCAGCAGCCGCGGCGCGACCCACATCGTGAGTGCGCTGATCGCCATCGAGCCGGTGCCGACCGCGAGCGCGATCCGCCCGGCGCGGCGGATCCACTCGCTGTTGCGCGCGCCATAGCCCATGCCGACACGGATCGTCGCCGCCTGCGCGATCCCGAGCGGCACCTGGAAGGTCAGCGAGGCGATGTTGAGCGCGACGGCATGCGCCGCGACCTCCTTGACCCCGAGCACCCCCATCAGCAGCGAGGCGCCGCCGAACAGCGCGCCCTCCGCCATCCAGGTAAGCGAGATCGGCAAGCCGAGCCGGACGATCTCGCGGAAGCGCGACCATTCGCTCCGCCACCAGCGCCCGAACAGGCGATAGCGCCGCAGCCGGCGATCGAAATGCAGGATCAGCCAATAAGCAATCGCCATCAGCGACAGGCTGAGCACGCTCGCCAGCGCCGATCCTTCGAGCCCGAGCCGGGGGAAGCCGGCATTGCCGAACACCAGGCACCAATTGGCGACGATGCTGAACGCCAGCGCCATCCCTGTCACGCCGAACGCCCAGCCCGGGCGGCCGAGCGCGGCGGCGCTGGTGCGCATCACCCCGGCGGCGACCGCCGGGAAGGTGCCGAGCAGGATGATATGCAGGAAATGACCCGAGCGCCGCGCGACCGCCGGATCCTGATCGGCGAGCAGCAGCAGCCGCTCGCCGTTCCACAGGATGATCATCACGACGATCGCCGCGGCGGCGCCGACCCATAAGGCCATGCGGAAGCTGCGCCGCACCTCGCGCACCGCATGTTTGCGCCGGCCGAGCTCGGCCGCGATCAGCGGCGAGGCCGCGGTCGTCAGCCCGATCGTCGAATACATCAGCAGGTTGAACATGAACACGCCGAGCGTCGCCGCCGCCAGCTCGACCGTGCCGAGCCGCGCGACGAAGATCACGTCGACCGCCGCCACCGCCATCTGCAGCAGGTTCGCGCCGACCAGCGGCCCGGCGAGCGTGAGCAGCGCGCGCAATTCCGCTCGCGCCGTCGCGGGAGCAGAGCCGGTGAGCGGCGCAAGGGTTTCGGCGGTCATGACGGTGCGACTTTGCGGTTCTCGGGGTGGAACGAACGCCGGGTCGCACGCCAGCACGGCCTCCTCGGGTGGCCGTACGCTCGTCTAACCCTTGCGCATTACACTGGCAAGACCGCCGCTAAGATTATGACTTAATTTGGAAATATCGGAGCCTATCCCCCCCTCTTCTCCCCACCCTCGTTAAGGGAGGGGAGAAAATGGATTACCCCGAGGAAGCCTAACGCCCGTCGGGCCGGCTCGTCACGATCGCGACCCCGCCCTTTTTGATCGAGACGAGATGCTCGACGCCGTCGTCGCATTTCGCGCGCCACGTCGGGACGCCATTCTCGTCGCCGACGCGGACCGCGTCGATCACGTCCTGACACGACAGCCCCGCATCGCGGATCGCGCGCATGAACACGCCCCATTGCTGCCCCGGCGGCAGTTTTTCGACGATCGCGCCGGTATCCTGCAGATTGGCGGCCGCAGCGGCGTGGTTATCGGATGCCCCCGAATGGCCCGAACAGGCGCCAAGCAGCGCGACGAGCGGGAAGACGATTATCGCTTTCATCTGTCCTTCTCCGGTGACGTTCCTTGAGCGAATCTAGGAAATCGGGCGCGCAGGCGCAACCGAGCAGCAGGAGGAACGGGGTCAGGAATTCGCGATGCCGCTCGCCGAATTCGAACCAGATGTTGAACAGCGCAAGCTGGATCAGACATGCCGCGACGAGCAATGCCACAGCGCCACGCGGCCGGCGCCACAAGGCAAGCGCCGCCGTACCGATCAACAAGAGGTGCGTCGCCTGCGCCACCGGGAACAAGGATTGCGCAAGCCGCGGCGACGGGGCGGGACGCATATCGCCGAGCCGCGCGACCTCCGCCTGCGCGATCGCCATCGCGCGGAAGAACTTCTGCAGCGTCAGGCGGACGAACCCGGCCGGGTTCTGCTCGATCCAATGCCAGGCCATCGCCGCCAGCGTCCGCGAATAAGCGAGTTCGGGTATCCCGCGCAGCGCGGCGGGTGCGGCGATCCAATTGCCCGTCGCATCGGGGGTGTTGCCGATCCACAAGCTTATCCCGCCGGCCGAGGTCAGCGGGATGAAGGTGTGGAACGCCAGCCAGTTGCGTATCCACCACGGCAGCATCAGCAAGGCCGCGACGATCGCCCCGCCGCTCGCCGCGCGGATCAGCGCCGGCGGGGTCCGCCACATCAGCAGCAGCCCGAGAATCGCGGACAGCGGCGCGAGCGCGGGCTGGGTCAGCGCGAGCAGCCCGCTCGCCACCCCGATCAGCGCGATCACGCGGCGATCGGCGCGCACCCGCGCGCGCAGCCAGGCATGCGCGAGCGCGAGGACGAGCAGCGCGACCAGCCCTTCCTTCTGCGCCAGCGGCGACGACAGGAGCACGCTCGGCCAGATCATATAGAGCCACGCCGCCGCGCGCCCCGCCCCGGCGTGTCCGGTCCGTTGCCCGAGCCGCGCGACCAGCAGCGCCGCGGCCCCGTCGATCAGCAGGTTGAGCGCGCACAAGGCGCCGGTCGCGAGCCCGAAGGCACCGTACCACCCCGCCAGCACGAGCGGATAGAGCGGCGGATAGAGCGCGCGCACCGTCTCGCCGATAAACGGCTCGTGCACCTGCAGGCCGTGCCCGTGGGACAGGCTATAGGCGAGCAACGGGTAGAATAAGGCGTCGCCGCCCGGAACGCGATCGAGGCACGGGATCGCGACCCCGATCCGCAACCCGGCGGTGACGAGCAAGAGCACCAGCCACGTCCGCCCCGCGGGGCGGCGCGCGAACAACGGGATCGCCAGCGCCGCGGCCGCCAGCCATAATGCCAGCACCAGCAGCGCCGCCGCGTCGATGCCGCCCCAATGCCGTATCAGCCCGGGCACGGAATAGAGCCCGTAGAGGGTGACAACCGCCATCAGCACCGCGATCGCGCGGCCGCCGCCGCCCCCCGCCGCCGTCGCGAACGGCAGCGGCGAGTGGGCGGCAGGCGTCCCGAACGATGCTTTTCCGACGCTGTTCATGCTCGACACCGGTAAAACTTTGTAAGCGATCCCTAAGGTCACAAAGGCCGGTCAGCGCAACAACGTGGCGCTGCGGCGGAATCCCGCCTGTGCGGTTATGACACAGGTTAGGCCCGGAAATGCTGGGGTTTTGATCTGGATCAAGGCCCGGCGGCACCCTCTCGCCCGATCGTCCGGGGACAAGGCAAGATCGCCGCGGGAGCTCCAAATGTCCTTCACCGAACACTGGTTTCTCTATTTGTCGATCGGCGCCTGCATCGCCTTCTCGCTCGCGGTGGGCTATGTCTCGATCGAAGATAGCATACGCCGGGGCGATTGATCGCTCCTTCGCGCAGCGGGTTCGACGCAGGGGGTTCGACATTGTGCTGAGCAACACGCACATTGCGGTGAATTTGCCCCCGCCGGCACGCGAGTGTCAGCGCTGTCTCAACTGTGCCGTGCGGAACAAGACGCTGTGCGCCAGCATCAGCGACGAGCGGCTGGCGATCCTCAGCGCGCTCGGCCGGCGCTGGCGGGTGTCGGCGGGTCAGGTCGTCACCTGGGCGGGGGACGCCAACAGCCATTGCGCCAATGTCATCTCGGGCGCGCTGAAGGTTTCCGCCTCCACCGCCGACGGGCGCGAACAGATCGTCGGCCTGTTGTTCGCGGGGGATTTCCTCGGGCAATTGTTCGTCAACGAAGCCTCGCTCACCGTCACCGCGCTGACCGATACCGATCTGTGCGCCTTTCCCCGCGCCGATTTCGAGCGCGCGCTGGCCAGTTATCCGCGAATGGAGCGGCTGCTCCTCGAACGCACGATGGCCTCGCTGCATGAAGCGCAGGAGCGGATGCTGTCGCTGGGCCGCAAGGATGCGCGCGAACGCGTGGCGGACTTCCTGCTCGATCTCGCGCGGCGGACCGGCATGTGCGGCGCGGCGGGCGAGATCCGCGTGCTGATCCCGATCAGCCGCGGCGAGATGGCCGGCTTCCTCGGGCTGACGATCGAGACGATCAGCCGGCAGCTCACCCGGCTCAAGAGCGATCGCGTCATCGATTTCTCGCGCGGCGAGCGCGAATGCGTGATCCTCAATTCGGCGGTGCTCGAAGCGATCGTCAATCCGGCGTGACATCCGCGCGGCGCGCGGCGGCGAGCCAGCTTTCCTTCAATGCGATCGCGCGCCGGCATCCGTCGAAGAAACAGCGCAGCATATAAGCGAGTTGCCCCGCCTGCGCATCGGGCAGCGGGCCGAGGCGATCGCGCAATGCCGTCACCAGATCGTCGCCGTGCGCGGCATCGAGCGCATGCATCTCGCGCAGCCCCGCCAGCGCGGCCGCATCGGGACGCGCCCCCGCCGGCAAGCGCGCGACGACCCGCTCGGCGCGCGCGAAATGGACGGTGGTGATGCCGGTCACCCGCGCGCACAACCGGCGGATCGCGGCGGAGGGCGGAAGCGCGGGCAGACCATCCGCCAGCGCCTCCAGATCGCAGCATAAAGCCCGCTGGATGACATGATCGTCTTCGATCGTATCCGGCGTCGGCTCGACAAGCGCGAGCTGCGATCGATCGGTAGGTGCGGCCATCGCTCCTTTTCCCGGCGGCAGACCGGGGCAGCGTGCCGGCGCCGGTCGCGGGCGCTTTGATCATCGTCAAAGCGCCGCGACGAACGGCACCAAAACCACGCCGGGTTCCGCGAAAGCAGGGACCCCGGGCGGCGAGCGCGCCCGCAGCGCCCGTCAGCTCGGCTGGAACACCCCGCAGGCGATCCGCGCGCCGCTGTTGCCGGAGGGGTCGGTCGCCAGATCGTCGGGATTGGCGTGGATCACCAGCGCCGCGCCGTCGGTATCGAGCAGCCCGGCCATCGTCGCGCCGGGAATGACCGCGGCGACGGTGCCGCGTCCGCCCGAATCGATCACCAGATTGGGCATGTCGCCCTCGTGCGGCCCCTGCGGGTTCATCGACCCGTGCTTCTTCATCAGCGGGTTCCAATGCCCGCCCGCCGTCTCGAACCCCGGCGGGTCGCAGCGTCCGGTGGTGTGGATATGCGCGCCATGCGTTCCCGGCGGCAGCGCCTTGGCGTCGACGGTGACGCGCAGCCCGCCCGCCACTTCGGTCGCGGTGGCGCGGCCGACGTCGGCGCCACTCGCCGAATGAAGCGCGGCAACGGCGCGCGCGCCGCCCGCGACCGGGGTGCCGGCCGACACGCCGCCGTCGTCGCGGCACGCCATCAGCGCGAGCGCGCCGGCCCCGATCATCATCACCGTCGTGACACGCATCTTTCTTCTCCCTTTATCCGCTCGGGCGAACCAATCATCGACTCTGTCGCGGGTTCCGCGATGCGCTCAATCCCGTCCACGGGCAATCAATTGCGCGAGCCGGCGGCAATCGCCGCGCTGCTGCGCGATCGCGACGACCAGCACGACGTTGAGCACGGTCAGCTCGATCAGGAAGAACCAGATCGACGACCCCGCGATCATGCTAAGGCCGAGCAGGATCGTGCGCGGATTGGCGCCGAGCACCCCCGGCAACAGCAAGGTGCGCCGCCCCGTCTCGCGCGCCAGCCGCGCGATGCGCTGGCGCTCCGGAGGATCGGGCTCCGCGCTGGCGACCAGCGCGTTGACCGGCTCGGTCGCGCCGGTCAGCGCATGCGATACCGTGAGGTAGAAGCGCGCCAGCGCGCCGCCCACGCCGGTCGATTCAACCGCGCGGTTGTGCTGGATCCACGGCACGCCATAGGCCCAATATTGGTAGCTGCGGCGCGAGCTTTCGGCGAACACCGATTGCGCGATGCGCGACACCCCGGCGCCGACCACGATCGGCCACACCCACACGCCGAACATCTGCTGCAGCGCATAGCCGAGCAGCAGGTAGAGCACGGTATGCCCGCCATAATCGCACAGCCCGTCGACCACCTCGCCGCGCGGGCTGGCGCGCCCGGTCATCCGCGCAAGATCGCCGTCGGCCCCGTCGACGACATGCCACAGCAGATGCAGCGCAAAGCCGGTCGCGATCGCCCAGGGGGTGCCGACCAGCGCGTAGAGCACGCCCGTCGCGCAGACCATCGCCGCACCGAAAATCGACACCATATTCGGCGTCACCGGGGTCGCGGCCAGCGCGCGCGCCAGCCCGCGCGCCGCCGGGTGATAAACATTATGGTTGAGAAACCCTTGCAGTTCGCGCGGTTTTCCGGTCACGGTTTGCGGCAATTCGATCGTCGCCAATGAGGGATTCCCTTCAAAACACCGTATAACGAATGCGTCATTTGCTTGACAGACGTGACGCATCTGTCACCACACTGCAATCGAGTTGTCATCCGTCGGTCTCTCCGACAAGCGGGGGTTGAATGTCATCGATTAAGGTCGCCATCATCGGGGTAGGCAACTGCGCAAGCAGCCTGGTGCAAGGCAAGTATCATTACGCCAACAGCAATAAGCCGCACGGTCTGATCCACGAAGACGTGGGTGGCTACAAGGTCGGCGATATCGAATTCGTCGCCGCGTTCGACGTCGATTCGCGTAAGGTCGGGCTTGATCTCGGCGAGGCGATCTTCGCCAAGCCGAATTGCACCAAGGTGTTCCACGCCGAAGTGCCCAAGACCGGCACGATCGTTCGCATGGGCGCCAAGCTGGACGGCGTTGCCGGCCATATGCTCACCGTGGCCAACGACCGCGGCTTCGAGGTGGACGACACGCCCGATTCGGATCGCGCGTCGATCGTCAGCACGCTGAAGGAATCGGGCGCCGAGGTTCTCGTCAACTTCCTGCCGGTCGGCAGCCAGGCGGCGACTGAATTTTACATGGAATGCGCGATCGAAGCGGGCCTCGCCGTGGTCAATTGCATGCCCGTGTTCATCGCTTCGCAGCCGGAATGGGAAGCGCGCTTCGCCAAGGCCGGGCTGCCGATCATCGGCGACGATGTGAAGGCGCAGGTCGGCGCGACGATCGTTCACCGCGTCCTCTCGAACCTGTTCAAGAGCCGCGGCGTGACGATCGATCACACCTATCAGCTCAACACCGGCGGCAACACCGATTTCATGAACATGCTCGACCGCAATCGCCTGTCGAGCAAGAAGGAATCGAAAACCGAAGCGGTGCAGGCGGTGCTCGCCGAGCGGCTGGCGGACGAGAATATCCACGTCGGCCCGTCGGACTATATCCCCTGGCTGCACGACAATAAGCTCTGCTTCCTGCGGCTCGAGGGCAATCTGTTCGGCGACGTACCGATGAACCTCGAACTTCGTCTTTCGGTCGAAGACAGCCCGAATTCGGCCGCGGTGGTGGTGGATGCGATCCGCTGCTGCAAGCTCGCGCTCGATCGCGGCATCGCCGGCGCGCTGACCGGCCCGTCGTCATTCTTCTGCAAGCATCCGCCGGAACAATATACCGACGATGTCGCCGCGCAGATGACCGACGATTTCATCCACGGCGACGCCGCGCGGCTCGCCGCCGAGTGAAGGCGCTCATCGTCGCAGCCGGCTATGGCAGCCGGCTGCGGACGGTGTCTCCCTCGAAGCCGCTCACCCTCGTCGCCGGCACGCCGCTCATCGCGCGCGTGATCGCTGCGGCGCGGGCGGGCGGCGCGAGCGCGTTCACCGTCGTGACCGGGCATGAGGCGGAGGCGGTCGAGGCGTATCTGGCCGCGCTCGATCCGGCGATCACCTGCGTCCGCACCCCGGATTGGTCGCTCGCCAACGGGCATTCGGTGCTGACCGGCGCGGATGCGCTCGGCCCCGAACGTCATTTGCTGATGATGGCGGATCATCTGTTCGATCCGGCGCTGGTCGCGCGCACGATCGCCGCGCCGCCGGCGGCGCTGACACTGGCGATCGACCGGCGACTCGGCAATCCGCTGGTCGATCTCGACGACGTCACCCGCGTGCGCACGCAGGGCGACGCGATCGTCGCGATCGGCAAGCATCTTCCCGATTACGACGCGTTCGACTGCGGGGTGTTCGCGGTCGACGGGCGCTTCCACGACGCGTTGCGTGCGAGCATCACGGCGGGCGGCGCGGGGTCGATCTCCGCCGGGGTCGAGGCGCTCGCCGCAACCGGCGGCGCGCGCGTCACCGATATCGGCGACACCTGGTGGCTCGACGTCGACGACCCCAAGGCGCTCGACCAGGCCGAAGCCGCGCTGGCGGCCTGAGCCCTCCGCTCACCTCCCCTCCCTGAAGGGAGGGGAGAAAAGCGCGTCAGGCCGCCTCCAGCGCAGCCTCTGCGCGCTGCTCCGCTTCGGCGTGGAGCTTCCAGAAATCCGCGACGCCCTCGCCCGCGACGCGGCGCTCCAGCGCGTCGAGATGCGCGCCCCAGCCGCCACCGAAGTTCGCGGCGTCCTCGCGCCCGCGCAGCCCGGTATGTTCCAGCACCAGCCGGGTCTTGTCGGCCGCTTCCGCCGCGAGCGTGATCGTCACCTCCCCCGCCTCGCCGTTCGACCAGGTGAAGGCGAGCAGGTGCGGCGGCTCGACGCGCAGGATGCGCTCGCTCCACGTCTTTCCGATCGCCTCGGCATAGCGCGCGGGGGTCGGCACCGCCTCGTCGGACAGATTGTCGTGCGCCATCGTCATCCCGATCGTCCCGCCGGGGCGCAGATCGGTCGGCCCGCCCATGAACCAGCGTGCGCGCAACTCGGGATCGACCAGATATTGCCACACCCGGTCGAGCGGCGCGGCGAGCAAGCGTTCGAAGCGCAATTCATGCGCGGTGATGCGGTCAGCCATGATCGTTCTCCAGTGTCTTTCCCAATGTTTCGAGGATCATCGTCCAGCCTTCGCGGGTGCGATCGGCATAATCGGCCCATTCCGGCGCCATCTCGTGCGTCAGCGTCAGCCGCGTGCCGCCGCGCGGCAGCGGCGCCAGATCGAGCGTGACGCGGGTCCATTGATCGGGCGGCGCGGGATCGGCGCCGAACAGGAACACCAGACGGCGCGGCCGGTCGATCGCCTCGAAACGCAGCCGGTGCGCGGCGTCGCCGGTCGCGCGGCGCTCGACGATCAGCGCCTCCCCGCCGACCCGCGCGTCGATCGCGCAGGCCAGCATCTCGCCCCCGGGCGTCGCGAACAGGAAGCGTCGCGCCTGCGCCGGATCGAGCCAGGCGTCGAACACCCGGGTCGGCGGCGCGGCGAAGTCGCGCGTGATCGTCAGCCGAACCGGCTCGTTCATGCCTGATCCTCCTGCAATAGCGCCTCGAGCGTATCGAGCCGGGCGTTCCAGAAGCGGCGCCATTCGGCGAGCCACGCCTCTGCCTCGGTAAAGCGATCGGCCTTCAACCGGCAAAGCTGCTGGCGCCCGGCCTTGCGCCGCTCGATCAGCCCGGCGCGTTCGAGCACGCCGATATGTTTGGCGGCGCCGGCGAAGGTCATCGCATGCGGCGCGGCGAGATCGCCGATCGACCGCTCCCCGCCGCGCAGCGCGTCGAGCATCGCGCGCCGGGTGGGATCGGCGAGCGCGGCAAAGGTCAGATCGAGCGAATATTCAACCATAAGGTTTCATTACCCAGCGATACCGATAATGTAAACCCTTTGGTTGAATATTAAGCGGCGAATGCGGTCACTCGTGTGAACTTTGTGAACTTTGGGCGCCTAAACGACGTCATGCCGGGCTCGACCCGGCATCCAGAGCCACAAGCGGCAGCCTGTGAGGCTCTGGATGCGGGATCAAGTCCGGCATGACGAAAGGTGGTAAGTGAAGCGCCGTCAGTCGGCGAACAGCAACACCGGGGTTTCGAGCAATTTCTTGAGCGCCTGGACGTAGCTCGCGGCATCCCAGCCGTCGACGACGCGGTGGTCGCAGCTGATCGAGAGGTTCATCAGCTTGGCGCGCACCAGGTCGTCGCCCTGGAACACCGGACGCTCGACGATCTTGTTCGGCCCGATGATCGCCACTTCGGGCCGGTTGATCACCGGGGTGGTCGCGATCCCGCCGAGCGGGCCGAGGCTGGTGACGGTGATCGTCCCGCCGCCCAGCTCCTCGGGCTTGAGCTTGGAGGCGCGCGCCGCCTCCGCCAGCCGCGTGATCTCGGCGGCGAGCTGCCAGATATTCTTGTCCTGCGCGTCACGGATCACCGGCACGGTGAGCCCGGCATCGGTCTGCGTCGCCATCCCGAGATGGACCCGGCCCGAGCGCGTCACCACCCCCGCCTCGTCGTCGTAACGCGCATTGAGCATCGGGAAGTCGGGCAAGGTGCGGCAGATCGCGACGATCAGCAGCGGCAGCATCGTCAGCTTGGGCCGCCCGCCGCGCGACGCGTTGAGATCGGCGCGGACCCGCTCCAGCTCGGTCACGTCGATCTCGTCGACATAGGTGAAATGCGGGATATTGCGCTTCGATGCGGCCATATTCTCGGCGATGCGGCGGCGCATCCCGATCACCTTGATCTGCTCGTCGGCGCGCGCACGGCTGGCGTGCGGGGCGTGATAGCCCTGCCCCGCGGCATAACGCAGATAGGCGTCGAGATCGGCGTGGCGGACGCGATCGCCCTCGGCCGGCTTCACCTGCGCCAGATCGATGCCGAGATCCTGCGCCCGCGCCCGGACCGCCGGGGATGCGAGAACGTGGCGCGCCGGTTCGGCCGGAACGCTCTCCACGGGCGCGGGACGGGCTTCGACAGGCTCAGCCCGAACGGGGAGAGGTTCGGGTTTGGTCGACAGTTCGGGATGCGAAACGCTCTCGACCGCCACCGCGACCGGCTCGATCACCGCCTCGCCCGGGGTTTCGGCGGCGATCTCGCTGGCAGCTTCTTCCTCGCCCTCGATCTCGATCACCACCAGGGTCGATCCGATCGACACCTGATCGCCGACCTCGCCGGCCAGTTCGATCACCGTCCCCGAAACGGGGCTTTCCATCTCGACCGTCGCCTTGTCGGTCATCATGTCCGCGATCTGCTGGTCTTCCTCGACCCGATCGCCGACCTTCACGTGCCACGCCACGATCTCGGCCTCGGAAATGCCTTCGCCGATATCGGGCAAGCGGAAGTTGAAACGCGCCATCGTCGTTTAGTCCTTCAGAATTTTCTTGAGGGCCATGCCGATCCGGACCGGGCCGGGGAAATAGGCCCATTCGAGGCTGTGCGGATAAGGCGTGTCGAAGCCGGTGACGCGCTCGATCGGTGCCTCGAGGTGGTAGAAGCAACGCTCCTGCACCAGCGCCGCGAGTTCCGCGCCATAGCCGGAGGTGCGCGTCGCCTCATGGACGATCATGCAGCGCCCGGTCTTGCGCACCGATTGCTCGATCGTCTCGATATCGAGCGGGACGAGCGTGCGCAGATCGATCACCTCGGCATCGACCCCGGCTTCGGCGACGACGTTGAGGCAGACGTGGACCATCGTGCCATAAGCGAGGATCGTCACCGCCTCGCCCTCGCGCACCACGTTCGCCTTGCCCAGCGGGATGCGATAATAGCCCGACGGCACCTCGCCCGCGGGATGCTTCGACCAATTCTCCGCCGGGCGATCCCAATGGCCGTTGAACGGGCCGTTGTAGATCCGCTTCGGCTCGAAGAAGATCACCGGATCATTGTCCTCGATCGCGGCGATCAGCAGCCCCTTGGCGTCATAGGGGGTCGACGGGATCACCGTCTTGAGCCCCGAGACATGGGTGAAGATTCCTTCGGGCGATTGCGAATGAGTCTGCCCGCCGAAGATCCCGCCGCCGAACGGCGAGCGCACCGTCAGCGGCGCGATGAACTCGCCGTCGGAGCGATAGCGCAGCCGCGCCGCCTCGCTCACCAACTGGTCGAGCGCGGGATAGATATAATCGGCGAACTGGATCTCGGGCACCGGGCGCAGCCCATAGGCCCCCATCCCCACCGCGACGCCGATGATCCCGCATTCGGTGATCGGCGTATCGAACACGCGGGTCTTGCCGAATTTCTTCTGCAAGCCGGCGGTGGCGCGGAACACGCCGCCGAAATAGCCGACGTCCTCGCCCATCACGACGATCGCATCGTCGCGCGCCATCATTATGTCGAGCGCGGAATTGATCGCCTGGATCATGTTCATGCGCTGGGTATCGCCGGCTTCCGCGCCGGCCTCGGTTTCGATGATTTCAGCCACTTCCATTACCCCTTGCGCGCCCACGGACGGCCCGAAGCCTGTTCCTCATCGATCATCATCTGCCGCTGCTCGGCGAGGTGCCACGGCATCTCCTCGAACACCCCGTCGAACAGGCTGTCGAGCGGCTGGTGCAGGCCGTGGCCGAGGATGCCGTTCTTCTCGGCCTCCTTCTGCGCCGCCTTCACTTCCTCCGCGACCTCGCGGTCCATCGCCGCCTGGCGTTCCTCGTCCCACTCGCCGATCGCGATCAGGTGATCCTTGAGCCGGCGGATCGGATCGCCGAGCGGCCACGCATTGGGCTCGCCCG
>NZ_MKRR01000135.1:176618-182812 GCF_001897045.1 Sphingomonas sp. 66-10
CCCGAGAAGCTCGAAATCGCCCATTGGTTGTTGACCACGTTGAAGATCACCGGCGCGCGATAGACGGTGGCGAAGGTCAATGCGGAGTGGAAATCGCCCTCCGCGGTCGATCCCTCGCCGCACCAGGTCGCCGCGATCCGCGTGTCGCCCTTCGAGGCCGAGGCCATCGCCCAGCCGACCGCCTGCGGATATTGCGTCGTGAGATTGCCCGAGATCGAGAAGAACCCCGCCTCGCGCACCGAGTACATGATCGGAAGCTGCTTGCCCTGCAGCCGGTCGGCGCGGTTGGAGTAGATCTGGTTCATCATGTCGACCAGCGACCAATCGCGCGCGATGAGCAGCCCCTGCTGGCGATAGGAGGGGAAGCACATATCGTCATATTGCAGCGCATAGGCCGCGGCGACCGCCACCGCCTCCTCGCCCAAGGACTTCATGTAGAAGCTCGTCTTGCCCTGCCGCTGCGCGCGGAACATCCGTTCGTCGAACGCGCGGACCAGCGCCATGTGGCGCAGCATCCGCCGCAGCCTGTCGGGCGACAGCCGCGGGTTCCACGGGCCAACCGCCTGCCCCGCATCGTCGAGCACGCGAACCATCGAGTACGACAGGTCGGTGAAATCGGCGGGGGCAGCGTGGGTATCGGGGCGCGGCGCGGCGCCGGCCGCGGGGATATCGACCGCGGAAAAGTCCACCTCGTCACCGGGCCGGAAGCGCGGCTCCGGCACGTGAAGCGCCAGGGGTTTCAGATTGCTACGATCGCCGACCATGCTCTCTCCAAGACTCGCGCCGGTCTTGGCGGCGCGCACAGCCCCTTCGCGCGGTTGAAATAATATTTCAAGCGCTCTCGTATGCTGCTTGGCTCTTTCGGGCAGCATGAAGGCTGCGATCGGCCGCTCGCGGTGGTCAGGATAGCATGGGGAAGCGGCGCGCGGCAGGGGCGGTATCGCACCTAAGCGGCTCGCGCTCGTCGCCCCGTTCGACAGGCTCAGCCCCAACGGGGTTAGATGGCGGCGGTTGAGCGCAGCAATTAGCGCGGGCGGGCGATCGGAGTCGCGGCGAGTAAAGCGTCGAGCTCCCGCATCGTCAGCGGCGCGAGGAATTCGCAGCCGATATCGCCGTCGTTCGCCCAGACGATGCGCGCGTGGCGCTCGGTGCCGTCGGGCAGGCTGATCTTCAGCGTCACCCCCGGGGGGAGCGGAATCGACAGGCGCGCGCGGATTCCATGCGACGAGGCGTCGAGCACCTCGATCGACAAGGCGATACGCGCGGTCGCGCGGCACTCGACCGGGGAGCGCGGTGCGCGGCGTTCGTCATTGGGCTGCGTGCGAAGGGCCATCGATCCTGTCCTTTTGCCGGACCGACATTGCCACGACTCTGGTTAACGCGGCGTAACGATTGCCCTAAACAGAAACGGCCCGGCGGGGGGTCCCGCCGGGCCGGCCGTTGTTGGCAAGACGCCCGAGGCGCCGATCAGTCGCGCTGGCCCATGAAAGACAGCAGGAACTGGAACATGTTGATGAAGTCGAGATAGAGCGACAGCGCGCCCATGATCACCGCCTTGCCGATCATGTCCGTCCCGGCGACATAAGCATACATGCTCTTGATCCGCTGCGTATCATAAGCGGTGAGGCCCGCGAACAGCAGCACGCCGACCGCGCTGATCACCATCGCCATCGCCGGCGACTTGAAGAACAGGTTGAGCAGCGAGGCGACGATGAGACCCACCACGCCCATGATCAGGAACGTGCCCATGCCCGACAAATCGCGCTTCGTCGTATAGCCGTAGAGGCTCAGCGACAGGAAGGCGACCGCGGTGGCGAAGAAGGTGATCGCGATCGAGGTGCCGGTGTAGACGAGAAAGATCGTCGACATCGACACGCCCATCACCGCCGCGAAGGCCCAGAAAATGAGCTGCGCCGCGCCGGTCGAGAGCCGGTTGAGCCCGAAATTGAGCACCATGATGAAGGCGAGCGGCGAGAAGATCACCACATATTTGAGGATGCCCGGCGCCAGGAACACCTGCGCCGCGAGGCTATCGCGCCCGCCGCTGGCGAACAGCAGCGCCACGATCCCGGTGAGCAACACGCCGGATGCCATATAGTTATAGACCGACAGCATGTACGACCGGAGACCCGCGTCATACGCGGCACCGCGCGTATCGGCGGCGCTCGTCCCGAACGGGGCGGCAGTCGGCCGGGGGTCAGACCAGTTAGCCATTGTCAATTCGCTCCTTTGTCCGGCAATGAACGAGGCCGGCACACCGGAAATATTGCCCGTATGGCCGCTTTTTTCAAGCGAGGCGGCCCCGAGCAATCTTTCGTTACAAAACGTTACAGCAAAAGTCTGTTCAGGATGCATCGCCTTTTCGTCGCGCTTCGCCCGCCACCCGCGGTCCGCGCCGTGCTCGCGGCGGCGATGGGCGGCGTCCCCGGCGCGCGCTGGCAGGACGATGCCCAGCTCCACCTCACATTGCGGTTCATCGGCGAGGTCGAGCGGCCGCTGGCCGAGGACATCGCGCTGACGATCGAATCGATCGCCGCACCCGCGCCGAGCGTCGCGCTCGCCGGGGTCGGGCGGTTCGAGAAACGCGGGCGGGCCGATACGTTATGGGCCGGGGTCGCGCCGCATGACGCGCTCGCCGCGCTTCATCGCAAGGTCGATCACGCCCTGGTGCGGCTCGGGCTCGAACCCGAGCGGCGCCCCTATCTGCCGCATGTCACGCTCGCGCGATTGCCGCGGAGCGCGGGCCACGGGCCGGCGCTCGACCGCTGGCTGGCGGATCATGCCGCGCTGACCAGCGCGCATTTTACGATGCCGGAGCTGATCCTCTACGAAAGCCAGCTCGGCAGCGACGGGGCATTCTACGCGCCGGTGGTGCGCCGCGCGCTTGCGACAAATGAGTCTCGGACCTGAACTTCTCCCGCCGTCATGCCGGACTTGATCCGGCATCCAGAGCCACAAAGAGCATCGCTCGCTGCTCTGGATGCCGGGTCAGGCCCGGCATGACGGCGGATTGGAGGCTCGGGCCGGCATGACAATTAACCAGCCGGGGTGAACCGCAGCGTCCGTTTCACCGGATCGGCCTCGTCGAGCCGGACGGTGATGCGATCGCCGGGGTCGCCGCTGTCGCTCAGCACCCGCGCCACTACCGGCAGACCGACCAGCTGGATGCGCGCGCCGCGATCGTCGCGATCGAGGATCAGCGCCGGGAAGCTCTCCCCCTCGCGGCCGTGGAGCAGCACCGCCTCCGCCATGTCGATCACCGCGCGGTCGATCGCACCGGCGATCGCGCCCGAATGCGCCATCACCGCGGGCAGCTTCTCGAACGCCGCCGACACCACATCGGGCACCGCCTGTCCGTTGGCGATCGCCAGCGTCGCGCGGACGACATAGCGGTCGGCGAGCCGGCGCAGCGGCGCGGTGGCATGGGCGTAGGTGGCCGCCACCGCCGCCTGCCACGGCACGACCCCGGGGCGATAGGGCGCATAGCTCGCCCCCTCACCCGCGCGGCGGATTGCGACCATCAGCGCCGCCTCGCGCGGGTTGTGCCCGTCGAGCCTTTTCTGGAGATCGGCGAGCGACATCGCCGCCGGCCAGTCGACCCCGAGCGCCTCGGCAGCGTGGCGCAGCCGCACCACCGCGCGCGCGTCGGGCGCCGGCATCACGCGGAACAGCCCGGTATGATGCGCCAGCAACGACGCCGCCACCGCGAGATTGGTGGCGAGCGACAGCGCCGCGTTGCGATCCTCCGCCTCCTCGCGCGGGGCGAAGCGAAGCTGGAACTTGCCGTCGCCGTTGCGTGCCAGTTCCTGCTCGGGCGGATCGACCCGCGAGGCGCCGCGCTGATCCTCCGCCGCCGCGACGCGGCGCGCGAGCTCGGCGAACCCGGCCGGAAGATCGGCGTCGGTCGCGGTTTCGTAGGCGAGCTTGGCACGGCTGCGGGTCAGCGCGCGTTCGGCGCCGTCGAGCGTCGCCTTGCCATCGGGCGCGACACGCACCGCGAAGATCACCGCCGGGCGATCGCCGGTCGGCAACAGGCTCGCCGCGCCCTCGCCGAGCGCCGGGGGATAAAGCGACGCCTTTCCGTCGGGCAGATAGAGCGATTCGCCGCGCCGCCACGCCTCGACATCGAGCAACCCGCCATCGTCGACGAACCATGCGACATCGGCGATCGCATAACGCAGCAACAGATCGTTGCCTGCCGCCTCGATCGCGAACGCCTGGTCGAGATCGGTCGAGCTGGCGGGATCGAGCGTGACGAACGGGATCGCGGTACGATCGACATGCGCGTTCGGCACGCGCTTCGCGGCTTCGTCGGCAGCGGCGAGTATCTCGGGCGCGAAGCCCTGCGGGACGTTATATTGGGTGCGGATCGCGGCGAGCCCCTCGGTCAGCGCGCGGTCGGGATCGAGCAAGGTCTTCATCGCCCCCGGCTATAGGCCAAGCCGCGCGCCCGGTCGATCACGGCTGGTCGATCATGCGAGCGGTGGCTCCGGCGCGCTACCCGTGGCAAGGGAGCAAGCGATGGCCCCTTCCCCGCTCCTCCCGATCGACGCAGCGCAGGCGCGCTTGCTCGCGCTCGCACCGGCGATCCCCGCCGAAACCCTGCCGCTCGCCGCCGCCGCCGGACGCTATCTGCGCGCACCGGCGACCGCGCGCCGGACCCAGCCGGCGGCGGACCTGTCGGCGATGGACGGCTATGCGATCCGCTTCGCCGACCTGCCCGGCCCGTGGCAGGTGATCGGCGAGAGCGCCGCGGGCCGCGACTTTGCGGGCACCGTCGCGCCGGGCGAGGCGGTGCGCATCTTTACCGGGGCGGCGATGCCGGGGGGCGCCGATACCGTATTGGTGCAGGAGGAGGCGCGGCGCGACGGCGCGACGCTGCATCTCGCCGGCGAGGGCCCAACGCGGCGCGCGCGCAATGTCCGTGCGCGAGGGCTCGACTTTCATGAGGGCGACAATCTCGGCGAAACCGGCGCCGCGCTGACCCCGGCGCGCCTCGCCCTGCTCGCCACCGGCGGCGTCGGCGAGGTGAGCGTGAGCCGCCGGGTGCGCGTCGCGCTCGCCGCGACCGGCGACGAACTGATCGAGCCGGGCAGCGCTGGCGCCGGCCTTCCGGAATCCAACCGGCTGATGCTGCGCGCGATGCTCGCGGACCTGCCGATCGAGATCGTCGATCTCGGCATCCTGCCCGACCGGCTCGACGTGCTGACCCGCGCCTTTGCCGATGTTGCCGCCGATCTGCTCGTCACCACCGGGGGCGCGTCGGTCGGGGATCATGACCTCGTCCGTCCCGCGCTCGAAGCGGCAGGGGCGGTGATCGATTTCTGGCGCATCGCGTTGCGCCCCGGCAAGCCGATGATGGCCGGGCGGCGCGGCGATTGCGCGGTCGTCGGGCTGCCGGGCAATCCGGTTTCGGCGTTCGTGACCGGGTTGCTGTTCGTCCGCCCGCTCGCCGCGCGGATCGCCGGCGCGCGCGATCCGCTGCCGCGCGCGACGCTTGCCACGCTCGGCGAGGCGCTGCCCGCCAACGGTGAGCGCACCGATTATATCCGGGCGGAACAACGCGATGGCCGGGTCTATGCGGCGGCGATCCAGGACAGTTCGATGCTCGCCACGCTGGCGCGCGCGACCTGCCTTATCGTGCGCGCGCCGCATGCGCCGGCGGCGGCGGCGGGCGATATGGCGGAAATCCTCGTCATTGCGTGACGCGATCGCTTGACCGGCGGCGACATGTTCCGTAAAAGTTCCGCGTCTGTTCGCCGCTCGGAGGATCGCAATGCTCACCAGGAAACAGCATGAGCTGATCTGTTTCATCCACGATCGCCTCGCCGAAACCGGCGTGTCGCCGTCGTTCGAGGAAATGAAGGAGGCGCTCGACCTCAAATCGAAGTCGGGGGTCCACCGGCTGATCAGCGCGCTCGAGGAACGCGGCTTTCTGCGCCGTCTGCCCAATCGGGCGCGCGCGCTCGAAGTGGTCAAGATGCCCGAGCGGGTCGAGCCGTCGCGCGCCGCTGCTGCCGCTTCTGCGCCGCCGCGCCGCGCCACGCCCGAACCGGCGAACGATGTGATCGAAATCCCGCTCCACGGCCGGATCGCCGCTGGCCTGCCGATCGAGGCGTTCGAGGGATCGAGCACCTTGCCGGTCCCCGCCGCCTTGCTCGGTTCGGGCGAGCATTTCGCGCTCGAAGTGGCGG
>NZ_MKRR01000135.1:182935-201730 GCF_001897045.1 Sphingomonas sp. 66-10
CCGGCCAACCGCAGCTATGATCCGCAACGCTATGCCCCGGCGCAGGTGCGCGTGCAGGGCAAGCTCGCGGGGCTGTTGCGGCGCTACGACTGAACAAGGTGCCGCCGGCTTTCGGGCCGGTTGCGCTGTCGGGCGGGAAGACCTGCCCCGCCGGTCGGGCTTTGCGGTAAGTCGATATCGTCCGCGGCGATATCCGTCGCCTCCACCCACGGATGCCGGTCGCCGGGCGTGCGCACGGTCGTCACCCGCCCGCTCGCCAGCGTCAGCGCGAGGCCGCCGGTGCGTGCCAGCGCAGGCCGGTCGAGCAGCAGCCAGCGCGGTACGCAGCCGCGCGGCAGGCGGCGGTCGCTGATCACGATATCGGCGTCACGGCATGCCGCGAGGAGCCTGCGCCACGGCGGCAGATAGGGGCTGCGGGTGGCGAGGATGCGCCAGCGTCGTCCGCCGCTCTCGCGTACGACCAGGCAGGCATCGCGCGTGCAGCGTGCATCGGGCTGTTCGGACAGGAGCAGCGGATCGTCATCGCTTCCGGCATTTTCCGCCAGCGTGTCGCGGACATAATCGCCTGCGCGATCGCGCAGCAGCGCGAGGTCGCCGCGCGCGGTGCGGATCGCGACGTGCCGTCCATCGCCGGTAACGAGCAAATCGGGCGCCGGGGTCGCCAGCGCCCATGCCGCGCCGGCGAGCGACGGCGCCAACCCCAGCAGCCGCCAGCGCGTCCGCCACAGCGCCAACCACAGCCCGCCGGCGGCGATCAGCGCATAGGCGCCGCCCGGCATCGCGGGGAGCATCGTCACCGCCCCCGGCGCCGCGGCGGTGGTCCGCGCGATCCATAGCAGCAAAGCCAGCGCCTTGCCGGTCAGCCACCACGCCGGCGCGCCCAGCCCCGCAATATCGAGCAGCAGCGCCAGCGCCTCCAGCGGCATGACGACGAAGGTGGTGAGCGGAATCGCGACGATATTCGCCACCGCACCGTAAATCCCCGCGCGGTGAAAATGGTAGATCGCGATCGGCATCAGCGCCACTTCGATCGCCACCCCGGTGAGGAGCAATGACGCGCCGCCGCGCGCGACGCGTGCGACCCACGCCTCGTCGCGCTTCATGAACCAGCCGCGCACCACCGGATGCTCGTGCAAGGCGACGATCGTCGTCACCGCGGCGAAGGAGAGTTGGAAGCTCGGCCCGACCAGCGATTCGGGCCATAGCAGGAGGACGATCAGCGCGCCTGCCGCGACCAGCCGCAACGTGATCGCCTCGCGCCCCAGCGCCATCGCCGCGAGCACCAGCAGCGCCGCGATGCAGCTACGGATCGTCGGGACCTCGCTGCCGGTAAGCAGGGTATAGCCGATCGCCACCGATGCAGCGGTGGCCGCGGCGAGCAGCGGCACGCGCCCGGTCAGCGCCAGCCGCCGGCTAAGCGCGAGCAGGCGCGAGGCGAGCAGCATCGTGATCGCCACCGCCGCGGTGATATGCAGCCCGCTGACCGACAACAGATGCGCCAGCCCCGATCGGCGCATCGCCTCGGCATCGTCCTCGCCGATCGCGCCGGTATCGCCGGTCGCCAGCGCCGCCGCGATGCCGCCGACGCTGCCGCCGAGCTGCGCGTGGATGTGACGGGTCAGCCGCACGCGCAGCCCCTCCCCCGCCGCCGCGCCCGACAGGATCGTCACCGGGGCGAAGCCGCGCCCGGTCGCCCCCAGCCCGTCGAACCACGCGACCCGTGCGAAATCGTAGGCGCCGGGCACCGCGGGCGGCGCGGGCGACATCAGTCTCGCCCGCAGCGCGATGATCGCGCCAGGCGCGAGGCCGCGCGGCGCATCAGAGGTGGTGAGGTTGACGCGAATGCGCGTGGGCGCGGATACCGGCCTGCGATCGAGCCAGCGCGTCGGCGCCAGCGTCAGCCGGATGAGATCGCGCGCGGGCAGCGGCCGCGCCTGGACCACCCGCGCCTCGAAACGCACGATCATCGCGCGCGGCAGCACCGGGGCGCCGGCGTGCTCGGCATGCACCCACACCGATCCGACCCCGAAAGCGAGCGCGACACCGCCGATCGCAATACTGGGCGCGAGCCGCCCGCCGCGCGAGAGCGCCGTCGCGAATGCCGCCGTCCCCGCCGCGGCCAGCATCGTCGCGATCCATAGCCGGGGGTCGGGGAGCGCGAACCACAGGATGACGCCCGTGCCGAGACACACCGGAAGCCACAGCACGATCTGATCGCGCTCGGCCTCCAGCCAGCGCTCGATCGCGCCGTAACGCGGCCGGGGCTGATCGGTTGTTTCCGCGAAGGCGGGAATCGGCTGCCCGAGATCAGGCGACAATGTCGCAACGCCGGCGGGAGGAGCGCTCGACCCGCTCCTCATGTATCCCTGCGAAGGCGGAGACCCGGGGAGAGGGAGCGTAACCTTGCGGAATGCGGGGCTGGGTCCCCGCCTTCGCGGGGACGCGAGGAGGGGCCGCCACGCCGCCGTTCGCACGCCGCCCTTCGAAGCCGCGCTGCCCGTTCACCCTCCCTCTCCCCCTTCGATCGCGAAGGTTTGTCGCGCCACCGGGCGCGTGCTAGGGGCGCCCCCGGCCCTCTAGGCCATGTCGTAATTCAGCTTGGGAGCAAGCGCGTTTGAGCGCAACCACCGATCTTGCCGGCGAGAGCGAGCGTGATGCCTCGGTCGTCACCCGTTTCGCCCCTTCCCCCACCGGCTTCCTTCACTTGGGCGGCGCGCGCACCGCGCTGTTCAACCTGCTGTTCGCGCGCCACCACGGCGGCAAGTTCCTGCTGCGGATCGAGGATACCGATCGCGCGCGCTCGACCCAGCCGGCGATCGACGCGATTCTCTCGGGCCTGAAATGGCTCGGGCTCGACTGGGACGGCGACGCCGTGTTCCAGTTCGAGCGCGCCGCGCGGCATGCCGAGGTCGCCGAGGCGATGCTCGCCAGCGGCAACGCCTATCGCTGCTACCTCACCCCCGAGGAACTGGCGCAGATGCGCACCGAGGCGGAAGCCGCGAAGAAGCCGCTGCGCATCCGCTCGCCGTGGCGCGACAAGGTGCCGAACGACCCGGGCGCGCCGCACGTCATCCGGCTCAAGGCACCGCTCGACGGCGCGGTCACGATCCACGATCGCGTCCAGGGCGAGGTGACGGTGCAGAATGCCGAGCTCGACGATCTCGTGCTGCTCCGCTCGGACGGCACGCCGACCTATATGCTCGCGGTGGTGGTCGACGATCACGACATGGGCGTCACGCATGTCATCCGCGGCGACGACCATCTCAACAACGCCTTCCGCCAGTTGCCGATCTATCGCGCGATGGGCTGGCCCGAGCCGGTTTATGCGCATATCCCGCTGATCCACGGCGCGGACGGTGCCAAGCTGTCCAAGCGGCACGGCGCGGTGGGGATCGAGGCCTATCGCGACGAGTTGGGCATCCTGCCCGAGGCGCTCGACAATTATCTGCTCCGCCTCGGCTGGGGCCACGGCGATGCCGAGATCATCAGCCGCGAACAGGCGATCGAATGGTTCGATCTCGGCGCGGTGGGCAAATCGGCGTCGCGGTTCGATCTCAAGAAGCTCGAACATCTCAACGGCCATTATATCCGCGAGGCGGACGACGCGCGGCTCGCCGGGCTGGTCGCGGCGCGACTCGGGCGTTCGGACGATGCCGCGACGCTCAATCTGCTGACCCGCGCGATGCCTGCGCTCAAGCCGCGTGCGGCAAACCTCAACGAGTTGACCGACGGCACCGCTTTCCTCTTCGCCACCCGCCCGCTCGTCATCGACGATGCGGCACGCGGGCTGCTGGAGGGTGAAGCGCCCGCGTTGCTGTCGCAACTGCACAGCGCTCTTGACGCGGTGCACAACTGGGATACGGAGGCGCTCGAAGATGCGGTACGCCGCGTGGCCGAAACGGCGGGCGTCAAGCTCGGTCAGGTCGCACAGCCGCTTCGTGCCGCACTCACCGGGCGCAAGACCTCGCCGGGCATCTTCGACGTGCTGGCCCTTCTGGGCCGCGACGAAAGCCTGGCGCGGATCGCCGACCAGATGCGTTAAGCAGGGGTAAGGAGACCACATGACCGATACCGCCGAGCTTTCCCTTGCCGGGAAGAATTCCGAATATCCTGTCCTGTCCGGTACGGTTGGGCCGGATGTGGTTGATATCCGTAAGCTTTACGGCGCGACCGGCGCCTTCACCTACGATCCGGGTTTCACCTCCACCGCCTCCTGCCGCTCGGCGCTGACCTATATCGACGGTGACGAAGGCGTGCTGCTCCACCGCGGCTATCCGATCGGCGAGCTGGCCGAACAGTCGAGCTTCATGGAAGTCGCCTATCTCCTGCTCAACGGCGAGCTGCCGTCGGCGGACGAGCTGGGCAAGTTCGAGACGACGATCACCCGCCACACGATGCTGCACGAACAGCTCGCGACCTTCTATCGCGGGTTCCGCCGCGACGCGCATCCGATGGCGGTGATGTGCGGCGTGGTCGGCGCGCTGTCGGCTTTCTACCACGATTCGACCGACATCCACGATCCGCAGCAGCGGATGATCGCCTCGCACCGGCTGATCGCCAAGATGCCGACGATCGCGGCGATGGCCTATAAGTACAGCGTCGGGCAGCCGTTCCTCTACCCGGACAACTCGCTGAGCTACACCGGCAACTTCCTGCGCATGACGTTCGGCGTCCCGGCCGAGCAATATGAGGTCCACCCGGCGGTGGAAAAGGCGATGGACCGGATCTTCATCCTCCACGCCGACCACGAGCAGAATGCCTCGACCTCGACCGTCCGGCTCGCCGGTTCGTCGGGCGCCAATCCGTTCGCGTGCATCGCGGCGGGGATCGCCTGCCTGTGGGGCCCGGCGCACGGCGGCGCCAACGAGGCGGCGCTCAACATGCTGCACGAGATCGGCACCCCCGATCGCATCCCCGAATTCATCGCGCGCGCGAAGGACAAGAACGATCCGTTCCGCCTGATGGGCTTCGGCCACCGCGTCTATAAGAATTACGATCCGCGCGCGACCGTGATGCAGAAGACGGTGCGCGAGGTGTTCGATGCGCTCAAGGTCAGCGACCCGGTATTCGAAACCGCGCTGCGGCTCGAGGAAATCGCGCTCAACGACAGCTATTTCGTCGAGAAGAAGCTGTTCCCGAACGTCGATTTCTATTCGGGCGTGATCCTCTCCGCGATCGGCTTCCCGACCTCGATGTTCACCGCGCTGTTCGCGCTGGCGCGCACCGTCGGCTGGGTCGCACAGTGGAACGAGATGATCACCGATCCCGACCAGAAGATCGGCCGCCCGCGTCAGCTCTACACCGGGCCGACGCAGCGCAGCTATGTGCCGATGACCGAGCGCTGATCCGAACCATCTGAACCAAAAGCGCCATGCCGGGCTCGACCCGGCATCCAGAGCCTCAAGTGCCGTCGCACGTCGCCCTGGATGCCGGATCAAGTCCGGCATGACGTTTATATGGCGTGTTAAACAAGACCCGTTCGCCCTGAGCTTGTCGAAGGGCGTCCTGTCATTCGTGAAGTGGGGTCGCCCTTCGACAGGCTCAGGGCGAACGGTGGATAGCGGTCCGCCTAAACGGAGCCCGTCTCAGCGCGCCGTAACCGTCGCCGGCACCAGCGGCAGCGCGAGCATGAACCGCGCGCCTTCGCCCGGCGCGCTGTCGAGCTCGATCGCCCCGCCCATCGCGCGCGCCAGCCGGCGCGAGATATAGAGGCCGAGCCCGCTTCCGCCCGGCTCACGCGGATCGACGCGGGCGAATTTCTCGAACACCCGCGCCTGATCCTCCGGCGCGATGCCCTTGCCCTGATCGGCGACGATCGCCACCGCGCGCGCGCCGTCGCGCTGGATGCGCAGCCACACCGTCCCGCCGCGCGGCGAATAGCGCAGCGCATTGCCGATCAGATTGACCAGGATCTGCAACACGCGGCGGAATTCCCCGCTCGCCACCAGCGGCGCATCGAGCCCCTGCGTGTCGAGCGTCACCCCCGCGTCGGCGGCGCGCACCGCGAACAGCCCGGCGGCGCGGCGCATCACATCGGCGAGATCGACCGGTTCGGTCAGGATCGTGAAATCGTCGCGCTCGACCGCCTCGATATCGGCGAGATCGTCGACCAGCCCTATCAGATGCCGCCCGGCGCTGGCGATATCGGCGGCGTAATCGACATAATGCGGGTCGATCGGCCCGTCCTCGGCGGCGTTGATGCTGTCCGCGCTGGCGATGATCCGCGTCAGCGGCGCACGCAATATGCCGTCGAGCCGGGTGTTGAAGGTGGCGGCGACATCCTCGGCCGGCGTCGCTTTCGTCGCCTCCGCCGGGAACACCCCGCCGACGAAGCCAGCGAACACCCCCGCCGCATTGCGCCGCGCGGTCGCGGCGAGCGTCACGCTGCCGCCGCCGTTGCGGATCACCGCCGCCTGACGATCGAAATCGCGCTGCATCGCCAGCGCCTCGAGCAAGGGCATGCCCCCGGCCGCGTCGGGCTGGAGGGTGAACAGATCGGTCAGCGGCTTGCCGATCAGCGACGGCGCGTCGAACCCGCGCCCGTCGCCGATTTCCGACGGCAGACGGGTGAGCCGCAACGTCGCATCGGCCTCCCACAGCCACAAGGCGCCCGGCGGCGGGGCGGCGTGGACGCTGCCGGTCGCGCGCCACGCCGGGCGCTCGCGCATCGGCGAAACCGACAGCGACACGCCGTCCGATCCGGGGTTGGCGCGGACCCAGCATTCGAGATCGGCCTCGGCATCGGCGATCACCACCGTGCGCTGGACGAGGATGCGCAGCCGTCGCGCGAGCCGGACCACCGTGGCGAGCTGCGGGATCGCGAGCAATTCGCCGACCGCCCCCCCGGCGCGTTCGTTGAGCGCGGCGAAATCGGGGTCCGCCGCGATCAGCCGGTCATGCTGGTCGAAGCGCGCGGTGAGGAGGCGGCCGTCGGTCATGCGCGGCGCAACCGTTCGATCGCGCGAATGGCGCGGCGGAAATCGGGGTGGAGCGACAAAGGCGCGAGCGCCTCGCGCGCGGCGAGCACCGGGATCGCCGCGATCGTATCGAGCTGATCGGCGAACGCCTCGATATCGCGCCGCGGATCGGCGTCGGACAGCAGCAAGGCAACGCGCGCCAGCGCCTCGCGCGGGAAGCCATGCGCGCGCAGCGCGAGCCACAGCCGATCGCCCTCGGCATCGAGCAGCAGCGCGCGCGCTTCGCGCAGATCGACCCGCTGGACATAAGCGAGCAGCGCCGCCGCCAGCTCGGCCTTGCCCTCGCCCAGCGCTTCGGCGAGCAGATCGGGCAATTCCTCCGCACGCGCATCGATCGCCGCCGCCAGCCTGAGCGCGATCGTATCGAGCCGCGCGCCGTCGTCATGCGCATCGATGCTGCGCGACGCCGCCTCGACCAAGGCGCGGTCGGCCGCCGGCCCCTGCGCCTCACGCAACGCCGCCGCCACCCACCAGACGAGGCGGCGATGCAGGTCCGCCGGCAGATCGACCGACCGCCCGCTGCCCGCCTCGCGCCGGCCCTCGGCGATGATGTAATCGCGTGCCGCCGCGCCGACGACATTGTCGTCGCCCTGCGCCAGCCGGGCGAGCAGCATCACCGGCGCGCCGGGCTCACGATTCGCCCCCAACGCCGCGCCGAGCAAAGCCAGCCGAAGCTGGCCGATCACCTCGGCCATCAGATCCTGATCGCGCAACAGCCCGGCATCGAGCAGCCGTCGCATCGTCTCGGCCGGGCGCGGGGTGATCACCCCGCCCGCGCCATCCTCGCCGCGCGCGAGCACGCGGGTGGCGTGGGTCGCCAGTTCGCGCTCGATCCGCTCGAGCAACGCGCCGATCGCCGCGCGCAGCATCGCGCGGGTGCGATCATCGAGCCGATCGTGATCGTTGAGGAAAAAATCGTCGATCGCGGTTTCCAGCCGCCGCCACGCCCGCGAATCGGCCTCGGCCGCGCGCACGAAGATCGGCGCGGCGTCGGGAGCGATCGCACGCAAAGGGCCGTTCGGATCGACCGTCATCACCGTACTTTTAACTTCAATGTCGTTAAGACGCGACTAAGAGTCTTTTTGGCGAATGCCCGTTTCGGGTCATTGCGTGCGGTGAAACCGCTTTTCCCAAACAGACTCTTAAGCCTTACGACGAAGTAACTCGATTGCAGCGCTTAAGGTAGCGAAAGCGTAAACGGTGGCGAGGATCAGCCCGGCCAGCGGCATCCCCAGCATCGTCAGCACCGCCAGCAGCAGGAGACAGGCCGGCGGGGTCGCCCACCATATCGCGCGCGGCACGGCATCGGTCGCGCGTTCGACGAGCGCCGCGACGGCAATCAGCACGAGCGCGACGATCACCCCCGAATCGCTCAGCCCGCGCGAATCGATCGACCGGCCGAGCAGCAGCGCGGCGAGCGCGGTGGCGCCCGGGATTCCCCAGGCCAGCACGCTTGCGAGCCGGCTTTCCTCGCGCAGCCAGGCGGTGCGCTCGCCCATTGCGGCGGCGACCGTACCGGCCAGCGCGGCGAACAGCCCGACCGTCTGATATCCGACCGCGACCAGCCCGAGCCCGATCAGCACCGCGACTCCGGCAGCGATCGTCACCGCCACGGTCGATCCGGGGCGCCCGATCAGCGGCGGGAGGACGAAGCCGGCGATCGGCCGCACCACCCAGCGATCGAACCAGCCGGGCCGCGTCGCGAGCGTCGCCATCATCACCGCGCGGCTGCGCTGCTCCAGCGCGGCGCTGCGCCGCTCGATGCCGTGCCCCGCGCCCGCCTCGCCCGCCGCCAGCACGACATGCCGTGCCCCGCCCTGCTCGGCGACGCGGAGCAGCGCCGACTGGACGTCATAATCGCTCGGCAAAGCCGCGACGTCGGCGAGCCGCCGCGCATCGAGCCGCGCGATCCCCGCCCAGGCGAGCCCGCCGCCGACTCGTTCGTAATCGGGCGACGCGCTGCCGGCATCGAGCACGAGCAACGCATCGCCGCCCTCCGCGGCGAAGGGCGCGAGCGTCGCATCGGTGGTGATCAACCCGTCGGCCAGCGCGACGACCCGCGCGAGCGGATGGAGCCGCGCGCTCGCCTCGCCCGCGCTGCGCACGGTGTCGACGCTCATCCCGCGCCGCCCGATCCGCGCGATCGCGCCGAGCAATTCGGGGGTCAGCCGCGATACGACGATCACCAGTTGCGACGCCCCGGCGGTCGCCAGCAGCCGCGCCTGATATTCGATCACCGTCACGCCGGCGAACGGCAATGTCGCCGCCAGCACTCCCTGGCGGTCTTCGGCATCCTGAACGGCGAACAGCAATCCCGCGAGCATCCGCGCGCTGTTAGCGGTTGATGCGCGCGGGTGGAAGCGCGGCGCTTGCGGCGAAACGAGCAAGGTTCGGGACGCTAATCGCTTTGTCCCGCGCGAATTCGTGTTAAAACCGGCCGATGAACGGGGGGACTTCATCGCTCGGGCTACGCGACGTGGCCAATCTGCCAGCCGAGACCAAGGCACCGGACGGGGATCCCCCGTTGTTTCTCAGTGAGTTCACCGCGGTCGAGGGAGGGCATCACATCATCGCATCGCACGACTTCGCCGCGGATGTCGAACCGCCGTCGCGCTGGCGCACGATCGGGCCGGCGGTGCTCGCCGCGCTCTCGCTGATCTGGGTCGGCACGCTGATCGCGCTGGCGTGGGGCGACATGCCGACGATGTCGGCAATCGCGATCGCGCAATTCGGCGCGGCGCTGGTCACCGTGCCGGTGCTCGCCGGGATCGTGTGGCTGCTCACCTTGCGCACCAGCGCCGCAGAGGCGCGCCGCTTCGGCCTTACTGCGCGGGCGATGCGCGCCGAGGCCGCTTCGCTCGAACGCACCGTCGCCACGCTGAGCGCGACGATCGAGACGAATCGCGCCCAGCTCGCCGAGCAGACCCAGGCGCTCGCAGCATTGGGCGACAGCGCCACGACGCGACTCGCCGCGATCGGCAACAGCCTGTCGGGCGAAGTGGCGCAGGCCGACACCCATGCCCGCGCGCTTTCGGATACGACGCGCATCGCGCAGATCAATCTCGAGACGCTGATCGCCGGGCTCCCGCGCGCGCGCGACGAGATCAATGCGCTGATCGCGCGGCTCGAAGGCGTCGGCCACACAGCGGGCGAACAGGCGGCGTCGCTCGACGTGCAGGTCTGCGCGCTCGCCGAACGCGGGCGCGAGGCGGAGACGGTCGCCAATGGCGCAGCGCAGAAGCTCGCCGCGCATATCGAGCGGATGGAATCGGTCAGCGACAATGTCGGGACGCGGCTCGAAGCGGTCACCGCCGAAATGTCGAACGTGGTCGACGCAATGCTCGACCGTACCGCGGGGGCGATCGACCAATCGCGCAAGAGCATCACCGCGCAGGGCGAGGCGATGCTGGCGATGGTCGGCACGCATCAGGCCGCGCTCGATACCGCCGCGAAGGAAAGCGCCGATACGCTCGCCGAGCGGATCAACCTGATCGAGCTGGTGATCGATCGCGTCGCCGAGCGGCTCGATGCGCAGCGCGGCGCGGGCGAATCACTGCTCTCGACGCTCGACGACGGGGTGAGCCATGTCGAGCGCCGGCTCGAGGCGCTGCACCGGCAGAGCGCCGATCGCGCCGCGGCGCTCGCTGCGTCGATCAGCGCGCTCGGCGGCTCGACCGATGCGATGACCGAGGCGCTGCGCGCTGGCGAGGAAATGGCGGCCAAGGCGATCGGCACCACCGAAACCCTGCTCGCCGCGCTCGATTCGGCCGCGCGCGAGATGGACGAGACGATGCCCGCAGCGGTCGAGCGGCTCGACACGCGCTTCGCCGCGTCGAAGGCGGTGGTCGTCGCGACCAAGCCCGAGCTGCTCGCGCTCGTCACCGCTGCCGAGAGCACCCACGACGCGATCGAGGCGATCGCGCAGGTGATCGCCGACCAGCGGCGCAACGTCGACACGCTGACCGCGACGCTGCTCGAAACGCTGGCCACCGGCCGCGCCAAGGCGGACGGGATCGGGCAGATGATCGACGAGGCCGCCGAGCGCGCCAACCGCTTGTCCGAAGACGCCGCCCCGCGGCTGCTCGAAGCGCTGCTGCGCGTCCGCGACACCGCGACCCAGGCCGCCGAACATGCCCGCGATACGCTCGCCGGGGTGATCCCCGAGGCGGCGGAGGCGCTGGAGAAATCGGGCGTCGTCGCGTTGCGCAAGGCGGTCGACAAGGGGTTCGAAAAGACGATCGCCGATCTGTCGCAGGCCGCCGAGCGCGCGGTCGCCGCCGCGACCCGCGCCGCAGGCGAACTCGATCAGAAGATCACCAAGATCGATGAACAGGCCGCGCTGGTCGATATCAAGATCGAGCAAGCGCAGAACGAACGCGAGGAGCACGAGCGCGAAAGCTTCGCCAAACGCGCCTCGCTGCTGATCGAGGCGCTCAATTCGGCGGCGATCGACATCACCCGCACCTTCGCCCCCGATGTCGCGGACAGCGCCTGGGCGGCCTATTTGAAGGGCGATCGCGGGGTCTTCACCCGCCGCGCGGTGCGGCTGCTCGATGCGTCCGAACAACGCGATATCGCGCAGCTCTACGATGAGGATTCGGCGTTCCGCGATCAGGTCAACCGCTACATCCACGATTTCGAGGCGATGCTGCGCACGATCCTCGCACAGCGCGACGGCTCGCCGCTGGGGGTGACGTTGCTGTCGTCCGACATGGGCAAGCTCTATGTCGCGATGGCGCAGGCGATCGAGCGGCTGCGGTAACGCGTCGAGCACCTATCCCGTTCGCCCTGAGCTTGTCGAAGCGCTGCCCTTCTTCATGGCAAGAAAAGTGCTTGGCTTCGACGGGCTCAGCCCGAACGGGCGAGGCGCGTCACCCCACAACCGGCCGCATCTGGACCGGATCGTAATAGAATTTCTCGTGGACGATCCGGTCGTCGCGCCACGTCTGCAGCGTCAGTTCGTCGAGGCGGATCGTCGCGCCGTTCGGGGCGACGAATTCGAACGTCCAGCGGATCACCGCCTGATCGCCGTCGACGAAGCGGCTCAACGCGCGCGCCGTCACCTTGGGGAAAGCGGCGAGCATCATCCGTTCGTTGGCGATCAGCGCATCGATCCCGACGCGCGGCGGATTGTCATTCTCCTGCATCTCGGCATCGGTGGCGTAGAAGCGCGGAAAGGCTTCGAGAAACTCGCCGCGCTCGACCATCTCGATCAGCCCGTCGACCTGTTGCGACACGGACATGATTCCTGCTCCAGTCGTTTAAGCTGGACGCACGGCTAAACGATCCGCGCCGCGACCGATCGTGGCGGCAACGACAAATTTTTATCCGATACCGCCACGGAACCGCCGGCGATAGGCCGCGGGGGTCAGCGCGATCGTGCGCTGGAACAGCCGATGAAAGCTCGGCACATCCTGATAGCCGATCCGCGCGGCAATCTCGGCGATCCCAAGATCGGTGGTTTCGAGCAGGCGCTGCGCCTGATCGAGCCGAATCCCCTGAAGCAGCGCCAGCGGCGTGCGCCCGGTCGCTTCCTTCACCCGGCGCAGAAAGGTGCGGCTCGACAGCCTGAAGGCCGCCGCCGCGGCATCGAGGCTGTAGCGATCGGCGATATGTGCCGCGAGCCAGTGCTCCACCTCGCGCGCGAAGGGCGTCGCGGGGCGCCGCATCATCTCCTTGTCGAAGAACGGCGCTTGGCTTGATCGCGCGGTGTCGATCAGGCTGAACCGCGCCACCGCGCGCGCGATCGCCGCGCCGGCATGGTCGGCGACGATCGCTAGTGCGAGATCGGCATAAGCGGTGAAGGCGCCGGCGGTGATGATCTCGCCGTCGCGGACCAGCATCGCCTTGGGATCGAGCCGCACCGTGGGATAGCGACGCATGAAGGTCTCGGCCATCGCCCAAGCGGTCGTCGCGCGGCGCCCGGCGAGCAACCCGGCCTCGGCGAGCAGAAAGGCACCGCCGCAGACCGACGCCACGCGATGTTTGCCGGCGGCGCCGCGAATCATCGCGATTTCGGGGCCCAGCCCGGCAACGACGCGATCGATATCGCTCGCCCGCGCGAAATCGAATGCGGGAACGATCAGCAGATCGGCGTGATGCGGCGAGGGCACAGGCTGCACTATCGCGCCACCCGCCACCCTGACGTTCACGCGCCCCGCGCTGACGATCGTGCAGGCAAAGGGCGGCGGCTCCGCAGGGCGGTGGAACGCCCAGATCCGGTTGGCGACGAGGATGATATCGGCAAAACCGAATACCTCGGCCCCCATGCACCCGTCATAGGCGAGGATCGCGATATTCAGCATGAAGCGCGCTTCGCGCACCGCCGGAAGGCGGGCAATCCGCCGTCATCCGGTGACGGGCGGATCAAGGAAATCGATGATTTCAAAAGAGGAATGGTGGAGCCGAGGGGGATCGAACCCCTGACCTTCGCAATGCCATTGCGACGCTCTCCCAGCTGAGCTACGGCCCCATCTTCCGTCCGGGAAGCGCCCCCTAGCGGGGCGCCGCGACGTTGGCAAGCGGCGAAACGCCGCTTGCCAAAAACCAATCAATTTTCTTCGTCGTCGCTCGACGTTTCGACGCCGAGATCGTCGTCGCCGCCGAGATCAACCTCGTCGTCGGCCGAAGGCTCTTCGTCTTCGCCGGTGTCCAGATCGACGTCATCGTCGTCCGCGCCGCCAGCGAGATCGCTGTCGGCAGGCCCGGTGTTGGTCTTGGCTGCCTCGAACGGCAGCGGCTGCTTGGATTTCAGGATCGGCTCCGGCTCCCATGCATAGCCACAGGCGATGCACGTGACGGGGTCGTCCTTTTCGAGGTCATAGAAACGCGTCGCGCATTTCGGGCACGTACGCTTCGTGCCCCATTCCGGCTTGATCATGCCGTGCAGAACCTTTCGGATGGGTGTTTCAACAGGCCAGTCCCTGCGAAGTGGTGGGCGCCTTGCCATAGCGCAACCCTGCTGGCAAGGCCGCGCGGACATGGCCCATACAGCTTCTCCGCAGCCTGTCACGATCAATCCCGCCCCGGCGCTCGTCGGACGCATCCGCGTGCCGGGGGACAAATCGATCAGCCACCGCTCGCTGATGCTCGCCGCGCTGGCGGTGGGCGAAAGCCGCGTCGAAGGGTTGCTGGAGGGCGAGGACGTGCTCGCCACCGCCGCCGCGATGCGCGCGATGGGCGCCGATATCGCGCGCGGCGCTGACGGCATCTGGCGCATCCACGGCGTCGGGGTCGGCGGGCTGCTCCAGCCGCAGGCGGCGCTCGACATGGGCAATTCGGGCACCTCGACCCGCCTGCTGATCGGGTTGGTCGCGAGCCATCCGATCACCGCGACGTTCGTCGGCGACGCCTCGCTCTCGGCGCGGCCGATGCAGCGGGTGATCGCGCCGCTTTCGCAGATGGGAGCGGATTTCACCCCCTCCCCCGGCGGCCGGCTGCCGCTGATGGTGCGCGGGCTCGCCCCGGCGGTGCCGATCACCTACACTTTGCCGGTCGCCTCGGCGCAAGTGAAGTCGGCGGTGCTGCTCGCCGGACTCAACACCCCCGGCATCACCCGCGTGATCGAGCCGGTCGCGACGCGCGATCATAGCGAGCGGATGCTCGCCGGTTTCGGCGCGGTGCTCAGCGTCGAGCAGACGCCCGAGGGACGGCTGATCTCGATCACCGGCGAGGCGGAGCTCAAGCCGCAATCGATCGTCGTTCCCGGCGACCCCTCTTCCGCCGCTTTCTGGCTGGTCGCGGCATCGATCGTGCCGGGCAGCGACGTGGTGGTCGAGAATGTCGGGATGAACCCCACGCGCAACGGGATCGTCACCGCGCTCCGCCTGATGGGCGCCGATATCACCGAGATCGACGCGCGCGACGTCGGCGGCGAGCCGGTCGCGGACCTGCGCGTGCGCCACGCAGCGCTCAAGGGGATCGAGGTGCCGCGCGAGCTCGCGCCGTCGATGATCGACGAATATCCGGCCCTGTTCGTCGCCGCCGCCTTTGCCGAGGGACGCACCGTCGCGCGCGGGGCGGACGAATTGCGCGTCAAGGAATCGGATCGCATCGCGGTGATGAAGGATGCGCTGATCGCCAACGGCGTGTCGCTGATCGAGCATGAGGACGGGCTGTCGATCGACGGCACCGGCGGCGAGGCGATCCCCGGCGGCGCGCGTATCGCCTCGAAACTCGATCATCGTATCGCAATGAGCATGGCGATCGCTGGACTTCACGCGCGCGCACCCGTGATGATCGACGACGCCGCGCCGGTCAGGACGAGCTTCCCGACCTTCTTCGCGCTGCTCGATGCGTTGGGGGGAAGCGTCACGTGGAGTTGATCGATCGCCGGCTGCTGCTCGCCGGCGGGCTTGTCGCGCTGGTGTCGGCACCGGCGTACGCGCGCGGGCTGGCGAGCTATCCCGCGCCAGTACGCGAGGCGATGGTCCCGGTCGAGGGCGGGCGGATCTATGTCCGCGTCAACGGCGATCTCGCGGCGCCGCGCGCGCCGCTGGTGCTGCTCCACGGCGGGCCGGGCGGGACGCATGAGGCGCTGATGGACGCGCTCGCGCTGGCTGACGAGCGCGCGGTGATCCTTTACGACCAGCTCGATTCGGGACGGTCGGACCAGCCCAATGACCCGGCCAATTGGCGCGTCGCGCGGTTCGTCGACGAGATCGAGGCGGTGCGTCGCGCGCTCGGCGTCACGCGCTGGCATGTGCTGGGACATAGCTGGGGCGGCACGCTCGCGCTCGAATATGGCGCGCGGCGCCCGGCCGCGCTCGCCGGGCTGACGCTCGCCAGCCCGCTGATCGCGACCAAAAGCTGGATCGGCGATGCCAATCTGCTGGTCGACGCGCTCCCCGCGCCGATCCGCGCCGAAATCCGCCGCTGCGAGACGCTCAAGGCGCCGCAGCCCGCCGCCTGCACCAATGCGACGGACGCTTTCTACGCGGTCTACAATAGCCGCGAGCCGGCGACCGATCCGGCGCGCGCCTATCATCGCGCGGTCGGCGGGCGCGGCTTCAACGCGCGGCTCTATCAGACGATGTGGGGGTCGAGCGAATTCGTCTCGACCGGCACGTTGCGCAGCTACAACGGCGAGCCGCTGCTCGCCAAACTCGACGGGAAACGGACCTTGTTCATCTGCGGCCAGTATGACGAAGCGCGGCCGACGACGATCGGCGCTTATGCCGCGCGCGTGCCGGGCGCGGAATTTGCGGTGATCGCGGGCGCGGCGCACCATCTGTTCGGCGATCGGCCGGAGGAAACCGTCGCCACCTTGCGCGGCTGGCTCGCGCGGCAGGACGCCTTGGCATGATCATCGCGGTCGACGGGCCGGCGGCGTCCGGCAAGGGCACGATCGCGCGGGCGCTGGCGCGGCATTACGATCTGCCGCACCTCGATACCGGGCTGCTCTATCGCGCGGTCGCCGCGACGGTGCTGCGCCACGAGCTCAACCCGGCGAAAGAGGCCGATGCGGTCGCGGCGTGCGATTTCGACGATCTGCTGCTCGCCGATCCCGCATTGCGCGACGACGAAATCGGCAAGGTCGCGTCGATCGTCTCGGCGCATCCTTTGGTGCGCGCCGCATTGCTCCAGCGGCAGAAGCGCTTCGCCGCGCAGGAAGACGGCGCGGTGCTCGACGGGCGCGACATCGGGACGGTGATCGCGCCCAACGCGGATGCCAAATTGTTCGTCAAGGCGACCCCGACGATCCGCGCACGCCGGCGCCACGCCGAACTGCACGCGCACGGCTCGTCGCTGACCTTCGATCAGGTGCTGGCCGATATCCGCGCGCGCGATCAGCGCGATTCGACCCGCAGCACCGCGCCGCTGGTCGCCGCCGAGGATGCGGCAACGCTCGACACCAGCTTCCTGTCGATCGAGGCGGCGGTGCAGAAGGCGATCGATCTGGTCGAGGCGGCGCGCGCGCGGAAAGCGGCGGCGGGCGGCTGATCTGCCCCCTTCCTCTTGCGCCGTCATTCCCGCGGAGGCGGGAATCGATTGACGCTGCGGTCGCGCTTCTTTCTCGAAAGTCTGAGTGAATGGATTCCCGCCTCCGCGGGAATGACGGGGAGATGATGGTGAGGATGGCTGCCGCCACCGCGCCTGAATCCGCGGCGTTCCGCCGCATTCGCGTCGCTGCTTCTTGTGGATAACCGCAAGTTGCGCTAAGGCGCGGACGTTCGGCGGGCCGGGGTCCGCGGAGGCGCGGCGCGGAGGTTCACCTCTCGCGCCCTTTTCGCATTTGGCGTTCTGGCCTCCCAACCCCCTGTCCGACGGATGCCGCATCGGCATGGGGCCGGCGCGGCAGTGAAGGCCAAGACCAGCGGATTCAACCGCTTGGCCGGAAACGACATCAAGGAATCGAAAGTTTATGGCCTCTACGGCAACTCCCTCTCGGGACGATTTCGCGGCGATGCTCGATGACATGTTCGGCGGCGCCGACAGCTTCGAGGGCCGCGTGGTGCATGGCACCGTCACCGGCATCGAAAACGACATGGCGATCATCGACGTCGGTCTGAAGAGCGAAGGCCGCGTGCCGCTACGCGAATTCGCCGCCCCCGGCCAGAAGGCCGAGCTCAAGGTCGGCGACGAAGTCGAAGTCTATGTCGACCGCGTCGAGAACATGCATGGCGAAGCGATGCTGTCGCGCGATCGCGCGCGCCGCGAAGCCGCATGGGACAATCTGGAAGCCGAATTCGCCCGCACCGCGCGCGTCGAGGGCGTGATCTTCGGCCGCGTCAAGGGCGGCTTCACGGTCGACCTCAACGGCGCCGTCGCCTTCCTGCCGGGCAGCCAGGTCGATATCCGCCCGGTGCGTGACGTCACCCCGCTGATGGATATCCCGCAGCCGTTCCAGATCCTCAAGATGGACCGCAAGCGCGGCAACATCGTCGTGTCGCGTCGCGCGGTGCTCGAAGAGACCCGCGCCGAGCAGCGTTCGGGCCTCATCCAGTCGCTCCACGAGGGCCAGATCATCGACGGCGTGGTGAAGAACATCACCGATTACGGCGCCTTCGTCGACCTGGGCGGGATCGACGGCCTGCTCCACGTCACCGATCTCAGCTACAAGCGCGTCGCGCATCCGAGCGAGATGATCAACATCGGCGACACCGTGCGCGTCCAGATCATCCGCATCAACAAGGACACGCAGCGCATCAGCCTCGGCATGAAGCAGCTCGAGAGCGATCCGTGGGATGGCGCGGGCGCGAAATATCCGGTCGGCGCCAAGCTGTCGGGCCGTGTCACCAACATCACCGAATATGGTGCATTCGTCGAGCTGGAAGCTGGCATCGAAGGCCTCGTCCACGTCAGCGAAATGTCCTGGACCAAGAAGAACGTCCACCCGGGCAAGATCGTGTCGACCTCGCAGGAAGTCGATGTGGTGGTGCTCGAGGTCGATGAGGACAAGCGCCGCATCAGCCTCGGCCTCAAGCAGGCGCAGGCCAATCCGTGGGAGGCGTTCGCCGCCGCTCACCCGATTGGCTCGACCGTCGAGGGCGAAGTCAAGAACGCGACCGAATTCGGCCTCTTCGTCGGCCTCGACAACGACGTCGACGGCATGGTCCACATGTCCGACATCGCCTGGGGCGTTTCGGGCGAGGACGCGCTGGCGCTGCACCGCAAGGGCGAGATGGTGAAGGCCATCGTGCTCGACATCGATTCGGAGAAGGAGCGCATCTCGCTCGGCATGAAGCAGCTCGAGCGCGGCGGCCCGGTGGCCGGCGCGGTTGCGGCTGGCGATCGCCTGTCGAAGAATGCGGTCATCACCGTCACCGTGCTCGAAGTCCGCGACGCGGGCCTCGAAGTGCAGGCGGGCGACGACGGC
>NZ_MKRR01000135.1:201755-226697 GCF_001897045.1 Sphingomonas sp. 66-10
TACCGGCTTCGATCGTTCGAAGAAGCCGACCTTCTCGGTCAAGGCGATGCAGATTGCCGAGGAAAAGCAGGCAGTTGCGCAGTATGGCTCGTCGGATTCCGGCGCGTCGCTGGGCGACATCCTGGGCGAAGCGCTCAAGGCTCGCGATTCCAAGAAGTAATCGGGGCAGCCCGGGCAGGATCATTTCCTGCCCGGGTCCCAGCTTGACACGAAATTACAGCATACTGTCGTTTCGTTCCTATTCCGATCGGCGGTTTCCCTGTATTATTGCGACCTTAGTAATCGCGCGTTTAACGATAATCGCTTCAGAGGTTGCCCATGATCCGATCCGAACTCGTCCAGCAGCTCGCAGAGACCAATCCCGAGCTTTCGTTGCGTGAGGTCGAGGAGATCGTATCAACCTTCTTCGACGAGATCGTGCGACGGCTGGCCGAGAATGGTCGGGTCGAGCTGCGCGGTTTCGGCGCTTTTTCCACCCGCGCCCGCGATGCGCGCACCGGGCGCAACCCGCGCACCGGGGAGATGGTGGACGTGGACGCGAAGCGCGTTCCCTACTTCAAACCCGGCAAGGAAATGCGCCAGCGGCTCAACGTCGCTTGACGCGGCGGCTCCGGTAGACTTCACGTCGTGCGCGATGCGCGGACGTGGCGGAATCGGTAGACGCTGGAGACTTAAAATCTTCTGCCATTGGCGTGCGGGTTCGAGTCCCGCCGTCCGCACCATCGCATGTCTGGGCGCAAGCGCGTCGCTCGCGCTGCTCGCTGGCTGCGACCGACGCGCCGATGTCGGGCCGGTCGTGGCGAGCGTCATCGGCGCCCCGCCTGAGCTGAGCGATGCGAGCCGCGGCGACTGGCCCGAGAGCGATCGCGCGCTGGCCGATTCGGTGGCGCAGGGTCTGGTGCGCTTCGACGCGACCGGCCAGATCGAGCCCGGTGTCGCCGAGCGCTGGATCGTCACCGACGAGGGCATGACCTATATCTTCCGGCTGCGCGAGGCGGTGTGGTCGGACGGGCGCCCGGTCACCGCGCAGGAAGTGGTGGCGATCCTCAAGCATCAGATCGCGGCAGCGTCGCGCAACCCGCTCAAGCCGTTTCTCACCAGCATCGAATCGATCGTCGAGATGACGCCGCAGGTCATCCAGATCGAACTCTCCCACCCTCGCCCCGATCTGCTCAAATTATTCGCGCAGCCCGAGCTGGCGATCGTCCGGCGGCGCAACCCTGCCGGCACCGGCCCGTTCCGCATCATGCACGCGGGTCACCGCTCGATGCTGCTGACCCCGGTGTCGGACCCGAATCGCTCGCCCGACGAGATACCCGAAAAGGTGCCCGAAGATGACGTGCGGCTGATCGGCGAGCCCGCGTCGCGCGCGATCATGCGCTATATCGCGCGTGGCTCCGATCTGGTGGCGGGCGGCACGGTGGGCGATTGGCCGCTGATCCAGATCGCCACGGTGCCGCCGGCGGAGGTGAAGCTCGATCCGGCGGCAGGGCTGTTCGGACTGGCGATCACCAATCGCGAGGGCTTCCTCGCCTCGGCCGACAATCGCGCGGCGATCGCCGCCGCGATCGACCGCGCCGGGCTGGTCGAGGCTTTCTCCCCCGAATGGGCGCCGACCGAGCAATTGCTGCCCGACCAGCTCGATTCGGCGACCCCGCCGGCGATCCCCTCCTGGGTCGCGATCGATGTCGGCGACCGCCGGCAGCAGGCGAAGGCGCAGGTCGCCTCGTGGCGCGGCATCCACCCCGAGCCGGTCGTGCTGCGCGTCGCGCTGCCCGGCGGGCCGGGCGGCACCTTGCTCTGGGCGCGGATCGGCGCCGACCTGCAATCGGTCGGCATCCAGCCGGTGCGCGTCGCGCAGGACGCGCGCGACGCCGATCTGCGGCTGATCGACGCGGTCGCGCCCTATGACAGCGCGCGCTGGTATCTCGCGATGGCCTGCGCCCCGTGCGGCGGCGCGGCGAGCGACGCGGTGGAGGCGGCGCGGGTCGCCCCGACGCTCGCGGCGCGCAGCGCGGCGATCGCCACCGCCGACGCCGCGGTGGCGGCGGACGTCTCGTTCATCCCGATCGCGCGCCCGTTCCGCTGGTCGCTGGTATCGCTGCGGCTGCGCCAGTGGCAGCCGAACGCGCGCGCGTGGCACCCGTTGAACAGGCTGCGCGCCGTCCCCAAGTGACGGATATGACCATGCGCACCGCCCGTATCGATCCGGCGATCCTCGATCGCCTGCCCATCGGCCGCGACCCCGCCGCGATCCGCCAGCGGATCGAGGTGATGGAGAAACTGCTCGAAGGATTGTTCGTCATCCCGGGGATCAACCGGCGCGTCGGGCTCGATGCCCTGCTCGGGCTGGTGCCGGTGGCGGGCGATCTGATCGCGGCGGTGCTCGGCGCGTGGATCGTGTGGGAAGCACGCAACCTCGGCATGAGCCGCTTCCAGCTCGCGCGGATGAGCGCGCGGGTCGGGTTCGACGCGTTGCTCGGGGTGATCCCGGTGATCGGCGACGCGGCGGACTTCTTCTATCGCTCGAACACGCTCAACCTGAGGACGATCAAGCGCCACCTCGACAAGCATCATCCGTCGACGGTGACGATCGAGCGCTGAGCCCCGCGACCTTTCCTCTTTCTCCCCTCCCTTGAACAAGGGAGGGGAGAAAGAAACGAAGCTCAATAAAGCAGGAACGCCTGCCGCTCGGCTTCCCACGCCTGCTCGTCCGGAACGGTCAGCGCGTCGAGATCGCCCGCCACCGCCGCCGCATCGTCGACCCACTCGCGCAGCCCCGGCCCGCCGTTGATCACGTCGATCGCGAGCTTGTCGAAGACATATTCATACGGAAAATCGCGCCACAAAGGATAATCCGGGTAGAGCCGCCGGATCGCCTTGAACCCCAAAGCCTGCAACCGCCACGGGCGGAACGCGGCGTGGTCGTACGCTGCCCCCTCGGCGTGGATGAACACCCCCGCGCACAACGCCCCGACATGTTTGTGGAAGGTCGGCTGGAACCAGAAATCGCGCAGCGTGCACCCGGCAAGCCACTGCGGCGCCAGCGCGCGCATCTCCGCGATCACCGCGCGGGCGTCGATATCGGGTGCGCCGAACAATTCCAGCGGGCGCGTCGTCCCGCGTCCCTCGCTCAGCGTCGTGCCCTCGAGCATCACGGTGCCGGCATAGGCGCGCGCCATATTGACGTTGGCGGCGTTGGGGCTGGGGTTGATCCACACCCGCTCGGGCGGCCAGCCATAGCCGGGCGCGGCGCCGGGCTGCCAGCCCTCCATCTCGATCACGCGATAGTCGACGTCGAGGCGGAAGCGATCGATGAACCAGCGCCCCATCTCGCCCAGGGTCATCCCGTGGCGCATCGGCATCGGCCCGGCGCCGACGAAGCTCTCCCAGCCGAGGCGCAGCGTCAGCCCCTCGATCGGCCGCCCGGCGGGATTGGGGCGATCGAGCACCCACACCGATTTGCCGTGCGCCGCGGCGGCCTCCAGCACGTAGAGCAGGGTCGTGACGAAGGTGTAGATGCGGCACCCGACGTCCTGCAGGTCGACCAGCAGCACGTCGAACGTCCCCATCGACTGCCCGGTCGGCCGCCGTACCTCGCCGTAAAGGCTGAACACCGGCATGCCATAGGTCGGATCGGTGAAGTCGGGCGACTCCATCATATTGTCCTGCAGATCGCCGCGCACGCCGTGCTGCGGGCCGAATACTGCGCTGATATTGAGCCCCGCCGCGACCAGCGCGTCGAGACTGTGGGTGAGGTCTGCGGTGACGGAGGCGGGATGCGCGAGCAACGCGACACGCTTCCCCTCCAGCGGTTTCCTGAGGCTCGCATCGGCGAGCAGGCGATCGATCCCGAATTTCATGCGCGATCAGGTGCCGGGAGCCGCGCGACAAAGCAATCCGGGTTGTGGAAATCCGGCGCGCCGGGGGCATGGGCCAGCGCCCAGAACGAACGGACGCCGCCGGTTTCTTCGATCACCGCGGTGAGCGCGATCCGCGGACCCGTCACCCCGGCCTTGAGCCGGGGTCCATCGGGAGGCAGGCGCGGCGCAGGAGGTTCTAGCGGCTGAGCCTGCGGCGCGATGGACCCCGGCTCAAGGCCGGGGTGACGGATGATGATATGGTGGCCACTCCGCTCGATCTTCGGGTCCGCTGACAGTGGAAGATCATGCATCCCGGCGCGATAAGCATCGAACGCATAGGCGGCCCACCGGCCCGAGGGCGAGAAGTTGAACTCCAGATACGCCGCCCCCTCGCCCGGCATCACGAACAGCTCGAAGCAGGTCGCCTTCCACAATTCGTCGGCGCGCTCGAGCGCGGCGGGCGCGGGCCAGATCACCGCATCGGCCCCATCGACCGCATAGCGCAGACACGTTTCGCTACCGTTCCGCTCCAGCTCTACGCTTACTCCGCGCACCCGAAGCGGCGGGAAATCGGGGTGCGGGATCAGGGTGAAAGACGCCATATCGACAGCACCCTAGGAAAAGCGCGCGCGAATCGCTATGTGGCGCGCTTCCCTATGGCAACCAAACTCCCCTCCCCGCCCCGCGTGGGCATGGTTTCGCTCGGCTGTCCGAAGAACCTCGTCGACAGCGAGCGCATCCTCACCCAGCTGCGCGCCGACGGCTATCAGATGTCGCCCGACTATGCCGGGGCCGATGTCGTGCTGGTCAACACCTGCGGCTTTCTCGATTCGGCCAAGGAGGAAAGCCTCGAGGCGATCGGCGAGGCGATCGCGGAGAACGGCCGCGTCATCGTCACCGGCTGCATGGGCAAGGAAGCCGAGGTGATCCGCGCGCGCTTCCCCGATGTGCTCGCGATCACCGGCGCGCATGAGTATGAGCAGGTCGTCGAGGCGGTGCACGAGGCCGCGCCGGCGAGTATCTCGCCCTATGTCGATCTGATCCCCGATGCGGGGCTCAAGCTCACCCCGCGCCATTACAGCTATCTCAAGATTTCGGAGGGCTGCAACCACCGCTGCGCCTTTTGCATCATCCCCTCGCTGCGCGGCGATCTGGTCAGCCGGCGTCCCGATGCTATCCTGCGCGAGGCGGAAAAGCTGGTCGCGGCGGGGACCAAGGAATTGCTGGTCATCAGCCAGGATACCTCGGCCTACGGCGTCGATCTGCGCCACAAATCCTGGCCGTGGAAGGGCGGCGAGGTGCGCGCGCATATGACCGACCTGGCGCGCGAGCTCGGCCGGATCGCGCCCTGGGTGCGGTTGCATTACGTCTATCCCTATCCGCACGTCGATCAGGTGATCCCGCTGATGGCGGAGGGGCTGGTGCTGCCCTATCTCGACATTCCGTTCCAGCACGCCAGCCGCGCGGTGCTCAAGGCGATGAAGCGCCCGGCGAACGAGGCCAAAGTGCTCGAACGGATCCGCGGCTGGCGCGAGATCTGCCCCGATATCGCGATTCGCTCGACCTTCGTCGTCGGCTTCCCCGGCGAGACCGAGGACGATTTCCGCTATCTGCTCGACTGGCTCGACGAGGCGCAGCTCGATCGCGTCGGCGCGTTCCGCTTCGAGCCGGTCGAGGGCGCCGCGGCCAATGCGCTGCCCGATCCGGTCCCCGAGGCGGTGAAGGAAGAGCGCTATGCCCGGGTGATGGAGAAAACCGCGGCGATTTCCGCCGCCAAGCTGCAGGCGAAGATCGGGCGCACGCTGGAGGTGATCATCGACGCGGTGGGCGAAGACGGCGGCGCGACCGGCCGTTCGGCCGCCGATGCGCCCGATATCGACGGCGAGGTGAATCTGCGCGACGCTGGCAGCCTGTCGCCGGGCGATATCGTCAAGGTGACGATCGAGGACGCCGACGACCACGATCTGTTCGGCGCGCCGGTGTCTGCGCCCTAACTGGGCGCTTGACCGCTTCGGCGGCGCTGCTAATAGGCCCCCTCGCTTCGGCGATAAACGCCTTGGGGCGGAGTAGCTCAGCTGGTTAGAGCAGCGGAATCATAATCCGCGTGTCGGGGGTTCAAGTCCCTCCTCCGCTACCATTTCCTATCCGAACATATGACGCGACAGCGGCGCCCACGGGCCGCCGCGATACCACCAGGCGGCGAGCCCGGTGATCGTCAGCGGCCGCGCGCGGAAACCCGCGCGCATCGCCGCGAGCAATGCGCGCGCCTCGGCCGCTTCGACCTTGTTCTGGATCGTCACGTGCGGGCGCCAGCCGGCCATATCCTGCGGCACGAGCAGCCCGGTGAACCCCTCCGCCAGCCGCGCGCGAATCGCCGCGAGCCCCTCGCTCTCGATTCGCCACGCGACCCCGCGGCCCAACGAATAGGGCTCGCGCAAGGTGGCGGCGGGCGGGGCGACATGACGCGTCTCCGCCGCCAGCCGCTGCCTCACCTCCGCCTCGATTGACGGCGGGAGGTGGTGGAACAAGGTGAGATGCGCCGATACCTGATTGCGCGCGGGCGGATAATGCGCCCGGCGCAGCGCCTCGAACCACGCCTGATCGCCCGCGCCGAACAAGGCGGTGACGACGATCGGCGCGGTCAAATCTCGATCTGCGTGCCCAGTTCGACCACGCGATTGGTCGGCAGGCGGAAGAATTCCATCGCGCTTTCCGCGTTGCGCAGCATCCAGGCGAACAATTTCTCGCGCCAGATCATCATCCCCGGCCGCTCCGAGGGCAGCAGCGTCTGCCGCGACAGGAAGAAGCTGGTGTCGATCATGCGGATGTCGACCCCGCCGCAGCCGTGGAAGGTTTTGAGCGCGGCGGGCACGTCGGGCGCCTCCATGAAGCCGTAGCGCAGGATCACGCGGTGGAAGCCCTGCCCGAGATCGTCGTGCATGAAACGATCGTTCTCGGGGAAATAGGGCATGTCGGTGACCTTGACGGTCAGCAGGATCACCCGCTCGTGGAGCACGCGATTGTGCTTCAGATTGTGGAGCAAGGCGTGGGGCACGCCCTCCGGGGTCGAGGTCATGAACACCGCGGTGCCCGGCACGCGCGTCGCCGAGGTGGCGGCGGAGCCGATGAACACCTTGATCGGCATCGCGCCCTCGCGCATCCGCTGGATCATCAGCTTGCGCCCCGTCGCCCAGGTGGTGAGCATGACGAAGCAGATCGCCGCGACGAGCAGCGGGAACCAGCCGCCGTCGAGCACCTTGGTCAGGTTGGACGAGAAATACAGCCCGTCGATGATGACGAAGGTGCCGACGAACGGCACCACCACCCACAGCGGCCAATGCCATACGCGATAGATCAGCACCCCGATCATGCAGGTGGAGATGAACATCGTGCCGGTCACCGCGATGCCATAGGCCGCGGCGAGGTTCGACGATTCGCGGAAGCCGAAGATCAGCAGCAGCACCATCGTCATCAGCGCCCAATTGACCGAGGCGATATAGATTTGCCCCGCTTCGGACGCGCTGGTGTGGCTGATGCGCAGACGCGGCATCAGCCCGAGCTGGATCGCCTGATGCACCACCGAATAGCAGCCGGTGATCACCGCCTGGCTGGCGATCACCGTCGCGACGGTGGCGAGGATGACGAGCGGCAGGCGCCAGGCCTCATTGGCCATCAGGAAGAAGGGATTCTCCGCCGCGGCAGGGTTGGCGAGCAGCAGCGCGCCCTGCCCGAGATAGTTGAGCATCAGCGCCGGGAAGACGAACCACATCCACGCGAGCGCGATCGGGCGGCGCCCGAAATGCCCCATATCGGCATAAAGCGCCTCCGCCCCGGTCAGCGCGAGCACGACCGAGCCGAGCGCGAGGAAGGCCAGCCGCCCGTCGTCTGCCGCGAACCGCACCGCCCAGCGCGGATCGAGCGCGAGCAGGATATGCGGCTGTTGCAGGATATGGATCAGCCCGAGCACGCCGAGCGTGACGAAATAGACCGCCATGATCGGGCCGAACAATTTGCCCACCCGCGCGGTGCCGACCGACTGGAGGTAGAACAGCCCGACGAGGATCGCGACCGCGATCGGGATGACGAAATGGCTGAACCCCTGCTCGACCGTCGCGAGCCCCTCGACCGCCGACAGCACCGACACCGCCGGGGTGATCATGCAATCGCCGAAGAACAGGGCGCTGGCGAGCACACCGAGCATGACGAGGCTCGGCCCCCATCTCTTGCCCGCGCCGCTGCGGCGCTGGATCAGCGCGAGCAGCGCGAGGCTGCCGCCCTCGCCTTCATTATCCGCGCGCAGGATGACCATCACATATTTGAACGTGACGATCAGCACGAGCGACCAGAAGACGAGGCTGACGACCCCGAAGATGTGGAGCTGGTCGACCGTCAGCGGGTGATGGCCGACGAACACCTCCTTCATCGCGTAGAGCGGGCTGGTGCCGATGTCGCCATAGACGACGCCGATCGCCCCGACAGCCAGCTTCGCCAGGCTGTCGCGTCGATGATCGTGCGCGCTGAGCACGCCCGCGGTTTGAGTTGTGGTCACGAAATAATCGCAGAAACCGGAATCACGGCAGAAAACCCGCAATCGCCTTTGAGGCGCCGCGCCTAGCATGCTGCCCCTACCCCCGCAACAGCGCGACGGCGCGTTGATGTGGGGATCGCCCGCGACTGTTGCAAGCGTGCCGGATCGGGGCAAAGTTCACGAAGTTCACACGAGTGACGGTTGCGGGGACAGCGACAATCTTTGGGCTATCTATCTGAATACAAACGTTTATCTACACCCGTCACCCCGGCCCTGAGCCGGGGTCCGTCAGGAGGCAGGCGCGGCGCAGGAGGCTCCAGCCGCAGAGCGTGCGGCACGATGGACCCCGCTTCAGGCCGGGGTGACGGTGGGCGTAAAATGCGGCCTGCCCGAGACCTCAGCGCGGGGGCGGCGCCGCGCCCTGTTGCTGCGCGAGCTGCATCACGCGCTCCAGCACCGCCAATTGCCGTGCGATTTCCTGCTGATAGTCCGATTTCGGGGCGGACAGCGCCAGCGCGCGGTGCCACAAGGGCACCGCCGCGGCGAAATCGCCGGCGCGGAGAAAGGCCAGCCCCATATAGTAAGGCGGCGCCGGATGCTTGGGCGCCAGCCGCATCGCCTGGCGGAATGCCGCCAGCGCCGCGGGGGACATGCGATCACCGTCATGCAGCGCGAAATTGGTGCCGAGCTGGGTCCACAGAATATAGCTGTGCGGAATCGCGCGGATCCCGCCGAGCACCACCTGAGTCGCCGCGGCGGTATCGCCGGTGCGCAGCATCGCATCCGACGCGACGAGATAGGCGCCGTCGGCGGTGAAGCGCCCGCCCATCAGCCGATCGCGCAACGCGATCACCTCGGGCTCGACCGCCACCGCCCGGGTGCTCGGGGTCGCGGGATGCGCCGGAAGCCCCGGCCGCCCCTGCCACGCATAGCCCGTCGCGCCGAGGAACAGCGCCGCCCCAGCGATCGACCAGGCGAGCCGCGGCAGCCGGAACGCGACCAGCGCACCGAAGGCGAGCGCGCCGAGCAGCGCGAGGATCAGATAGCCGGTCATTGCGCGAGCGTCTTCGTCTCGTGCATCTTCCCGGCGATCTCGGGCGGCATATATTTCTCGTCATGCTTGGCGAGCAAATTGGTCGCGACGAACGATCCGTCGGGGCGGAACTCGCCCTCCGCCACCACGCCCGATTTTTCCTTGAACAGATCGGGGGCGATGCCGGTGAAGGTGACCGGGGTGGTGGCGCGGCCGTCGGTGACGACGAAATGGATCGTCACCCCGTCCGCCGCGCGCTTGAGCGACCCCGCCTCGACCATCCCGCCGAGCCGCACCGCCTTGCCGAGCGGCAGGGTCTGCGCGGTCACGTCGGAGGGGGCGTAGAAGAAGGCGGCGCGATCCTTGAGCGCGGACAGCGCGAGCAGCCCCGCGCCGACGATCGCCGCCACCGCCAGCAACGCCAGCGTCAGCCGTTGATGCTTGGCCTTCATTTTTCCGCCTTGCGCATCGCGCGCCAGCTCCACAGCGCGACCAACGCCGCGCCGCCCAGCGTCACCGCATAAGCCGCGATCACGAACGGCCAGGGGCTCATTGCGCAGCCCGCCGGCGCATCCGCGCCTCCGCCTTGGCCTGCGCCAGAATCGCGCGCATCCGCATCAGCACGATGCCGGCGAACAACAAAGTGAAGCCCGCGAGCATGATCGGCAGCGGCCAGATCAGCGACGGATCGATCGACGAGCCGGTCAGCCCGATGCTCGGCCCCTGATGCAGCGTGTTCCACCACACCACCGAATAACGGATGATCGGCAGCAGCACGGTGCCCGCGATCCCGAACAATGCCGGGATACGCCCGTCGCCGCCGCGCTCGCGATCGGCGCGCGCCAGCGCAATATAGCCGAGATAGACGAAGAACAGCAGCAGCATCGAGGTGAGCCGCCCGTCCCATTGCCAATAGGTGCCCCAGGTCGGCCGTCCCCAGATCGCACCGGTCACGAGACAGATCAGCGCGAACGCCGCCCCCGGCACCGCGATCGCGCGCGCCGCGACATCGGCAAGCGGGTGGCGCCAGACGAGATAGGCGACGCTGGAGAGCGCGATCCCGCTCCACCCGCCCATCCCGAGCCAGGCGGCGGGGACATGGATGTAGAGGATACGCACCGTCTCGCCCTGCAGATAATCGGGCGGGGTCTGCGTCAGCCCCGCCCAGCAGCCGAGCGCGATCAGCGCGACGCCGAGCCACGTCACCACCGGGGTGAGCGGCCGGGCCAGCTTGAGGAAGCGAGCGGGATTGGCGAAGGCATGAAGCGCGGGCACGATCCTGCGCCAATATGGCAAGATCGCACGGCCGTCACCCCTATAGCATCAGGCGCGAAACAAGACCCGGTCTCGCCGAGCCCAGCCCCGCCTTTCACCCCGGCGCAGGCCGGGGTCCAGCATCGGGCCGATCGTAACTGGACCCCGGCCTTCGCCGGGGTGGTACGCTCTTCCAGACTGGGCTCCCGCCTTCGCGGGAGCCCAGTTAGGGCGCGCGGGACTTCACCCGCGCCCGATCAGCCGCTGCGCGATACGGTCCGCCACTTCCGACGAGGGATCGCCGGTCGCGTCGCTTTCGTCCCACACCTGATCGAGTCGCTCGGGGATGCGGGCGATGCGCGCGCGCACTTCGGCCTCGTCGCCGGCGCCGAGATATTCGAGCCCGACATTGATGATCCCGCCCGCGTTGATCACATAATCGGGGGCGTAGACGATGCCGCGCTCGTGGATGCGCCGCCCGTCCTCGCGCGTCGCGAGCTGGTTGTTCGCCCCGCCCGCGACGACCTTCGCCTTCAGCGCCGCGATCGAGGTTTCGGTGAGGATCGCGCCCAACGCATTGGGGCTGACCAGATCGACGTCGAGCGACAGAATGTCGGCGGTCGCCGCGACGCTCGCGCCCAGCTCCGCCGCGAGCGCCTCGGCGCGCGCCGTATCGACGTCCGCCAGCGTCAGCACCGCGCCGTCCTTGGCGAGCAGTCGCGCCAGCCCGCCGCCGACCGAGCCGACGCCCTGCACCGCGACGCGCACGCCCTTCATGTCGACCGCGCCGAGCCCGCGCTTCGCCGCCGCCTTGACCCCGAGATAGACCCCCATTGCGGTATAAGGCCCGGGATCACCGCCCGCCGCCCCGCTCGCCACCGGCAGGCCGGAGACGTAACGCGTCTCGCCCGCGATGACCTTCATCCGCGCCTCGGACATGCCGACATCTTCCGCAGTGACATAGCGCCCGCCGAGCGATTCGACGACGCGGCCGAATGCCTTGAGCTGCGCCTCGGTGATCGTCGCACCCGGCGCATCGGCGAGCACGACGCCCTTGCCGCCGCCCAGCGCCAGCCCGGCCATCGCATTCTTGTAGCTCATCCCGCGCGACAGGCGCAGCGCGTCGGTGATCGCGCCGTCGGTGTTCGCATAATGCCAGAAGCGCACGCCGCCCGCCGCCGGCCCGAGCGCGGTGGAGTGAATCGCGATAATCGCGTGAAGCCCCGACGCCGGATCGGTGAACAGGTGGACGCCTTCATGGGCGTCGAAATCCGGGAAGCCCCAGTCCATCGTCTTCATCCCTCCATAACCGCACGCAATGAAAGTGCGTCATGGCGCAATAATATTATCAGCCAGCGAACGCCAGCCAATTCGCGAGGATGAGGGAAAATGGGGCGATCGACGGGACTTGAACCCGCGACCCTCGGTACCACAAACCGATGCTCTAACCAACTGAGCTACGATCGCCGCAATGGATGCGCGCCCTAGCGGGGGTGCGGGCATCTGGTCAAGCTATCAGAGCGCGTTCGTTTCGTCATTCCCGTTCGGATCGGACGAAAAGCCCCGGTTCCGCTCCCTTCCCTGATGAAGGGAGGGTTGGGGGTGGGTGGTTATGGGGGGCACCGATCCGCTTCCTCGCAGGCCAACCCACCCCCGGCCCCTCCCCTGTTCAAGGGAGGGGAGAAGGAAGCGGATGACGCGCCACACGGGTCAGAACCGCCCTTCGATCGCCAATTGCATTCCCTGCGGCGTCTGGACGAAGCCGAAGCCCTGCAACCGCGCGACCTGCGTCGGGTCGCTCGTCGCGAGCGTCAGATCGGTACGATAGCGGCCGTCGCGCCAGATGCGAATCGTCGAGCCCTCGCCCGCCGGGCTGGTCAGCGGCAGCAGCAAAGCGGTGCCGTCGCAGCGCGGGGTGCCGCTCATGGTCGTCGGGATGCGTTGCCCGGCGACATCGCCGGTCAGCAGCGCGCGCACCCGCCCCTCGGCGCGCTCGCAGGTGTCGCCGGCATAGCCGACGCTCACATCGTCCAGCTCCAGCGTCGTCACCGGGACGGGCGAAAAGGCGTTGCCGACCGGCAGACTGGCGGTGACATGGCTCAGCCCGATATTGTGCCGCGTCACGTCGATCGCGCCGCTCAACCGCGATCCGGCGGCGCCGTCGGGGGCGGCGAGCACGATCCGCGCATGCCCGATCAGCAACGGCAGCGGCGAGACCCGCGCGGCGAGCTCGCCCAACGCGATCTGGCCGAATCGCGCCTCGACCATCCGGCCCGACCAGATGCTGCCGGTCACCTCGCGCGCGGTCATCCCCGCCTCGGCGACCCCGAACCACGCCAGCGCCAGCCGCAACGGCAGGGTCACGATCAGCGCCACCACCAGGATCGCCGCGAACAATGTGCCGCGCCCGATATTGAGGCGGAATCCGCTCACGGCCGCCGCGCCTTCAACGTGAGTTGCGCGGCGACGGTGCCGTCGCCGTTGGCGGTGATCGTCGCGCCGTCGATCAGCACGCCGTCCGCCTCCAGCCCGGCAAGCCAGCCGAGCAAGGCGCCGGCCTTCGCGCTGCCGATCGAGGTGCGCACGCTGTCGGCGCCGGTATCGACCCCGGCGAGCGTGAAGCCGGCGGCCTCGGCGCGTTCGCGCACCGCATCGGCGAGCGGCGCGCCGAGCGGCTGCGGATGGCCGCGCTGGATCGCGTGGATCGCGTTGACCGTCGTCTGCGTCTGGCCGAGCCGTATCACCGCATCGTCATAGCGTTCGCGCGAGCTGGCGAGCCCGTCCTGCACCGGGCGGATCACCGCGACCCAGACGATCGTCACCGCGAGCAGCCCGAGCATGATAAGGATCAGCCAGCGTTCGCGCGGCGCGCGGGCGTCGAACCATGTCTTCCACCGGGTCATCGTATCCGCACCGTCACATCGCCCTTCAGCCGCCCGCCGGCCGATTCGAACGCCCCCGGCGTCACCGCGAACCCCGCGTCGCGCAGCCGCGCCTGGACCGCATTGGCCTCGGCATCGCTCTGCGCGATCAGGGTGATGCGCAAATCGCCGTTGGACTGGAAATCGAGCGCGCTCGCCTCGCTGCCCGGGGTCGCGCGAATCGCGGCGAGCGCCGCCGCGACGGTGCGGGTGAAGCCCTGCCCCGGCCCGCGCAGATGCGCGAGCCGCAGATCGAGCTTGGCGGCAAGATCGCCGTCGGCGGTCACCCCGCGCGCCAGCCCCTGCCGCGCGAGCGAATCGGCCTGCGCGTCGAGCCGGCTGGCGGCGAGCGAATAACGCGTGATCCGCACGAGGTCGGTCGCCAGCAGCGCGAGCAGGAGCAGCGCGACGAGCAGCCCCAGCCGCCGCACCAGCGGCCAGTTGATCTCGCGCCGCCGGATGCGCGCGAACGGCCCCTGCCGCAGGTTGAGCGCCGGCGCGGCGACCGCGGCGACCAGCGCGCGATCGAGCGCCTCGCGTTCGAGCGTCTCGGTCGCCGCGCCGGCGGTGACCAATTCGGTCAGCTGCGGCTCGTCGGCGAACCCGCTCGACGCGCCGCGCACCACCGATTGCCCGCCGAGATCGGCACGGACGAAGCCTTCCTCGGGCACCGGGAGCAGCAGCGGCGCGGGCACCACCACCGCGGGGTCGATCCCCAGCCCGCGCAGCCCGTCGAGCCAGCCGCGCATCCGATCGATCGCGACCACGCCGATCGCGCGCTCGTCGTCATCGGTCTCGCCGACCGCGACATGGAGCTGATCCTGCGGCGCGGCACAGGCGTCGTTGACCACGATCCGCGCCGCGGTGGCGGCCTGCGCCTGCGTGCGTGCGGGCAAGGCGGCCCAGTGCAACGTCACCGCATCGGCGGGGGCGACCGCGACCACCGGGGCGTCGTCCGCCTCGGGCACGCCCTGGCCACGCGCGGTGACCACATCGCCCTCGATCCGCAGCCAGCGCCACGGATCGCCGACGCGCGGCGGCAGAAAGAGCAGGGTCGCCGTCACGGTGCTGTCCTAGTCAAGTTTGGACCCTCATCACCCCATTGCCGCGATACGAGCCGCGCGGGAAGTGTGCTTGCGTCGATAAGCCCGCGTTCCTGCATCGAAACCTGCCCCAGCCTAACGTCTACGGTGAGCGCGAACCAGTGCGTCGTGACATCCGCCTGCTCCTGCGCGCGCTGATCCGCGGTGATCCCCGACAGCCCCGGCGCCTTCCAGATCGCATCGCGATCGGCATAGCCGTCGGGCGGGCGCCGCATGAGCAGCGCGCGCGCCTGCCCGACGCTCATCGTATCGGGCAGCAGCATCGCGAACAGCGCCGCCTGTTCGGGCAGCAAGGTGTTGAAATTGATCACCGATCGTTCGGCGGCCGGCAGCGTGCAGATCCACGGGCGCAGCCGCGTGTAGGTCACGGCGGAAACCCCGGCGACCGCGCGTAACTCGCTCGGATCGGCCATCAATGTGGCGCCGGTGCGATAGCCCGGCTGCCCGCCAAGATAGGCTGAATCCTCCGCGCCGCCGGGCAAGGGGGTATCATCGCTGTCGATCCAGTCCGCGGTCGCCGCGGCGATTCTCCCGCCGTTGGGCACGTCGATCAGCCGCATCAACCGCGCGAACTGCTCGACCGCCGGGGGGTTGGCGGCATAGCGCCCGTCGCCGCCCCGGGTAACCAGGCTATTGAGATTGAAGCAATTACCGCCGTCGACCACCCGCGCGATCGCGGTCCCGTCGGGCACCGGCAGCGGGAACGGGCGGTTATACCAGCCGCCGGCGAGCGTGACCTTGCTCGCATCGCGCTGCAGCAGCGCGGTAATCCGCGTCGTCGCCAGCGTCTCGGCCGCCTGCGCATAGGCGCGCGCGCGATCGAGCATGATCGCATTGCCGCCGAGCCGGGTCGACAGGCGCAATTTCTCCAGCCCGGTCGCGGCCATCACCGCGATCACCGCGACGAGCAGCAGCACCGTCAGCAGCGCCGCGCCGCGCTCGCGCGCGGGGGGATCGATGCGCTTACCGGCCATGTTCGGCTTCCGGCGGCCCCTGTTCGTATCCGGTGCCGACGAGGAACAACTGGCGCAACATCGTGCCGTTGCGGCGGGTGACAGTCAGTTCCACCGCCTGCGGCAAGGCCGCACCCTGCGTGCCGTCCCAGCGATCGCTCCACGCCCCGCGAAAGCGATAGCGCAGCGTCATCGCGCGCACGTCGCTGAGCATCGCGCCGGGCGGATAGGGCTCGGCGCCATCGAGCATCGGATAAGCGACGCGATCGATCGCCTCCTCTTCGAGCCGATATTCGACCTTTTGCAGCGACGGCCGCGCGGCGCCGTCGAGATTGCTCCACCCGCCGCGCACCAGCCGCACCGACGTGCCGGTGCCGACGAAGGCGGGCTGCATCACGCCGCGCTCGTCGCGATTGGGGCGTTCGACCGCCTGTGCGAAATCGGCGGACAGGATCGACGAAAGCCGCTCGACCGAATCCACATCGTCGAGCCGCGCCACCGCCGCGCCCTGCGCGCGGATGCTGAACGATAGCAACGCCACCCCCGCCGCCGCGATCATCCCGAAGATCAGCATCGCGATCAGCACTTCGACCAAAGTGAAGCCGTGTTCGGCGGAGCGCCCGGCGGGGGGCGTGAAGCCGTGTTCGGCGGAGCGCCGACACGGGGGCGTGAAGCCGTGTTCGGCGGAATGCTCGCCGCGCGCGAAATAGAGGCCGTTCGCCCTGAGCCCGTCGAAGGGCGTCCTGCCGTCCGTGAGCGAGGGCCGCCCCTCGACAGGCTCAGAGCGAACGGGGGTGGACGGCATTTGCCTTGAGGTAGGTTGCTGGACCCCGGCTTTCGCCGGGGTGGAGGGGAAAGGCGCTCTCATCGTGCCGCCACCGCGTCGGGCGGGCGAACCATCGTCAGCCGGCCGAGCACGCGCCCGTCGCGATCGGCGACCGAGACGTCGACGCGCATCACTTGCCCGTCGCCGATCGCGCGCACGTCGCGGACCCAATGCCAGTCGCGGCCGCCGTTCTGCTCATTGCCCTCGGCCTTGCCGGCCACCGGGGGCACGGTATCGGTGACCGCCTCGACCGCGACGTTGCGCGCGACGATCTGCGCCAGCAATGTCGAATCGAGCATCCCGGTCGAGCGGATCGTCGCACCCTCCAGCCGCACCAGCGCGAGCGCGGCGAGGCTGAATACGGTCAGCGCGACCATGATCTCGATCAAGGTGAAGCCGGCGGAATTGTGCTCCCGCGAAAGCGGTAGGCCAGACTGGGTCCCCGCCTTCGCCGGGACACAAGGAAGGGCGCGCACCGGATCGGGGCCGGGGCGACGCGGGGTAGCGCACGCCCTAGCCATCGACGTTCACCGTGCCGTCGGGATAGATCGTCACCGTCGCGCGCGCGCGTTCGCGCAGCAGCGGGATCGTCACCGGGCGATCGGCGGCGCCGGTGGTGTCGAAGGTGACGCGCGAACGCTCGGGGACGGCCACCGTCGTGCCGCGGCCCCATTCGGTCGCGCGCAGCGGCTTGTCGTCAATCGCGATCCAGCGGCCAGCCTCCCAACGATCGAAGCCATAGCCGCGCGGGGTGACCCACACGCTCGTCGGTCGCGCCTCGACGATCGCGCCGTCGCGCGCAGCACGGACGCGCACCGCAAAGCGCGCGCCCTCGTCAAGCACGCGGCCGCGCGGATCGGGCAAGGCCAGCACCGCCACCGCCGACGCCAGCGCGATCACGACGACGACGATCATCAACTCGATCAGGGTGAAGCCGGCGGAATTGCGCTCCCGCGAAGGCGGGAGCCCAGACCGGGTCCCCGCCTTCGCGGGGACACAAGGAACGACGCGCACCGGCGCAAGGCCGGGGTGACGGGTGGTGTGCCCCCCGCTCTTATGGCCAGGAGCCGATATCGGCATGGACGCCCTCGCCGCCTTCCTTGCCGTCGGCACCGAGGCTCCACACGTCGGCGGCGGAATGTTTCCCCGGCGATGCATAGAGATAGGGCCGGTTCCACGGATCGTTCGGCAGCTTCTTCAGATAGCCGCCGGCCTGATAGCGCCCCGCATCGACCCCCGACGGCGCGGTGACCAGCGCGCCGAGCCCCTGCGTCGTCGTCGGATAGCTGCCGACCTGGAGCTTATACATTTCGAGCGCCTGCTCGATATTGGCGATATCCGCCTTGGCTTTCTGGATCCGCGCGGTGTCGCCCGAGGGCAGCACGTTGATCGCGACGATCGTCGCGAGCAGCCCGATGATGACGATCACCACCATCAGCTCGACCAGGGTGAACCCCTCCTCGCTCTTGCGGCGGCGCTTTTTCTGTTCGGTCGACATCGGATTCCTCATTGGCCTGCAAGCGTGTTGAGCTGGAGAATCGGCAGCAGGATCGACAGCACGATCGTCGCCACCACGCCACCCATTATCACGATGATCGCAGGCTCGAGCAGCGAAAGCGCGGTGGCGGTGAAACGATCGAATTCGCGTTCGAGATAATCGGCGGCGCGCTCAAGCATCTCGTCGAGCCGCCCCGCCGCCTCGCCCGACGCGGCGAGATAGGTGAGCAGCGGCGGGAACACCCCGGTGCGCCGCATCGCGCCCGAGAGGCTGCCGCCGCCCCGGATCGCCTCGGTAATCTCCTCCGAGGCGAGCTTGAGCCGGCGGTTGTGGATCGTCCCCCCGGTCAGCGCGAGCCCTTCGAGCAGCGGCAGCCGGCTCGCGACCATCGTCGCCAGCGTCCGCGCCATCCGCGCCGCATGAAGATCGCGCAGCAGCCGCCCGACGAACGGCACGCGCAGCAGGCGCGTATCGAACGCGAGCCGGATCGGCGGCTGGCGCAGCGCAAGCCACGCCAGCGCGCCGAGCGCGGCGAGCACGATCAGCATCGCCCACCACCAGCCGACCAGCAGGTGCGAAATCCCGATCACGATCCGCGTCAGCAGCGGCAATTGCTGCCCCACGGTATCGAATTGCTCGACCACCTGCGGCACGACGAACGCCATCAGCGCCAGCACCACGCCCATCGCCACGACCGCAAGGATCGCGGGATACGTGAGCGCAGTCAGCATCTTGCCGCGGATTTCCGCCTGCCGTTCGAGCAATAGCGCAAGCCGGTCGAGGATCGTCGGCAAGGTGCCCGAGCTTTCGCCTGCCGCGACCATCGCGCGATAGAGCGAGGGAAAACTGCGCGGCTCGCGCGCCATCGCATCGGCCAGCCGCCGCCCCTCGACCACGCCGGCATGGACTTGCGAGACGATCGCGCGGACGCTTTCCTGCTCGGTCTGGCGGGTGATCGTGCGGAGCGATTCCTCGAGCGGCGAGACGCGGTTCAACGTCGCGAGCTGGCGGGTGAACAACGTGAGCTGCTTGGTCGACATGCGCGCGCTGAGGATGCGCAGCCCGAACAACGGCCGCCCGCGCGCGGCACGCCCCGCCCCCGGCTCGACCTTGACGACATAGAGCCGCCGCCGATCGAGCATCGCGCGCGCCGCCTCGGCATCGGGCGCCGCGATATGCCCACGCGTCTCGTTGCCGCGCTTGTCGATCGCGAGATAGTCGAAATCAGCCACGGCAGATGGCGACGCCGGATAGCGCGGCGTTAGATCGCGCTTCCCTATGCCCCGTTCGGGCTGAGCTTGTCGAAGCCCTGCCCTTTTCTGCCGACGAAGAAGGGCAGCCCTTCGACGAGCTCAGGGCGAACGGATCGTGGTTGGCGTCCGATGCCTCAAACATCGAGCACCTCTTCCACGTCCATCGCATCGCGCCGCGAGACGCGTACCGCTTCCTCGGGGGTGGTCACCCCCTGCTCGACCAGCCGCCGCGCCGCATCGGCCAGCGTCTCGTTGACCGCGAAGGCGTGGCGCGCGATCGCCACTTCGTCGGCGCCTTCGTTGATGAGGCGACGGATCGTATCGTCGACGCGCACCGCCTCGAACACCCCGACGCGCCCCTTATAACCGGTATGCGCGCATTCGCCGCAGCCGACCGGCTCGTAGACGATCGTATCCGCCGGGATGCCGAGCAGGCTCGACACGCTGTCCCCCGCCGGCACCGCGTGACGGCACACCGGGCACAGCCGCCGCACCAGCCGCTGCGCCACCACCGCGCGCAGCGTGGAGGCGAGCAGGAACGGCTCGACCTTCATGTCGCGCATCCGGGTGATCGCGCCGACCGCGTCATTGGTGTGGACGGTCGAGAGCACGAGATGCCCGGTGAGCGACGCCTGCACCGCGATCTCGGCGGTTTCGCGGTCGCGGATTTCGCCGACCATCACCACATCGGGGTCCTGCCGCAGGATCGCGCGCAGCCCCGCGGCGAAGGTCAGCCCGACGCGCGGGTTGATCTGCGTCTGCCCCACCCCGTCGACCGCATATTCGACCGGGTCCTCGACCGTCAGGATATTGCGCGCGCCGTCGTTGAGCATGCGCAGCGCGGCATAGAGCGTGGTGGTCTTGCCGCTGCCGGTCGGGCCGGTGACGAGCACGATCCCGTTGGGCTCGTGGATCGCATGATCGATCAGATTGTGCATCCGCTCGCTCATCCCGAGCGCGTCGAGATCGATCCCGGCATTCTCCTTGTCGAGAATACGCAGCACCACCCGCTCCCCCGCGCGGCTCGGCAAAGTGGAGACGCGCACGTCGAGCAATTTGCCGCCCAATGTCAGCCCCATGCGCCCGTCCTGCGGCACGCGGCGCTCGGCGATGTCGAGCCGCGCCATCACCTTGATGCGGCTGACCACCACCGGGGCGACATGCGGCGGCATCCGCAACGTCTCGCGCAGCACGCCGTCGATCCGCATCCGGACGACCAGCCCGGTCTCATAGGGCTCGATATGGATATCGCTGACATTGTGCCGCGCGGCATCGGCGATCACGCCGTTGATCAGCCGGATCGCGGGGGCGTCATCGGCGGTGTCGAGCAGGTCTTCGGCGGTCGGGATGCCGTCGGCCAGCAGATCAAGCTCGTCGCCCATCCCCACCGCGGCCAGCGCGGTCGCCTGTCCGTCCATCGCATAGATATTGCCGAGCAGCCGGTCGAACGCGGCTTTCTCCAGCACCTCGACATCGAACGGGCGCCCGACGACGCGCCGCACCTCGATCAGCGCCGCGGCGTCGGCGCCGTCGCGCAGCGCGACGCGCTCGCCGTCGAAGATCACCCCGAAGCGGCGTGCAAAGGCATAAGGCAGCTGGACCGGCGGGACGATGCCGGCAAGCGGCGCGGCACCCTCGTCGACCGGAGGCAGCGGCGCTTCCTCGGCCGGCGCGGTCATCGCTCCTTCCCGTGCTTGATCACCGTGGTCGAGCTGCGCTGCACCGGCACGTTGACCCGCGGGTCCTCGATATTGCCGGGGATCGGGGCGGACGGGATCGGCGGCGCCGCGCCCATATAATCGCGCACCAGCTCGTCGATCGACGGCTCGCGCGACGGGTCCGACAGGCCCTGCTTGAGCCGGAGATAGCCGTAGCGCTGCTCGGTCACGCGGCGATTGTCCTCCGGGGTGCGCAGGATCGTCGGGCGGATGAATACCATCAGATTGGTCTTGGTGCGCGTCTTGGCCTTCGAGCGGAACAGCTGGCCGAGCCCCGGAATGTCCCCGAGCAGCGGAATTTTCTCGATCGTCCGCCGCTCGTTATCGTCGAGCAGCCCGCCGATGATCGCGATCTGCCCGTCGTCGACGGTCAGCGTCGTCTCCACCTCGCGCTTGTTGAGGATCAGATCCGAATTGTCGCTGGAAACCGGCCCGGCGATCGAGCTGACCTGCTGGTGCAGGAACAATTTGATCGACCCCGACGAATTGACCTGCGGCCGCACCTCGAGCTGGATGCCGACATTCTCGCGCTGGACGGTGCGGAAGGCATTGTCGAAATTCTGGCTCAGCGCCTGCCCCGTGGTGATCGGGATTTCCTGCCCGACGAGGATGCGCGCTTCCTGATTGTCGAGCGTGATCAGGCTCGGCGCCTGGAGCAGATTCGACGTATTGTCCGATTTCACCGCGTTGATGATCGCGCCGAAGATCGTGTCGCCGATCTTCCCGCCCCAGCCGGCAAGCCCGCCGCTCGTCCCGAGAATCGAATTGACTGCCTGTTGCGCCAGCGCGTCGCTGATCGAATTGTTGGTCTGGGTGACGGTGGTGGTGCCGTTGACCGTCGTCGTCGTCGTGGCGAGCTGACGCGCGCCGATCGCGCCCGCGACGGTGAGCAGATTGGGCGCCGAGCTGGAGAAGCTCGTCGCGCCGAACGCCCCGCCCTTCAGATTGCCGAGCAGGAACTGGAAGCCGAGCTTGTTCGCGGTGGTATCCGAAACCTCGGCGACGATCGCCTCGACCAGCACCTGTTCGCGCCGCGTATCGAGCTGGCGCACCACCTCCGAAAGCTGGCGCTGGATGTCCGCCGGGGCGGCGATGACGATCGCATTCGCCCCGGTGAAGCGCGTCACCACCGCCGGCGCGCGCCCGCCCTGGGCGCTAATCGCCGCCTGCCCCGCCGCCCCGCCGCCGGGGGCGGCCTGCGACTGGGTCTGCGACGGCGCCATCGCCATCGGCGCATTGTTGCCCGAACGCCCGCCGCCGTTGGCCGAGGTGCCGCCGAAATTCGATTGCGACAGCGTGTTCTGCGGAATCTGGTCGGGCGCCTGGCCGACGAGTTGCTGGAGCACCGGGAGCAGTTGCGCGGCATCGGCGTGCTCGAGGAAGACGACGCGGATCTCGGTGCCGCTCTTGGCCTTTTGATCGAGATCGAGCGCGACCTGCGCCAGCCGCGCGACGGTGGAGGGATCGCCGCGCAGCGCGATCGAATTGGCGCCGTCGACCGCGACCACGCTGGTCGGCTGCCCGCCGCCCGCCGCCGGATTGCCGACCAGCGCCTGGAGCGCGGTGGCGACGTCGCGCGCGCCGGCGTTCTTGAGCGCGATCACCCGCGTCGCGGCACCGTCGGTATCGATCCGCTTGAGCACCTCCCGCACGCGGCGGACGTTATCCGCAAAATCGGCGACGACGAGCGAATTGCCGCCGCGATTGGCGGTGAGCGACCCTTGCGGGCTGACCAGCGGCCGCACCGTATCGACCGCCGATTGCGCGTCGATCGAACGCAGCCGGACGATCTCGGTCACGAACTGGTTGCGCGCCGCGCCGGAGAGCCCGACGCGCCCCGGCTGGGCGGCGGCATTTTCCATCGGCTGGACGCGCAACGCGCCGTTGCTGGTCGGCACCGCGACCAGCCCGTTGGCACGCAGCGTCGAGAGGAACACCTCGAAATATTCGGATTTGCTCAGCGGGCGATCGGTCACCACCGTCACCTTGCCCTGCACGCGGCCGTCGATGATGAACACGCGGCCGGTCACCTTCGCCGCATCGGCGATGAAGGCGCGGATATCGGCGTCGCGCACGTTGAGCGTGGTCTGCGCGGCGACCGGGGCGGCAAGCGCCAGTGCGATGCCGCTGGCGAAACAAAGCAGCCTCATTGCGGCGCCACCGCAAGGCTGAGCGGGATCGACTGGCCGTCGCGCTGCACGGTCAGCGAGAGCGTGCCGCCACCATTCAACCCGCCGGCGATGATATCCAGATCGGCCGGATTGCTGATCGACCGACCCCCAACTGCGGTGATGATGTCACCCTCCTTCAATCCGGCGGCGCGAAACGCGGCGCCGGAACCTTGCGAACGTACGACGAGGCCGGCGATCTTGCCGCCCTCGATACGCGGCACGAAACCGACCTCGGCGCGGAACCGACTAATCGTGATCCCGCCCCCCGGCGGGGGGTTGCCCGCCACCGGCGGCGGCACGGCGCCCGGCGCCGGCGCGACGCCAGGCGACGCCGCATTCGCCGTCCCGGCCGACTGATCGAGGAACAGATCCTCGCGCGCACCGCCGCGATCGATCGTCACATGATCGAACGCGACTTCCTTCAGCGTCACCCCGGGGATGATCTCCTCTCCGACGGCGACGCTTTTCTGGATGCCGTCGGGACCGGCGATGATCGCCGAGCCGCGCCCGCTGGCCTCGTCGACGCGCGTGCCGAACAAGGTCAGGCGCAGCGAGGTGACCACGGCCGGCGCATCGCCGCCGCCCTCCAACCGATAGAAAGGATCGAACCCGCGCAGCACGTCGCCCGGCGCGGCGGGGATCGTCGGCACGCTCGCGCGCCATTCGCCGACCGGGGCGACCGGCGTCACCGCTACCCACACCAGCCGCGCGGCCTGAAAAGCGAGCAGCCCGAGCAGGACCAGCTCGGCCGCCGAATAGACGCTGGGGATCGGCAATCTCTGCATGATCGCCCGCGCCCGGGCGTCGAACTTCAACTTCATCTAACGCCCATCCCGCGCACCCCACGGCGCGACACTACCGCGAGACGGGCGGCTTGGGTATAGTTATCAGACGATAAAGCCCTGCATCGCACCGCGATCTCGCGGCAACACGGCGAGAATTGCCCCGTAATGAGGATCGGCCGCGCGCGATTTCATGCGCGGTTCATCGCGGGGCACGGCGCGGCTTGTCCGCTGCTATGACGCCAATGCCGCCGACATCGCAGGATGACGTTCCACGCATCACGCCTGCTACATATCACCTAAGGCCTTCCGCCACGGGCGTCGCGCTTGCCGCCCGAGATCCCGGCTTGGGCTGGGATGACAGGGCCATGCAAAGAAAAAACCGGCCGGTCCGATTGGACCGACCGGCTTTCATTTCCGTGGACCGGAAAGCGTCTTAGGCAGTCGCGAGCGTCGTGCTGCGACGGCGACGCATCGCGCCGGCCACACCGCCGAAGCCGAGGATCATCAGACCCCAGGTCGCCGGCTCGGGAACCCCGCCCGAGCTGAGCGAGAAGGTGCCCTGATAGTCGCGCGCCGACCCACCGGTCTGGCCGATACGGCCGGCATAGGTGTAGCCGCCGACCAGATTGGTCGTGCCGCGCGTCCAGTCGAACGAGTCGAGCGTGTACTTCACGCCGTTGAGGATGCCCGAACCGGTGAGCCCGACGAACTCCTGGGTGCCCGGGGTGTACTTCCCGGTGAGCGTGAGGGACTTGCCCGCCTCGGTCAGCACCAGCGTGAGGTTATAATAAGGATCGGAGTTGGTGTAGTGGGCGCTCGCCCCCGTCGGCCAACCGTCACCGGTGATCTGGAAGTCGCCGTCGGTCGCCAGACCACCCAGCGAAATCCCCGAGAAATTGTCGTTCGAGTTCACGTAACCCTGGTCGGTGGGGTGACGGATGAACAGGTTGTAGAAGCTGTCAGCGGTCGTGTTCCACACCGTACCCGTCGGGCCGGTGACCGATGCGGACGTCAGCACCGGGACGGCCGATGCCGG